>CAYOCM010000122.1:0-1504 GCA_964402515.1 uncultured Ruminococcus sp. | reverse complement strand
CGCTGATGCTTTTTATGCTGGCGGTGAAATAGCCGACTTCTCCGGCATACAGCGCATCGCGCTTTTGAAGGTTGAATGCCGAGAGTGTACCCACTTCAACTACCTCAAATTCGGCTCCTTTGTGCATCATCCTTATTCGTTCGCCGACTTTTATACAGCCTTCCATAACGCGAATATATACTATAACGCCTTTGTATGCGTCATAATAACTGTCAAATATCAGAGCTTTAAGCTCTGCGTCTCTGTCGCCTTTGGGGGCGGGGATATCGGTGACGATTTTTTCAAGCACGTCGCTTATATTTATGCCCATTTTTGCCGAAATACAGGGTGCTTCGTCGGCGGGAACGCCTATTATATCTTCGATCTCGTGCTTTGATCTGTCGATATCGGCGCTTGCCAGATCTATCTTGTTTATTACCGGCAGTATCTCAAGGTCGTTGTCAACGGCAAGAAATGCGTTCGCCAATGTCTGAGCCTGAACTCCCTGCGTAGCGTCGACTATCAAAACCGCGCCTTCGCATGCCTTTAAAGAACGTGAGACCTCATAATTAAAGTCAACATGGCCCGGCGTGTCGATAAGGTTAAACTCATAAGTTTCGCCGTCTTTTGCCGTATATTCGAATGTTACGGCACGGGCCTTGATAGTGATTCCGCGTTCGCGCTCGAGGTCCATGTTGTCCAACATCTGCTCGGCGACCTCGCGCTTGGCAACGGCACCGGTCTCTTCAAGCAGTCTGTCGGCAAGCGTGCTCTTGCCGTGGTCTATATGCGCTATTATTGAAAAATTGCGTATTTTGCTGAGATCATACATATCGGTTGTTTCCTTTTTTATTGCAAAACAGGCCGCCGATGCGGCAGCCTGCTTGATTAAATACGATTAAGCCTTTTTGCTCTTTTTTGCTCTCGGTTTTATAACCTTGTTGAGAGTGTCCCAAAGCATACCCGACATAAATACCGACGAGAACAGGCCGGCAACGATGCCCACACAGAGAGGGAATGCAAAATTGCGTATGCTGTCGACGCCCATGATGAATATCATGCCGATGGTGACCAATGTCGTAAGAGTGGTAAATATGCTGCGCCTTAAAGTTTCGTGAGTTGAGTTGTTTACTATGTCGCCGAAACTCATCTCGCCCGAATGTTTGCGCTTGTTTTCACGCACACGGTCAAACAATACGATCGTTGCGTTGATAGAATAGCCGAGTATAGTAAGCAATACCGCGATGATGTTTGAATTTACGGGAATGCCGAACAGCGAATAAGCTATAAGCACAACAAACATATCGTGTGCAAGGCAGATGACCGCGGCAAGGCCCGAATTAAGGTCAAATCTGATCCAAATGTATATCAGCATCAAAGCAATTGCAACGACAACCGCCAAAACAGCCTTTTTGGTAGTCGAAGCACCTATGCTTGCGGCGATGTTGGTAAACTGTTCGCTTGCGGGATCCGCATCGGGATAAGCATTCAATATTGCCTCGCGCAGGGCAGTCTGCTGCTCGGT
>CAYOCM010000121.1:0-1605 GCA_964402515.1 uncultured Ruminococcus sp. | reverse complement strand
AATAACGGTTAATCAGACTTTTGTTTATCCCCACGGAGCGTTATCGCTCCGTGGGGGCTTGGTTTTATTTAAAATGAACAAATACATTGATCAAATTAATCACGATATAAAAATGACCGATAAGCACTATGCGCGCACTTTGGCAACGGTGCTTTTGTCGGTGTCTTTTTGTCTGGCACTTATATTTTCTCTCAATTATATATATGCTCTGCTCAGACAGCCGCTGCTTGCTTTGATAGAGGCAATAGACCCTTCGCCGCAAAACGAAACGGCGGTACGCGAGACCGTTTCAATGCTTGTTTCGATAATACTTTCGGCTCTTGCGATTTTGCTGCCGACGATTTTGCCTCGCATATTCTGCCGCAGAAAATTAAAAGACGTATGCGCTTTGCCCTCAAAAAAGCCGGATATAAATATTTTTGCATATATTCCGTTTGCAATAGGCATGGGATATATATCGTCTCTTGCGGCAAACCTGCTGTTTGGATTTACGGACAGATTTGCCGAAACCGCTGTTGAAAACCTGCCCACATCGGTACCGGGAATAATTTTGTATCTTATATACATCGCCGTATTACCCGCCATAGCGGAAGAAATTATGTTTCGCGGTATGCTAATGGGTTCGCTTATACCTTATGGCAAAACGCAGGCACTGATAATTTCGTCGGTGCTTTTCGGCTTGACGCATGTCAACCCCATCCAAGCGATATTTGCCACGGTGATGGGATTGCTTATTGGTGAACTTTATGCACAGACCGGTTGCATATGGTGGGGCGCGCTGATACATTTTTTAAATAACGCCATATCGTTTGCGTTAACTTACCTGTTGCAATTTGGCGACACAGATGCTATTATAATATCTGTCTTTGCTTCGGTTGCGGTAGAAGCACTTTGCCTTTTTGCCGTTTTTTACCTGATAATGCGATTTATAGATCGCAAAAGAATAAAACGGCTTGTGGATCTCGCACCGCCGCACAACAGCGGATATCGCGGTATTATCGATGCCGCAAAACAGTTATCGGGCAGATGCGCTTACGCGACGGCAATATTCTGCATAGCATATGCCGTTTCGCTGATATACAGGTATTTTGTATGACGGACGAAAAATATATGCGCGTTGCGATGCGCTACGCACGTTTTGCAGCAAAATACGGCGAAGTACCCATAGGCGCGATAATAGTCAAAGACGGCAAAATAATAGCATGGGGACGCAACAGACGCGAAGCAAAGCAAAATGTGCTGTGCCATGCCGAGATCGAAGCGATAAACAAAGCTTGCCGCATATGCGGCAGTTGGCGGCTTGAAAACTGCACGCTTTATGTCACGCACGAGCCGTGTGTGATGTGCGCGGGTGCGATAATCGCGTCACGCATAGACCGTGTGGTATACGGCTCGACCGAAAGACGTTTCGGCGCTTATACCACCGTGGGCGTCGACAAACTTGAGTTAAACCACAAATGCGACGTCACCGGCGGAGTTTTGGGCGACGAATGTTCAAAGATGCTTTCGGATTTTTTTGCCCGACTGCGCAGGACAAAGTTGAACGATAACAGAAACGACAAGGAGGAAGATATAAATGCAGAATGAAAAACAAAAATTTTATAT
>CAYOCM010000120.1:0-1616 GCA_964402515.1 uncultured Ruminococcus sp. | reverse complement strand
CGATAACAGAAGCCTGATAACCGTTACCGAGCGCGGATTTGCCAAGAGATGCGACATTGCGGAATACGGCGTGCAGAACCGCGGCGGCAAGGGCGTTATCTGCCATAAGATAAACGCTCGCACGGGCGCACTCTGCGGCATTGCGGCGGTATCCGAAGGTCAGGAAATAATGCTGATGACCGATTCGGGTGTGATAATCCGTACCCGTATCGACGAGATACCCGTCTACGGCAGGTCGGCGGCCGGCGTTATTGCAATGAGACTTGACGCAGATTCAAAGGTCATAGGCTTTGCGATAGTCAAAAACGATGCCGATGCCGACGGTTCGGACCAAACAGAACAAACAGACACCGATAACGCGGAACAGACACCGCAGGAGGTATAAATAATATGGAGCTTAAAACATTTGTTTTAGCCAATCCCGACGATAAGCAGACACGTCATACTTTGGTCAACGAGGCGGTAAAAGGCTTTTACGGCGATAACGCCGCCGTTGAATATTCGGCCAAGGGTGTGCCTTCGATAGTCGGTACCGAGGCAAAAAAATATATTTCGATAACCACCTGCGGCGAGGTTATGCTGTGCGTGGTCTCGTCGGTACAGATAGGCATCGACGGCGAATATCTGCCCAGATTCAAACAAAGCAAACTTGACGCACAGGCTGTTGCCGAAAGATTCTTTTCTGAAGACGAAGCCGAATTTGTGCGTCGCGGCGAGGGCGATATGTCGAGGTTTGTAAAAGTTTGGACGCGCAAAGAGGCTTATGTTAAATATATGGGCACCGGCGTATCGGATTTTCCCAACTTTTCGGTATGCGACGGCGATAAGTTTTCGACAAAAGTTAACGGCGTGTCGATAAAACGTTTTTCTATCAAATTTGACGGCAGCGACGACTATATATTCGCTATCGCCGGAGTTTGACAAAAAGTATATAAATATAAATACAACCCGAGCGATTTTGATGATGATCGCTCGGGTTGTTTTAATGCGAATATTAATCAATATCAGTCGTCGGACATCTCAAATGAGATATAGACAAAAGTGATGACTTTGCCGTCGGTTATAACATTGCTCCACTCGTCGTCTTTGACCGAGGTGGATTTGTCGTTAAGCTGAGTGTCTGCGTCGGTGCAGTAGGTGACCCATGAATATCTGGTATTGTCTTCGTTGCCTTCTTTTTTGCCGAAAAACTCGTGCGGAGGGGTTACCGAGCCGTCTTCGGCTTCGCCGTAAACGGGAGCGATCTCGGCGTTAGCCTTGTTTGCCTGCTCGAGGACCGTATAGAGCGAGGGGTTTGAGGTGGTTATCTCAAGTTCGGTCTCATAAATGACCTGTTCTTTTTTAACGTCTGCATCCTCCCAAGTGACAAATCTGACGGTGACCTTGGTGCTCTGCGAATTGCAGCTTGCGAGCGAAACGGTAAGCATAACTGCCAGCAGCAGTACGGTGATAACTTTTTTCATATCAAAACAGCTCCTTTAGCGTTTATTTTTTTACATTATAACCAAAACCGCGCCGTATGTCAAGACGCGGACGGATATTTTTTGCCGTTGCCCTTGTATGGTGAAGTCAAGTAGTTTGTGCGAAAAAATAAGAAAAACCGCAAATGTTTACAA
>CAYOCM010000119.1:0-1630 GCA_964402515.1 uncultured Ruminococcus sp. | reverse complement strand
CTTGTTCTCGTAACCTACAACTGCGACACGGGTGAAGAAGAAACCGTCACCTATTACGGCAGTGCGGGTTCCGCTCGCACGACCGAAACGGTCTCGGTGCCTTATCAGGGTGACTGATATGGTAGCAAAATACAAAGCAACGTTTTTGTGCATTCTGCTTTTGCTTAGTGTACTGCTTTGTTGCTGTGCCCCCGAGCAGCCCGACGGCGGTTCTGCGCCTAACGAAGGCAATGATTCTTTGCCTGCGGTCTCGGATGACGGCATCGCCGATGAATCGGAGATTCCTGCTCCCGCACCGGGAGGCTTTACCGTCACCGTAACCGAACAGCCTAATGCCGGCAAAATGATAATCAGCTTTTTTATAAGGCGTTCTGACGGAGCGGCATTTGAATATGATTTGGCATATACTCTTGAAAAAGAGAACGCCGACGGCAATTATGAGCAGATGAAATTTGCCGACGATTACTGCGTAAGAGGTGCTTTGGCAAAAGCTCTGCCGCTTGCAAACGGCCAAGTCGAAGGCCCGATGTCAATATATGCATCCGATTTCGGACTCGATTCCGGCTTTGAAAAAGGCAAATACCGTCTTGTCAAGGATATATATGACGAAACGCTTTATTGCGAGTTTGAGGTCAAATAACGCCGATCTGTGTTTTTAAGATAAAAGCAAGTGCAGCGCACTTGCTTTTGTTTTTTTCGCCGCGATTGACAAAAAAACGACACGGTGTTATAATTTAAGGGTAAGGAGAGATATCATGATCAAGAGATTTATTGCTTATTATAAGCCCGTAAAAAAACTTTTTGCGTTTGATATGTTCTGTGCGCTGATAGTTGCGGCGGCAGATCTTTTTTACCCCATGATCGCGCGAAACATCATCAACGTTTTTGTGCCCGACAAAGATCTGACAAATATACTCATCTGGTGCGGCATATTATTGGCGGTGTATCTGCTCAAGGCGATAATGAATTATATCGTTTCGTATTACGGCCACGTCATGGGCGTCAGAATGCAGGCACAGATGAGGCACGATATGTTTGAGCATCTGCAAAAACTGCCGTTTAAATATTTTGACAACACAAAGACCGGCACTATAATGTCAAGGCTGATGAACGACCTGTTTGACGTATCCGAGCTTGCGCACCACGGCCCCGAAAACCTGTTTTTGGCCGTCGTAATGTTTATAGGTTCGTTTATAATGCTTTCGGGCATAAACCTTGAGTTGACGCTGATAATCTTTGCGTTTCTGCCGTTTTTGGTGCTGGTCGCGGTTTTGATGCGTCTGCGTATGCGTGAAGCGTTTCGCATCAGCCGCGAAAAAATCGCCGAGGTCAACGCCGACGTCGAGACTGCGGTTTCCGGCATACGCGTTTCGCGTGCATACACCGCTTTGCAGCATGAAACAGAACGCTTTGACGACGGCAACGGCAAGTTTGTAAAAGCGCGCAGCGGCGCTTTGGAAGCGATGGGAAGATTTCACACCGTGATGACGCTTTCTACCGACATAATGTATCTCGTAGTTATAGCGGCGGGCGGTCTGTTTTATCTCGGCGGCAGAATAGATATAGGCGATTTTACGGCGTTTTTGCTGTATATCAGCCTTTTCCTCACTCCCGTGCGCAGAGTTATAGA
>CAYOCM010000118.1:0-1673 GCA_964402515.1 uncultured Ruminococcus sp. | reverse complement strand
GGTTTGGCGCGTTCGCTTGTGGGCTCGTTTGCCGCACAACTCGATCCCGCGGTAAGCGAACTTGCCGATATAAAAACAGCGGTCAGCGAGGCGGTGACAAATTGCATAGTTCATGCATATCCCGACGGGTTTAAAGGCGTCCGCGAGATATACATATCCTGCGAATACGACCAAAACAGACGCTTATCGGTGCGTATAAAAGACAAGGGCGTAGGCATTGAGGATATCGCGCGTGCGCGGGAGCCTCTGTTTACCACTTCGCCCGAACTTGAGCGTAGCGGCATGGGCTTTACGGTTATGGAAAGCTTTTGTGACAGCGTTAGCGTTAAAAGCAAAAAGGGCGGGGGAACCGTAGTCACACTTACAAAACAGATCAAACGCCTGAAATGAATACGGCAGACAAAACAAACATAACAAACGACCTTATCGTCAGGGCACAGCAAGGCGATGCGGCGGCGCTTGACATGCTTTTGAGGCAGAATATGGGGCTTGTCAAATCGGTAGCACTGCGGTTTCGCGACCGCGGCTGCGATTTTGAGGACTTGTGTCAAATAGGCAGCATAGGCATGATAAAAGCGGTCAGAGGATTTGATTTCGGTCATGGCACGGTTTTTTCTACTTATGCCGTGCCGCTTATTATGGGCGAAATAAAAAAGTTTTTGCGCGATGACGGAATGATAAAGGTGTCGCGCGAGATAAAGCGCCGAGGAATGCAGGTGGCACATATCAGCGCAGAGCTTTCGCACAAACTCGGACGTGAACCTACTGTTTGCGAGATAGCCGAAGCGGCGGGGCTTGACATTCACGATGTTGCCGAATGTATTGAGGCAACCGGCAATGTTATGTTGTTTTCCGACCCGGTTGGCGAAATGCAGCTCGAAGATCTGCTCGGCACCGATCATATAGATGCGCTGTGCGAATCTATCGCCTTGCGGCAGGCCGTGGGCATGTTGCCGCAAGACGAGCGAAAACTGATTTATTACCGTTATTATAAAAACATGCCGCAGGCCAAAGTCGGCGAAATAATGGGCATGTCACAGGTCAAGATCTCAAGGCTCGAAAAAAAGATACTCGCCAAACTGCGCGAAGCGCTGACATAAAAAGACCGCCTGCAAAGACGGTCTTTTTGCTGGTTATCTTAACTCAGTTGGCTGCCGAAATGATAACAGAGAAATCCTCTGCTTTAAGCGATGCGCCGCCGATGAGGCCGCCGTCGACGTGTTCCATAGAAAGCAATTCGGCTGCGTTCTTGGCGTTCATCGAACCGCCGTACTGAATAGTGGTCGCCTCGGCGACTTCCGAGCCGTAAAGCGAAGCGACTACGTCGCGGATGATGCCGCAGACTTCGTTAGCTTGCTCGGACGTTGCGGTTTTGCCGGTGCCGATAGCCCAGACGGGTTCGTATGCAATTATGATGTTCTGCATTTGTTCGGCGGTGATGCCGGCAAGGTCGATCTTGGTCTGCATTGCGACGATTTCGGCGGTGATGCCGTCCTCGCGCTGTTGCAAAAGCTCGCCTACGCAGAGAATGACTTTGAGGCCCGCCTCGAGAGCGGCTTTGACGCGCTCGTTGACAGTCTTGTCGGTCTCGCCGAAATACTGACGGCGTTCGCTGTGACCTATGATAACATATTCAACGCCGCACGCAACCAGCATGTCTGCCGAGATCTCGC
>CAYOCM010000117.1:0-1794 GCA_964402515.1 uncultured Ruminococcus sp. | reverse complement strand
AACCCGCACGTCAAGCGGGTACTCTACCAGCTGAGCTAAACCTCCGTATTCGTTGCTGACAGGGGGTATTATATCACAACGGTTTTGAATTTGCAATAGCTTTTTTAAAAAAAGTCGACGTTTTGCCGATAAATTATCGCGCGGCATATTTATCTTGCATTTTATTTTGAATATGCTATAATATATATATAAAAAATATATATACCCGCGAGGCAGATATGATAAAATTAAATCCCGATGCTCGGATAGTTGACGTGATAAAAGAGGGCTTAAAACGCACGGGCGGCTATTGTCCTTGCAGACGCGAAATAAAGCCCGAAAACAAATGCATTTGCGCAGAATTTAAAAAGCAGATGGCAGATCCCGATTTTGAGGGCTATTGCCACTGTATGCTGTATTATAAGACAAAGGATGAGGTTGAATGATGGCAGAATTCATCGTTACAATACAAAATTTCGACAGTGAGGTGCTGCATTCGAATATTCCCGTTTTGCTTGATTTTTGGGCAGAATGGTGCGGCCCTTGCCGTATGCTTTCGCCGATAGTTGCCGAGATTGCGCTGCAATTTGACGGCAAAATTAAGGTAGGCAAAATCAATGTTGACGAGCAATCCGAACTTGCAAACAGATTTGAGATCTCGAGCATTCCGACATTGGCGGTTATCAAAAACGGTCTTGTTGTCCAAAAGTCCGTAGGCTATCGCACAAAAGACTCTGTTGCCGAGATGCTTTATAAGGTTATTTGAATATGATAGACCAAAGGGTGCTTGATTGCAAGATATTCGGCGGATTTTGCGAAAACGAGATATCGGCACTGTTTGATGTCATAAAGCCTTTTGAACGCAAATATGTTAAAGATGAGGTAATATTGCGCGAAGGTGAAACTAATTATCATATCAGACTGTTGCTTGAAGGCAGCGCTTTGGCATCAAAAAATGCCGTGACGGGCAAAAACGGCGTTTATACAGTGGTAAAATGCGGCAATGTTTTCGGCGATGTTATAGCCGTTTCGGGCGGGTGTCCGTCGGAGGTCTCTGTGGTAGCCGAGACCGCGTGTCGCTGTTTGTTGATAGATTATCGCAATGTGACGGCGGATGACTTGCCTGCATCGGAACTCAGAATGCGTTTTATATGCGCGCTTACAAAAGAACTGTCACAAAAATATTTTGCCCTCAGAGACAGACTTGACTGTATTGAGATGCCCACGTTGCGCCAAAAGATAATGTGCTATCTTCGTATGTCGGCAGGTTCGGGTAACACCGCTTTTTTGCCGTTGAATCGCGAACAGCTTGCGGTGTATCTCTGTTGCGACAGGTCGGCGCTTTGTCGTGAACTTTCGGCGATGAAAAGCGACGGACTTATCGACTATTACCGCGAATCGTTTAAGTTGTTATAATTAACATACACCCCCAAAAGCCGGTGACTTTTGGGGGTGTGCGTTATGATCGGATTTTGTTTTTTATCATATTCGCGACAAATAAATTTTGATCGCAAACACAGCGTTATGCCAAATAATTAACGCCCAATATCGCCACACCGAGCACGACGAGTATGGCGCCGGTTATGCGGTTAAGCGTAACGGGCTTTGCTTTGTTTGCAAAAAGCGCCGCGATTTGCGCAAAGACAAGCGTGCTGATGATACACACGACAAGAGCTTCGACGTCGGGCATTCCGCCTATCGCAAAATGACTTATCGAGCCAGTCAACGCCGTTGCACTCATTATAAACACGCTGGTGCCTACGGCGGTCTTGAGTTCGTATCCGAGCACCGATGTCAAAACGAGCAGCATCATCA
>CAYOCM010000116.1:0-1882 GCA_964402515.1 uncultured Ruminococcus sp. | reverse complement strand
CTTTTTGTTCGCAGCCTTTTTGCTGTATAAATCCGTTTGTTATACCGAGTGACGATGCATAGTCGGTCAGCGACAGATATTCGCCGTCGGTTACGGTGCGCATAAGCTCGGGCGGCAGGGCGGGGGCAACGGGGGTATACTGACGCATTATGCTGTATACTATATCGTTGCCGAATCTGTCAAACAGCGTTTTTATTGCCATTTTTGACTGTATTACATTGCCCGGCAAAAGCAAGTGGCGCACTATAACGCCGCGTTTTATCATTCCGTCTTTGTCAAACATCGGCTTGCCGACAGACAAAAGCATATGTTCTATCGCTTTAATAGCGACTTGAGGATAATCCGGCGCGTTTGAATATTTTTTTGCCTCTGCAGAACGCGCATATTTAAAATCCGGCAAATAAACGTCGACAAGCCCGTCAAGCAACATAAGCGTTTCGGGCAGTTCATAACCCGAAGAATTCCATATTACGGGGATATTAAGGCCGTTTTGCCGCGCAAGACGCAAAGAATCGGCTATCTGCGGCGTAAAATGAGTGCCCGTAACAAGGTCTATGCTGTGCGCTTTTTGAGATTGCAACAAAAGCATTGTGTCGCAAAGTCGGTCGGCGGTCATCTTATTGCCGTTTGCTTTTTGAGACGAGATATCAAAGTTTTGACAATACACACATCCCAATCCGCATCCGACAAAAAATATCGCGCCGGTGCCTTCGGTACCGGATATGCACGGCTCTTCAAAATAATGCTTTTGAGCAAGATTTATGCGCATTGTGTCGGTTTGACCGCATAATCCTTTTGAAACCGATCTGTCAACATTGCATTGCCTCGGACAAAGCGTGCATTTCATTTGCCGTTTACCATATAGTCAAGCATGGCTTCGGCGGCTTTTTTGCCCGCACCCATGGCAAGAATGACCGTTGCGGCTCCCGTAACGGCGTCTCCGCCCGCAAATACACCTTTTTTTGAGGTCATACATATTTCGTCGGTAACGATGCAGCCGCGCTTGTTTGTTTCAAGCCCTTCGGTGGTGGAGCGTATCAGCGGGTTGGGCGATGTGCCCAGCGCCATTATCACACAGTCGCATTCTATCTCGTGCTCGCTGCCCTCGACCTCTATCGGTCTGCGCCTGCCCGAAGCGTCGGGCTCGCCCAATTGCATGTCAATGCATATCATTCCGTTTACAAAGCCGTCTTTGTCGCCTTTTATTTCAACGGGGTTTGTAAGCAACATAAACTTAATGCCTTCTTCTTCGGCGTGTTCTATCTCTTCTTTGCGTGCGGGCAGTTCGGCCATAGAACGTCTGTAAACTATATAAACGTTGTCGGCGCCCATGCGCAGTGCGCATCTTGCCGCATCCATCGCAACGTTGCCGCCGCCGACGACACAGACGTTTTTTGCGTGCATTACCGGCGTTGCCGAGTCGGACATATATGCTTTCATAAGATTAATGCGCGTTAAATATTCGTTTGCCGAATAAACGCCTTTTAAATTTTCGCCTTTTATGCCCATAAACCCGGGCAGACCCGCGCCCGTGCCTATAAATACGCTTTCATAGCCGTTTTGTAAAAGTTCGTCAACAGACAAAATCCTGCCGATTACCGAGTTGGTTTCTATCTTTACGCCCATTGCCGACAAAGCGTCGGTTTCGGCTTTGACTATGCTTTTGGGCAATCTGAATTCGGGAATTCCGTAGGCAAGCACCCCTCCCGCGGTGTGCAGTGCCTCAAACACCGTGACAGAGCAGCCTTTTGCCGCAAGCGCTCCCGCGCAGGCAAGCCCTGCGGGGCCCGAGCCGATTACTGCGGCTTTATGCCCTTTGCCTTCTGCCGAAACAGGCGTTTTTGCGGCGCTGCCGGCACAGCGGTCGGCCACAAACCTCTCA
>CAYOCM010000115.1:0-2064 GCA_964402515.1 uncultured Ruminococcus sp. | reverse complement strand
CGGTTTGCCGCAGATTTAACAAAAAAAGAGCCACTTATTATACCTTCAATACATCAAAGGCGTGGAATGATCCTGTTAACTATGATATGGTGCTGGACAGTTCAACGCTGGGCATAGAAGGTTGTGTAAATGCGATTGCCGCTTTGTTGGGGTAATATTCGTAAATACAAGAAAACATAAAGGCGGAAATCGATCCGGACAGTTGGTTTTGGCAATGATGCACCCTGGCGATTATACTGCGGAAGCACTGAATAAAGCTCTGGACGAACCGTAAGCAGATATCAAAATTGCAAGAAAGCAACTGAAGCATCGCAAAAATATAAAATAATTGTTGGCGGGGATGCACTTTTTTAATGTATCTCCGCTAAATGTTTTATTTTTTTGTCGACTTTGATTTTCAGAGCCGATTACATAGAACATCGTATGAAGCGAGAGTGCCGTCCTGTCGGTTTCCGACGCCATGTGTAGTCGACTTATTTTATTTTTCTCTTTCGTGCCAAAAGTGAAAATTTGAAAGATACGCCTATTTGGGCGACCTTTTTTATCAAAAATGTATATTTTTTCTTTAAATACAGATAATAACGACGATATTTGTATTATAAGGAGCAATATATGAAAGCAACGGGCATTGTCAGGCGCATTGATGAGCTTGGCAGAATAGTAATACCAAAAGAGATAAGACGAACTATGCGTATACGCGAGGGCGAAACGCTTGAGATATTTACAGACGGCGACAGTGTGATATTCAAAAAATATTCGCCTATAGGTGATGTGGGAAGGTTTACGTCAGAATATGCCGAGGCTATAAATCGCACTTCGGGAATACCCGTTGCGGTATGTGATCTTGACAACGTAGTGGCGATTGCAGGGCTGCCTAAAAAAGATTATGTTAACAAGCCGATTTCATCGCCTGTTTCCGCGTTGCTAAAAAAGCGCGGCACGTTTACGGCCGCTGTACCTCAAGACAGTATACACTTAACCCAAAGCGGCGAAGGAGACGTATCGTTTATGTTACCGATAACATCAGACGGATCTGTTGTCGGCGGAATAATGTCGCTAAAAAAAAGTTTTGACAATATGCCCGACGATACCGAAAAGAAACTGATACAAACAGGTGCAACATTTTTGTCAACGCAAATGCGCGGCGATTAAATATGAAAAAAGTCGGCAATTAATCGCCGACTTTTAAGTTTGTTGTTTTGTTATCTGTCTTCTCTGAAATAGAGAACGCCCATTGCAGCGGGCAGGCCGGATTTTTTATTTTTGCGAACCGACTCGATTATAAGAACGATTGCGGTAACTATAAAAGGCAACGCTTTGAATATATAAGGCGAGATGCCCGAGAGCCAGCCGAAAACCGCGGGGAACATGTTGGCAATATCGGTGCCTCTGATCTCGAGAACCGAGCAGAGTCCGAACACGACCGTACCCAAAATGGCACGCGCGGGGTTCCAGTTGGCAAATATGACCAGTGCTACCGCTATCCAGCCATAGCCGTTTACCCAGCCGCCGACATTGGCATATGCACCCATATGGCAACCCATATAATAGCCGCCCACGCCCATTATGGCGGAGCCTATGCATATATGGATATATTTATAAGCCTTGATATTGATGCCGCAGGAATCGGCCGCCGCAGGGTTTTCGCCTATTGCGCGCAGTTTGAGACCAAAGCAGGTATACTTGAGATACCACCACATTAATACGGCGAGCACTACGCCGGCGTAAACAAATGCCGAATTATTAAACAGTATTTCGCCCACGACGGGTATATCTCCGAGCAGAGGGATCTTTAAAGGTTCGGTAGCTTTAACGAGCGAATCGAAGCTGCCGTTCCATTCAAAGGCATGACCGAGGAAGAAATAAAGTCCCGTGCCGAGCGTTGAAATGGTAAGTCCTATAACGTTCTGGTTTGCCTGCATACTTACGGTGAGCCAGGCGAATATCAGTCCGCAAAGCGCGCCGGTGACTATGGCAAGCAAAAGTCCGAGCCATACCGAGCCTGTTACAGAGCCGACATAGCAGCCGAACAACGCTCCGATGACCATGGTGCCTTCAACGCCG
>CAYOCM010000114.1:0-2111 GCA_964402515.1 uncultured Ruminococcus sp. | reverse complement strand
TGGAATTTGCATTTTTTCAAATTCAACATGTATAAGCATACAAAAGGGTACAATACCCCCTTTGGGCTCATGCGCAAAAGCTATTCATTTGGTTTGGCGATTTTATTGTATCACAAATTGTAAATAAATCAAGTATTTTTTAAGTTAAAGTCGTATTTTGTGCACAAAAAACTCGGGCACAAAACGAGATACACGACACAAAAGGTGCATTTTTGACATTTTGCCCATCAAATTGACTAAGCTTTGGTTAAAATGACTATATACAAAACACGGATTATAAGATAAAATATAATCGACATTGATATTTGAAAGGATGGCAACCATGGCTAAATCAGGTGGAAGTACACACGGCGAACTCGGTCTTATTGTTTTAAGCAGCAGCGCCGAGCTCGGCAAGCTTATTGACGAGCGCATCAAGCAGCTTCGCGGCGAGGAATCGGCGGAGGAATCTTATATCATACCTATTCAGGAGGTCAGATTTTCTAACGGCGAAGGCAAGATAAAATTGCTTGACACCGTAAGAGGCAAAGATATTTATATCATTGCCGATGTGGGCAATTACAGTTGCACTTATAAAATGTTCGGCCTTGAAAACCATATGGGTCCCGACGAGCATTTTCAGGACATTAAGCGCGTGCTTTCGGCAATAGGCGGCAAAGCAAACCGCGTTACCGTTATCGAGCCGTTGCTTTATGCTTCGAGGCAGCATAAGCGCAAAGGCAGAGAATCGCTTGACTGCGCGATGGCGCTTAAAGAGCTTGAAAATCTGGGCGTTGACACGATACTTTCGTTCGACGTGCATGATCCGACAATACACAACGCAATACCCAATACGTCTTTTGAAAACATTTATCCCACCTATTCTATACTCAAGCACTTTATTCAAAACGAGGGCGACGACATATTTAAGGATAATATGACGGTCATTTCTCCCGACACCGGTGCAATGGACAGAGCTATCTATTATGCAAACGTTCTCGGTCTTGATGTCGGCATGTTTTATAAGCGCCGTGACCATACACGCATAGTAAATGGCAAAAATCCCATAGTTCAGCACGAATACATCGGCGGCCCGCTTGAAGGCAAGCGCGTTTTGATTGTCGATGATATGATTGCCAGCGGTGAATCGGTAGTCGATATAATTCACGAGATACAAAAACAAAAAGTTACGCAGGTATATGTTTCGGTTTCGTTTGCTTTCTTTACCGAAGGCATCGAAAAATTCGACAAACTATATGAAGCGGGAGAACTTACAAAACTTTACAGCACAAACCTTTCTTATATTCCGCAAGAGATCAAAGATCGCCCGTGGTTTGAAGAGGTCGATATGTCAAAGTTCATGGCAAAGACCATCAGCACTTTAAATCACGACCAGTCGATATCCCCCCTGCTTGAGTCTACTGCCCGTATACGCAAACTGCTTAAGCATGTGCCCAACAACAACTGACTTGTTTTTAACCGGCTTGTTTGACGCAAGCCGGTTAATTTTTGCTGCATAGTTACACTTTAGATGCTGAAAATTTACAGTTTTTTATCAAACGTTTTAGACGTTTTTCGACATTATTAGACATTTTAAGGGTTCAAAATGCACTTTTGACGTTTTAGAGTGTCGTTTTATGTCTAAAAGTAATGCTTGATAAATGCTTGAGGGATGATAAAATAAAGTAAAATGCATTTTGAAAGGAAACTGTTATGAAATTGCTTTATCAAAACCAGATTACACGCCGCAACATGAGGGTGGAATATCTGCTTTACCGAACACAAGACGGATATACTGCCGAGGTGAGAAAGTATGAAGGCGAAACAGTCGAGACCGCGTCACACCCGCTTGACAGCGATCAAAAAGAATCATTGCGTCTGATAAAAGCGCTGCAAAAGTCACGCGTTACGCCATATTCGTTACATGAAGCGCTTGAAGATAGGTATATAGAAGAATAAACAAGCGCAAAATGCAAAAAAAAATCAAAAAAATCGGTTGACAACATAATTAAAATATGTTATCATTATGCAGTTTATGAAAACTTTTAAGTTTTTTCCTTATCTTGTCCGCATGTGACAAGGTCAAAGTCCAAAAGGAGGTGTAATGATGGAACAGAAAAAACTGTACGAAA
>CAYOCM010000113.1:0-2319 GCA_964402515.1 uncultured Ruminococcus sp. | reverse complement strand
TGCCCACGCTTGTTTCGGCAAAATATATCATATGCGTCGTGCCGGCAAAAACAAAGGCAAACGCCGTTAAACGTATGCTTACCGGCGAGATAAACGAGCAGTGCCCCGCTACCGCCATCAGAAATCATATTCACGCCGCGCTTTATCTCGACCCCGACAGCGCATCGTTGATTTAATTAGCAAGGAGCTTTTTTATGCAGCACATCTTGCTGCCCTCGGGCAAGCATTTGCTTTATGAAAAGACAAATAAATATAAGGGCGAATTTTTATCGGCGCATTATATAACACCGGTAAAACGCAAAGATATGACGGTTTCAAACCTCGTTTCATCGATATTGCTGAGAGGATGCGCAAAATATCCCACCCAACAACAGCTTTCAAAACGCTGTGAACAGCTTTATGCCCTTTCGATAAATTCAGGCTCGCAAAGATACGGCACCGTTCATTCGCTTTCGTTTGCCGCTTCAATGCTTTCAAACAGATATTCCATAGACGGCACCGATATAACCGCATCGGCAATAAAACTTTTGGGTGACATAGTTCACCGTCCGCTGGTAACAGACGGCGAATTTGACGCGGGTTATACCGAACGCGAAAAACTCAATCTGCGCGACGCACTCGCCGCACAGATCAACTCAAAATCCGCATATGCGCGCAGACGAGCCATAGAGATGATGTGCGACGGCGAAACGGCAGGCATTTTTGCCGACGGATATATAGACGAGATAAAAGATATCACGCCGCATGCCGCTGCCGAACATCTCAAAAAAACTCTGAATAACTCCGAACTTCTGATAACCTATGTCGGCTCATGCGAACTTGACGCGCTGTACGAACACATAGAGCAAAACCTGTTTGCGCCCGATATCACACACGCAAAAATTCCGCCTCAAAAACACACGGCATGTAAATATCGCAATTTCAACGAACACATGGACGTGACGCAGTCGAAAGTCGTCATAGGATTCAGGTCTCCCCGCACGTTGTTTGATACCGATTATATAAAATATGCGCTGTTTAACGAGCTTTTCGGCGGCGGAACGGCAAGCAGACTGTTTTTAAACGTTCGCGAAAAAAAGAGCCTGTGCTATTATTGCAACAGCAGGTCTTATGCGCTTGACGGCATAACCCTGGTCGAGGCGGGCGTAAAACACGGCGATACCGATATTTTAACAGATGCGGTATACGAGCAGCTCGAAGATATCAAACAGGGCAACATTTCAGACAGCGAATTTGACTGTGCAAAACATTCTCTGACGCACGGATATATGTCGGTGCTTGACTCGCCGTCGTCGCTTTCGAGCTGGTATTCCGCCAGATTTACGGCAGACAGATACGATTCTCCTCTCGACGCCGCGCGTTCGCTTGGCGATATAACAAAAAACGACATAATCGAGATGGCGCGCAATTTAACGCCCGACTGCCGCTTTGTTTTGGAGGGTTGAAAATGAGCGCTAAAACAGTTATCAAAACATTCAAAAACGACCTGCTGAGCGAGAAATATGATATTGTCACGCACAAAAGCGGGCTTGAAATAGTTGTCATACACAAAGACCGCACGGCAAAATATGCCGTTTTGGGCACACGTTTCGGTTCTGCCGACAATGCTTTTATCGCAGACGGCGACAAAGAATATACCGTTTTGCCCGACGGAGTGGCGCATTTTTTAGAGCACAAGATGTTTGCAGAACCCGACGGCTCGGATGCGCTCGAAAGATTTGCAATGCTCGGCGGCGATTCAAACGCATTTACTTCGTTTAACAAAACCGCATATAATTTTTCATGCACCGACGATTTTGCCGGCAACCTCAAAATATTGCTTGATTTTGTTTCTCATCCTTATTTTACAGACGAGAACGTCGCAAAAGAACAGGGCATAATAGGCGAAGAAATCAGAATGTATGACGACAGCCCAAACTGGCAGGTATATTTCAATATGCTGCGTGCGATGTACCGCGATATACCCGTCAACCGCGACATTGCGGGCACGGTCGAATCGATAGCCGAAATCACGCCCGACATGCTTTATAAATGTTATAACTGCTTTTATGACCTGTCAAACATGCTGCTTGTGGTATGCGGAGATATCGATACGTCGCGTGTCATCGCGATCGCCGACGAAATATTGCCGTGCAAACAGTGCATTAAGATACAAAAAAAGCGTTATAACGAGCCGTCTCAGGTCGTACAAAAACGCATCGAACGCAAAATGGAGGTCTCACGCCCGATATTTTCTTTCGGCATAAAAGAAGACGCAAATCCCGCGCCGACGCTTGCCGAAAACGCGGCTTACGAATTGCTTTTGCACATGATGTTCGG
>CAYOCM010000112.1:0-2349 GCA_964402515.1 uncultured Ruminococcus sp. | reverse complement strand
CACAGTCTGCGGATTTGATTTATAACGGACTGCTACAATGCCTTGAAAAGAAATCGTTTGACCGGATTACCGTGACCGATGTGCAGAAGGCCTCCGGTGTGGCACGGACAACGATTTACCGATGTTTTGATAATCTGTCGGACATTCTCTATTGGCGGTGTGACCTTGCTTTTCGAGAGGCGCTGCACTCTGTTGAGCCTACGAATACACCGAATGAATCGGAACTGATGCAGGGGTACTTTGCGTATTGGATAGAGCATAGCGATATTTTAAAATTGCTCATAGACATCAATCGGCAGGATATCATATATGCCTGTCATATAAAAAATGCACAGGCTTTAGAACAGTCTTATGGCGTTTTGCCGGGTATGGACGAAACGGCCGCACGGTATTTTATGGCGATCCGCACCGGCGTGACTATCAGCATTTTGAAAGCATGGCTTGACGGCGGCAGAAAAGAAGATGCAAAAGAATTGATGCGGATAATAAAACGCTGTATGAGATAAACATTAGATAAAAACACAAAAGCGACTCAAAGATAAAAACCTTGAGTCGCTTTTGTGCACATGTGATCTTGCCGATATCGCAAAATTATTCGGCAATAAAAGCTTCTGCCTTTTGTTTTGACATGCATTTTATGTTTTCTGCGGGGTACTGCGATTCCGCACCGCCGTTGGTATAGATAAAATAATATCCGTCCTGCGTGCGGTAAAGCGTATATTCATATCCCGCGGGGTCGCCAAATTCGCCGAACGTAGTCTTTTTGACGAGTTCTGCGCTTTCGGTGTCGTATTCACGGCCTCTGATGATCTTTTTCATAGCTGTACCTTTCTTGTTTTTTTGTTTATTATATCATGCTTTGCGCATGACCTTTTTTATCGCTTCGGCAACATAAGGCGCAATGAATCTTCTGCCTCCTTCGTTGGGATGAATGCCGTCGTCGCTGAGTTCGGCAGGGGAGCGACCGACGCACTCTGCCGCCAGAATTCCGTCAAGAGGAATATATGCGTCGGCATATTGCATTGCAAGCGTGCGTGTTTTGTCAAGCTTGAGGTCGAGGTCTTCTCTGAATTCGTCTCTGCCCATGCCGTAAAGCACAAAGGCTTCAATCATGATTATCTTTGCGTGAGTTTTGCTTTTAATAGTTTCGAGCAAAGTCTTATAAGTCGCTTCAAACTCGTCTGCCGTGGTCGGGTCGTTCATGTCGAACCTGCGCCACGTGTCGTTTACGCCTATAAGTACCGTGACTATGTCGGGGTCGAGATCGACCAGATCTTCGTTTGACCTTGCCACGATATCACGCACTCTGTTGCCGCTGACGCCGCGGTTGATAAACTCAAACCGGGTTTCGGGCATCTCGCTTTTAAGCTTTTCTGCCACGTATTTGGCATAGCCGGGGCCGAGATCGGAAAGATCTTCACGGCTGCGGCCGGCATCCGTTACGCTGTCTCCCTGAAATAATATGCGCATATTAAAACCTCCGTGTCGATTAAATATAATTATATATGTCGCCGCAGTCGATATAGCGGCATTCGGTTTCCGCGTGTTCGTTCGCAAACCTTTCGCACAGTGTCTGCATTCCGCATTTTTCGCTGGTGCAATGTCCGATAAGTAAGATAGCCTTGCCCATGCCAAACTGTGCCATATCTCTGAATTGCTCGCCTGTGCGCCACTCGGATATTTCGCCCGCAATTACCGCATCGGCGCCGTCATAAGCGGCGTTCTGGCTGGCGTCGCCGCAGGCTCCCAAACAAAGCGCAAGCATATTTACTTTGGCATCTTTGTCGCCGATCAGCGCGACTTTTTCGAGAGAGAAAGTGTTTTTCAGCATTTGCGCGATGTCGTATACCGTCATCGTATTTTTAAGACGCATCATTCTCTTGCCGTCATATTCGCCGTCAAGGCCGACTTTGTCGATAAACGCCTTGTGTATCAGATCGGGCACGCAAGCGTGCATATGGTCGTGGTAGCGTATTATAACGGCATTGCAAGCCTCGACTGCCGCGCACTTGTTTTGAGTAAGGGCGTTATTCGCGATATTATCAAAATGGTCATAATATGTCGGCTCGTGCGTAACTATGACATCGGCACCCCATTTTTTTGCTTCGGCAAGCACATACGGCGTTGCGGTAAAGCAAAAAGCGATTTTGCGCACAGTGCGTTCGGGATCACCGCATTTTATCGTATCGACCGTGTCGGAGATCGCAACGGGCGAATAACTTAAAAGATAATTTAAAACATCTTTTGCCTGCATGTCTGATTTTAAAAACCTCTGTCGAAAATATGTTATAAAGCAAAAAACGAACCCGATCGGGTTCGTTTTAAGCTGATGATGGGAATCGAACCCAT
>CAYOCM010000111.1:0-2361 GCA_964402515.1 uncultured Ruminococcus sp. | reverse complement strand
GTTGTGTTTGCCGATAGTCAAGCAAAAACGGCAATATATGTTTTGCACAAAAACCGCATTCTGTTTTCGACGAAATCGCCGACTTGACGGCTTTGCAAAGCATATGATATAATGCACTTGAAAAGGAGGACGCGAATATGAGATGTAAAGTTTATTGCATTTCGCATTATTCCGCAGGACAACTTAAAATCAATAATTAAAGCGCACAGAGGGCTTGCTTGTCTCTGTGCGCTTTTTGTACCGAAAATATTATTTTTGAAAGGAAAAAACATAATGAAAAAACTGCTTATCTTAATTTTAATTCTCGCGCTTTCGTCTACGCTTCTGCTTACCGCCTGCGCTCCCGACGAGCCGGTAACCGATGATGACCTGCTTTACGGCAAACCGAGACTGTCGGAAATGTCGGACGAAGAAATTAACGCTTTAATATCAGATACTCAATTGTCGACTAGCGATTTTGATATATCGACTTTAAGAAACTATTTTGAGCTTTGGGAAGAATCGCCCGATGCGTTTGAGTTCTTTAGCAATCCCGCATTGGACTATATAGCACAATTTGCATCGGACTACTATGGCACAGATAAATAATTTTTCAATATGAAATATGATTACAACAGCGATATTTTTTATTTGATTTTCAGGCCATCGCATTACGGCACAACATGTGCTATGACAGGCAATAACTATCATTCGGGCTCAAATCATTATTATGAATACGGATACAAATGCACCGATTGCGGTATGTTTGTGGGTGCAACCACTTGGGAGTCGCTACCATGCCGAGGTGGAAATTATTGTGTCGAGCCTTGGAATCTGCAAGACGAACCTTTGGCGGCATAATTGTATCAAAAAAGCGGGATAATCCCGCTTTTTTTGATTTATTGTAGTCGTGGCAACAAATATTATTTTATAATAACCTCGTGGCCTGTTTCTGCCGACTTATAGATAGCGTCGATTATCTTCATCAGCATAACGCCGTCGACCGCCTTGCTGCGGCACTCGGTGCCTTCGCGCACGCAGGAAACAAAATGGCTTATCTCGCGCTCAAACAATCCGTTAAAATCAAGGCTTGTATTGCCCGCGGGTCTGATGTCTACGAGCATATCGTTCTGCACACCGAAAAACTCGATGTTG
This sequence comes from uncultured Ruminococcus sp., assembly GCA_964402515.1. Taxonomy (GTDB): domain Bacteria; phylum Bacillota; class Clostridia; order Oscillospirales; family CAG-382; genus Coliplasma. The sequence continues at coordinate 1,227 of CAYOCM010000111.1, read as the reverse complement.
GGGTCGATTCGTGCGCCGGCTTTGGTGCCGAAAAGCTCGATGTTGCCGGTGTCGTTTTTGAGGTTAAGGTTAAACGAAGCCTCCACCAACAAAGTAAGTCCGTTGTCGAATTTGATCATTGCCGAAGCGAAATCTTCGACGGTATATTTAAACTCGTGTCCCGCGGTGGTCGAAACCCAGCCTTTGCCGCCGCCTGCGCGGTCGGGCCCCAGGTTGTTAAACGTTACGCCGTAGACCGAAACGGGCTTGGGACTGCCGGCAAGATAGCGCACCAGGTCGATGACGTGAACGCCGAGGTCGATAAGAGGGCCGCCGCCGGAATATTCTTTGTCGCCGAACCAGCCGCCCGGGCATCCGTTGCGTCTGAGATAAGTTGCTTTTGCATAATAGATGTCGCCGAGGTCGCCCACGTCGATAAACTTTTTAAGTATGTCGGCGTCGTTGCCGAAACGGCGAACAAAGCCTATCTGCAATACTTTGCCGCTTTTTTCTGCGGCAGCCTGCATTTCAAGAGCTTCCTGTTCGTTCATCGCCATGGGTTTTTCGCAGATGACGTTGACTCCGGCGTTGAGCGCGGCGATGGTAGCGCCTTTGTGAGCGGCGTTCCATGTGCAGACCGAAACGGCGTCAAGCTGCTCTTTTGCCAGCATTTCGTTATAATCGGTGTAATATGCGGGAATATTGTTTGCCGCCGCATAGTTTTTAAGTTTGATTTCGTCGATATCGCAGCATGCGACGACTTCGACCGTGTCGGGCAGGGCTCTGTAACCGGCCATGTGGCAGTTGCTTATTCCGCCGCAGCCTATAATGCCCACTCTGGTTTTTGCCATGATATTTATACCTCCGTTAATTGCTTGATAGCAAACTGATTTTATAACATATCGCGCTTATTGTCAAGCAATAATAAATAACTTAGGCTGAATGTCGGTTAACATAAACAAAAACAAACAGGCATTTTTGTGCAAAACAGCACTTGAAATAAAGCGTTTTTGTGCATATAATAAATATGGGTAGCAAATTCGTCCACCGGCATCGCAAGATGTCTGCTATCGTATGCGAAAGGAAACGTCATGAAACGTATTTTTTCTCTGTTATTCGTCGTGCTTTTTATGCTGTCGATCGTGGCGGGAATTATGGTTTCGGCCGATGACAACACGCAGCAAGACGAACCTCTTGTTCTCGTAACCTACAACTGCGACACGGGTGAAGAAGAAACCGTCACCTATT
>CAYOCM010000110.1:0-2430 GCA_964402515.1 uncultured Ruminococcus sp. | reverse complement strand
GCCTCGCAAAACGGCATAGACAAGCTCGCAAACGTTATAATGCTGGGCAGACTTATCAAAATCACGGGCATATTCGACTATGCCGCTTTCAAGGCGCATCTTATCGCATCATCGCCCAAATCAAAGCCTCGGTTGGCAGAACTCAACGCAAAGGCGCTCGATATAGGTTATAATTATGCCGAATAAAATTACGGGCATAATAGTTGCGGCAGGCTCGGGTGTGCGCATGGGCGGAGTTCGCAAGCCGCTGATTAAATTATCCGGCAAGACAGTGTTTGAAAGAGTACTCGAGGCATTTTGCGCCTCTTGCGTCGACGAAATCACGGTAGTCGGCATAGAGGACGAGCTGATGCCTTACGCTGCTAAATCGACAAAACCGATAAAATTTGTCGCGGGCGGCAAGACAAGGCAATATTCGGTATACAACGGCGTCGTCGCCTCTTTGTGCGACATGTGTGTCGTACACGACTGCGCAAGACCGTTTGTGACGGCAGAGATAATCAACTCGGTGTGCGATGCTGCGTTAAAGCACGGTGCCGCCACCGCATGTTGCAAGGTCACAGACACAATAAAGCTCGTCGACCGCGACAAAAAGATACTGTCGGCACCCGACAGAGATCATCTTTATGCGATACAGACTCCGCAGGCATTCGGCCGACTGAAATATGTTGCGGCATTTGCCGCGGCAAAAAAGCAGAATGCAACGTTTACCGACGAAAGCACGTTGCTTGAAAACGCGGGATTTTATATCGAATATGTCGAATGTCCTTCGTCAAACATAAAACTTACCACCGCCGAGGATGTCAAGCTTGCAAAAGCCATGCTGTTTTTAAAGGAGCACAGTTAAACCGAAATGATAAGAATAGGTCACGGATACGATGTTCACGCTTTTGCCGACGGACGGCGTTTGATATTATGCGGCTGCGATATACCGCATTGCAAAGGCCTGATGGGGCATTCGGATGCAGACGTCGCTTTGCACGCTATATGCGATGCGCTTCTGGGTGCCGCAGCACTGGGAGATATAGGCAGACTTTATCCCGATACCGACAAAAAATATGAGGGCATAAGTTCGATGATTTTGCTTGCCGACACGACAAAACGCCTTAAAGAACTCGGATATTCGATATCCAATATCGATTGTACGATAATCGCGCAGGAGCCTAAGCTCATGCCGTATATCGAAACCATGAGGGCAAACGTTGCATCTGCGCTCGGCACGAATGTCGATTTTATCAACATCAAGGCGACCACCGAAGAACACCTCGGATTCACCGGCAGAAAGGAAGGCATCGCCGCACACGCGGTATGTCTGATATCAAAATAAAATGAAAAAATATATAGGCGATATAATAACGCACGATGCCGCCGTCCCGGGCGAAGTCACCGAGCAAAACGGCAATATAACCTATGCCGGACTGCGTGACAGGTCGACCGACGCGCTTTGTGACGAAATATGCGATTATCAGGGCGCTTTTATCGCGCCGGGATTTATAGATATTCATGTTCACGGCGGAGGAGGCAGTGATTTTCTCGACGGCACAAAACAAGACTTTTTGACCGTAGCCGCTATGCACGCTTCGCACGGCACCGCCGTAATGTTGCCCACAACGCTTTGCTGCCCCGACGACGAACTGTTTAATTTTTTTGACATATACCGTTCTGTCGGCGATACCGAATATGACGGTGCGGTGTTTGCGGGAGTTCACTTGGAAGGCCCGTATATCGCCGCATCTCAAAAAGGCGCACAGGATGAAACATATCTCAAAACGCCGACAAAAGAACATTATACAAAAATACTCGAATACGGCAAAGGCATAATACGCCGCTGGACTATCGCTCCGGAACTCGAAAACGCCATGCAGCTTGGCAAACTGCTTGCCGCAGACGGCATATGCGCGTCGATAGGCCACAGCGACGCCTCTTGCGATGTCGCATATGAGGCGCTTAAAAACGGATACACCATGCTGACTCACTTTTACAGCGGCATGAGCACGATATCGCGCAAAGGCGGTTTTCGCATTGCGGGACTTGTCGAAGCGGGATATCTTTATGACGACATGTGCGTCGAAATAATATGCGACGGCTGTCACCTACCTGCCGAACTGTTGCAAACGGTATATAAATATAAAGGTCCGGAACGCACGGCGCTGATAACCGACGCCATGCGTGGCGCAGGCAGTCTTTCGGGCGAGACGGTGCTCGGTTCACGCACCAACGGTCAAAGATGCATAATCGAAGACGGCGTCGCGAAACTGCCCGATCGCACGGCGTTTGCCGGCAGCGTATGCACAGCCGACAGATTGCTTAAAACAGCGGTAGAACTTATGATAAAACCTTACTGCGCATCATGCGGCGTCGACGATTCGTGCGCGATAGTCGAAGGCGTAAAGATGCTTACATCCACTCCCGCAAGACTTGTCAAACTTA
>CAYOCM010000109.1:0-2458 GCA_964402515.1 uncultured Ruminococcus sp. | reverse complement strand
TTTCTTTATGACGACGACGAGGTCGGAGGTATAATAAGTGTCTGTAAAATCGACCGCTTTCGCTCTGTCTTCGGTGGGGCTCATGCCGGCGACGATAGCGTCGACGTTGCCCGACTGAACGGCAGGGATAAGCGAATCCCACGCATACTGATATATCTCGAGTTTCATTCCCAGTCTTGCGGCAACATAGCGCGCTATCTGCACGTCATAGCCGTTGGCATAAAGTCCGTCTTTGCCTTCGCCGCTGATGGCGACCGAACCGAATGTTGCGTCGGCCGAAGTATCCGTCCAGTTAAACGGACGGTATGCGCATTCCATCGCGACTCTTAAAACGCCGTTTGCGCCGTCTGTTTCGGGCACGGTTATCGCAAGGCTGTCAAGCTTGTCACCCGCTGCCATATCAACCGCTTGTTGCATAAGCTGTGCGCGCTGTTCTGCCGTTATTTCGGCGAGAATAGCGTTTATCTGTTCGGCAAGTTCGCTGCCTTTTTTAAGTCCCATTGCGATGCCGACCTGATCATCGGTAGCGGTAAATCCTGTATCGTTGTTGATGAGCGGGACATATGTAAGGTTTTCGTTTGCTTTGCATACGGTGAGTGCGGTAGGCTTTTCGGCAATATAGCCGTCTATGGTACCCATTTTAAGCGCAACGAGCAACTGATCGAAATCCGGCAAGTCGGACCCCTGAACGTTTGATATCTGTGAAAGCGCTTTTTGATGGAATGTTCCCGACTGAGCGGCTATTTTTGCGCCCTCGAGGTCGGCAAGGTTCTTTGCGTTTGTAAGGTCTTTGCCATGCGATTCGCCGCAAGAAGCAAGCATACACAGGCACATTGCAAAAGCAAGCGTCAAAATAAGGATGCGTGAGAGTTTCATTTTGATTTCTCCTCTAAAATAATAAAAATGCAGCAAAAAAGCAACCCGTGACCCAAATAAGTATCACGGGCGCCGTCTGCTGTCAAGAAGAAAGAAACACGTTGCCGATGATAGCTCTCCATATCCGTAAAAAACGAATATGACAGTTGCACGCATATTTTGCGTACCCCCAGCAATGCCCGCGACGGCGTGTCGCAAAACAGCACAGCTTCGGCAGACTTGCCTTTTGCCTGCGACGGCACGCCACCGTATGCCGCAGGTTAATCATCTCATCCGCATCCTCTATCAGGTCTTTATTGAATTTTTGCATGGAGCGTAGGGGATTCGAACCCCTGACCCCAACACTGCCAGTGTTGTGCGCTCCCAGCTGCGCTAACGCCCCGAATATAAAGCTCTTAACAAGCACGATTAGATTATCATATCGAATGCGGTTTGTCAAGCACTTTTTTGTCAAATGCTTAGATCGCCGCATAATATATGACAGCACGGTATTTATAACCGCGCAAATTAAGGCTTAAAATGTCTTAATCCGACACAAAAGGAAAATATCTTATGACTGATCTGATAAAAATCGCGGCGGGGCTCGGTTTGCCGTTTTTGGGCACGGCGATAGGCTCGGCAAGCGTGTTTATATTTAAAAAGCAAATATCGCGGTTTTGGAGGCGTGCTTTGCCGGGATTTGCCTCGGGCGTGATGATAGCGGCATCGGTATGGTCGCTGCTGATACCCGCAATAGAGGCCGCCGAAAAAACGCAAACCGCCGCATATATACCCGCGGTAATCGGTTTTTTGGCCGGCGTTATGTTTTTGCTTTTGCTTGACAGGCTGATGCCGCGCATACGGCAAAAAAGCAATTTTAGCACTTCTTTAGGCAAGTCGTTTATGACCGTATTTGCGGTAACCTTGCACAATCTGCCCGAGGGAATGGCCGTGGGTGTGGTATATGCGGGACTGATAAGCGGCGAAAGCACAATATCATACGCAGGCGCGCTTACGCTGTCGATGGGCATAGCGATACAGAATTTTCCCGAAGGGGCAATAATATCGGCGCCGCTTGTTGCAGAGGGCACCAAAAAAAGAAAAGCATTTTTATACGGAGTGCTCTCGGGCGCGGTAGAACCGATAGGCGCAATGCTTACATTGGCTATAACGGCATTGATTGCGCCGATTTTGCCTTATATTCTGTCGTTTGCGGCAGGTGCTATGATATATGTTACGGTAGAAGAATTGATACCCGAATCTCAGGCGGACGGCGATTCGTGCGCAGGCACCGTCGGTGCGGCAATAGGTTTTGCGCTGATGATGTTGCTTGATGTTGCTTTGGGATAAAAAATGCGCTTGCCGAAAGCAAGCGCATAAAGTTATATTTTTTCGACCGGTTTATACATCACCGCAAAGTGAAATTTTGTGCCCTCGGATTCTTTTTGCGCCATACGTTCGGCAAGCGACGAACCCTGCCTGATAAACGAAAGTGTGTGGTCATATGTACCGGTGGTAGGCAATATATTCAGCCAGTCGTTTACGGCGAGAATATTGCTGCCCTCGGGCAAGACCTGTTTTAACTGCGGTGCGAATATCCAGC
>CAYOCM010000108.1:0-2581 GCA_964402515.1 uncultured Ruminococcus sp. | reverse complement strand
TATGTGCATTATAACAAAAACAAAACGATATTTCAACCCCTTTTGTGCAATTTTGCGCCAAAAAAATATGGTATTTATTTAAAAGTGATGATATAATGCCTTATGGGGTGAAAAAATGAAGCAAACGACTGTATATAAAATGGCAGACGGGCAGATCGACCGCGAGGCAATAACAAAATGCGCTCGGATAATCAAAAACGGCGGTCTGGTGGTTTTTCCTACCGAGACGGTATACGGCATTGCCTGCCGAGGCGATGACGAAGACGCGATAAAATCTTTGTTTGAGGCAAAACAGAGACCGTTTGATAAGCCGCTTTTGGCTCATTTATATGATATTTCGCAGGCCGACGAGATAGCATATCTTTCTCACCGTGAAAAAAGGCTTATAAAACGCCACGCGCCCGGCCCTTTGACCGTGATAGCGCAAAAAAAGCCGTGTGTGCCCGACATAATGACATCGGGCGGCGATACGGTGGGTTTGCGGTTTCCGTCAGATCCGATAGGGCTTGAATTCATGCGACAATGCGGCGTTATGTTGGCGGCGACGAGCGCAAACATTTCGGGTGCAGAAGCCGGCATAACCGGTGAGCAGGCGGCAAAAGAGCTTTTTGGCAGAGTTGACGCGATAATAGATACCGGTAGGTCAAAAATCGGCTTGCCGTCGACCATAGTTTCGCTTAAAGGCGGCGCAAAAATACTGCGCGAGGGCGCGATAAGCGGCAAAAGCATCATGCGCGAACTGCTTTGCGATGCGCTCATCATAGGCGTATGCGGCAAAAGCGGCAGCGGCAAAAGCACGTTTTGCGATATTGTTTCAAAACGCGGATACACCGTCATAGACACCGACGCGATATATCATTCGCTCATAGCGGACGGCGACAGTGAATGCACCAAAGCGTTATGTGCGCGTTTCGGCGACGGCATATTGACCGGCGGAGTTATCGACCGCTCAAAACTGCGGCAGATAGTTTTTGCCGACAAAGACGCTTTAAACGACCTGAATGCGATTTCGCACGAATACGTCATAAAAAAGGTTGAAGATATAATAGACGCTCACAGAAATGAAAAAATGATTTTCGTCGACGTTCCCCTGCTGTTTGAATGCGGATTTAACATGCGCTGCGATAAAACATTATGCGTTTTTGCCGACAGAGATGTCTGCATTTCGCGCATATGCGAACGCGACGGTATATCCCGCGACGCAGCGGCCGAGCGGCTTTCAAAGCAGCACGACCGCAAAAACGAATGCGACATAGCCGTCGAAAACAACGGCGACGCTTTTGAACTCGGGCAAAAGGCACAAAAAATATTGCAGGCGATTTACGACGAGGTGCGAGATGAATAAAAAACGCATCATTATCTTTGTTTTGCTGCTGATAATTGCGATATCGATATTTGCCGCGGTGTTTAAAGAAACATTCGAAAAACAGAGATATCCGCTTTATTATGCCGATCTTATCGAAGAATACGCTTTAAAAAACGGCATAGAGCCCGAACTGGTCGCCGCCGTGATATACTGCGAAAGCTCGTTTGACGAGAATGCCGTTTCACGCGCGGGTGCCGTGGGACTGATGCAGCTGATGCCCGACACATTCGACTGGCTTTCGCGGCTGATGGAAGATGATTTTAAAGGCGGCGAAATAGGCGATACCGAAACAAATATCTCGTGCGGATGCTATTATCTCGGTTGGATGACGCGCAAATTCGGCTCACAGCAGGCGGCGGTAGCGGGATACAACGCCGGGCACGGCATAACGGCAAAATGGCTTGCCGACAGGCAATATTCAAAAGACGGTGTGACGCTTGACAATATTCCTTATTCCGAAACTCGAAAATATGTTGAAAAAGTGATAAGAACAAAAGAAACATACAAAAGGCTTTATTATAATGAGGAGGCAAAAAATGACGACCGAACAGGCAAAAGCGCTTAAATACGAGCGCAAAAATTTTTATGAAATTTATCCCGACAAAAAAGACGCGGCATATGAATACGCAAAAGGATACCGTGAATTTATCGATTTGGCAAAAACCGAACGCGAAGCGGTAGATTATGCGATTGATTATGCAAAATCGCGCGGCTTTAACGAGTTCGACCCCGAGAAACATTATAATTCAGGCGACAGAATATATTATGTCAATCGCAAAAAGGCGATTTATCTTGCCGTTATAGGCAAAAAAAGCATGAACAAAGGCAGCCGCATAATCGTTGCGCACACCGATTCGCCCAGACTTGACCTCAAGCAGCATCCGCTGTTTGAATCAGACGGCACGGCATATCTCAAAACGCATTATTACGGCGGAATAAAAAAATATCAGTGGCTCACGCTGCCGCTTTCTTTGCACGGCGTTATATACCGCAAAGACGGTTCGTGCGTCAAAATCTCGATAGGCGAAAACGAAAACGAGCCGGTGTTTTATATCAGTGACCTTATGCCGCACATAGGCAAAGACCAGATGTCAAAGACCATGTCCGAGGCTGTTCCCGGAGAGACTTTAAACCTGATATGCGGAAGCATTCCTTTCGGCGACGGCGAAGGCGTCAAGACCGGCGTGCTCGCTTTGCTCAATCAAAAATACGGCA
>CAYOCM010000107.1:0-2593 GCA_964402515.1 uncultured Ruminococcus sp. | reverse complement strand
GAGACGCCATGCAAAAGCGTTTCGGCAAAAAAATATACCGTCTGTCGCTTGACGGCGGCATGACATGTCCAAACCGTGACGGAACATTGGGCACACGCGGCTGCATTTTTTGCGGCGAAAGAGGCGGCGGAGAATTTGCCGAATGTAGACATCAAAGTGTACCCGATCAGATAACCGCCGCAATAGACAGAGCGGGCAAAAAAGCGATAGGCAGGGGGTATGTCGCATATTTTCAGTCGTTTACAAACACATACGCACCGGTCGAACGCCTTAAAGAACTTTTCATCCCGGCAATAATCGACGAGCGCATTGACGTTCTGTCGATTGCGACGCGCCCCGATTGCCTGCAGGACGATGTTCTGCTTTTAATAAAAGAACTTGCGTCGATAAAGCCCGTCTGGATCGAACTCGGATTGCAGACCGTGCATCAGACGACTGCCGAATATATCAGACGCGGATATACGCTCGACATATACGACAAAGCGGTATCGGATCTCAAAAACGCGGGCGCAGAGGTCGTCACGCATATAATAATAGGTTTGCCGTTTGAAACCCCGGAAATGATGATAGAGTCGGCGCGTTATGCGGGTGCGGTGTCCGACGGAATAAAACTGCACCTTTTACATGTTTTGCGCGGCAGCGACCTTTATGACGAATATAAAAACGGCGTCTTCGATGTGCTTTCGCTTGACGAATACGCCGATATACTTATTGAATGTATAAAGAACATCCCGCACGAAACGGTTTTGCATCGCATAACCGGCGACGGTGACAAACGTATTTTAGAGGCTCCGATGTGGAGCACCGACAAAAAACGCGTGATTGGATATCTGCAAAAGCGTTTTGCCGACTGCGACCTATTTCAGGGCAGCGCTCTTTGAATTTCCTACTGCTTCGGCACGGTCGTGAATACCTTTTGCCGCACCGCAATATTTTTCAAGCAACGATACGGCGCGTGATTGCCTTTCGATGTCGGCATAGCCGTCAAGGTCGGCAAAATAGCCGTCTTTAAATACTATTACATATCCCGGACGTGCGATATAATCGCCGTATTCGTTGGTCAGTCCTTCGTATTTGTAAATCGCGACCGCGTTTTCATAGCGGTATGTTATGACATCGTCCCACGGCATTGGCAATTCGGTGGCGGGTTCTGTGAGTCGGTCGCCGTAAAATCTCATTGCCATTGAAGAAAAAGTCATCACTTCAAACGCCGAAAGCGCCAATACGGTGGTAAGCAAGATATTCAGCCATGTTCTGAATTTTTGGGATATGGTTATGTCGGTAAACGCTATCAGTTTTGCTTTTGCCGATCTTGTCAAAAACAACTTTGAGATATTGTCATAATGGCATACCGCGGTTATCAGCGCGGGCGCGGCGGCAAACAGCAATATGCCGCTTTGCCACGGCATCTCAAGAGAAATAATGCAGTCACTCGAAAGCAGTTTGCACAGCAATACATACGCTCCGCAATATATCGCCGCAAACAGCGGCCACATAAATAAAAACGAGCCTATTATTTTGCCGCGCAGTGCCGACTTATAGTGGCGCCTTGCAAAGCATTCGTCTGATATAGGCACAAAATCGGGAGGCAGATTATAAAGTGCTTTAAGCAAACGTTTTTCAAAATCAAGCGGCTTTTTTTTCTTTTTAATAAGCCTTTCGGCTTTGGCTCTGTCACCCGACAAAAAAGACTGATAAGCGTCATCGGTGGTCATGGCGGGCAGGTATGCGGCTGTTTCATAGAGTTCGCACAGCGAAGCGAGATACCGTTCTTTGTCTGCGGGATCGTCAAAAGTCAAATGCTTTTGCTTAAGCGAAAACTGTTCTGCCAGCATACGCTCTTGTCTTGCATAAAGCTCTTTCAGACGTGTTTTGTCGTCTGTCAACGCGGTCATTGAAGGCAACATCGCGCAGATCCTTGATGTCAATGCATCAAGACAAGCCTCAAGCCGTTTTTCGGTCTCTATATACGGAAAAATCATGCACTCAAAATTTTCGTTGCCAAAGGCATCGGCTATGTCGGTGAGCTCAAAAAACCTATTCTTTGACATTTCGGTGCGCACGCGGCAAAACAGAGTGCACGGGCAGCAGAGTTCTCCGCCCTTGGTGCGAAAAACAAGTTCTATGCAAAGATCGCCGAAATACATCCTGCGGCAGAATTCATACCTGTTTTCGGCTGTGCAAGAGTCGTCTGCCGACAAATCTTTTGCAGTCTGTGTCGAAATCTCGATAAATTTTTGTGCCAATGTTTCGGGTCTCAGATCGCTCACTCCTTTTGTATATTACACTTAACCGTGTGTAATTATATACTCTTTTTTTGTGCTTGTCAACGGCAATAAAGTTTTTGCAAATAACTATGGCAATTCTGCGCCGAATATGTTATAATGTTCTGCGGAGGTATACCAAATGAGTTTTAAATCAAAGATTTCACAAAGCGGCATAGCATCTGCATTACGCGCCATAGGCAGCGGTTATCGCGACGCCAAACGCGGCGGTAATTTTGCACGCAGCGTTGCCGGCCGTAAAAAGAAGCTCGGTGACATGAATGCCGTCAGCGATTATGATGTGCTTAAAAAAATACTTAAACATATAA
>CAYOCM010000106.1:0-2655 GCA_964402515.1 uncultured Ruminococcus sp. | reverse complement strand
CGGCACGCCTTTATTCATATAAAAACCAACGGCTGCTCGGTTTTGAGCGGCCGTTTTGTACATTTGATATGCTGTTAGGCGTAAGTTTTTATAATATAATACGCACATAACAACGCCGGTATGCACAGCATATCGGCGTTGTTGATTTATTTATGCTTATATATCTTATGTTCAAGCGCAAAAACAGGCTTTGCACTGAATGTATCTGCCTGCATAGTCTTAAAATTTTCGGCGTATATCTCCATACGGCTGTCGATTAGATCAATATAATGCAACATTTCGGCTTCGGCGCACACAGGGACGACCGCCGCACCGTGCTCGGGTGTGCCGTGGTGCGAAAGTATCATATGCTGCAAAAGCATCGATCTTTTTGGGTCAACGCCCAATTCTTTTGCGACGTCGGCAACATTCATTGCGCCCGCGACAAGATGACCTATAAGCTGACCTTTTGTCGAATAATCGGTTACAAGCCCGTATTTTGATATGCAAAACTCGTCTATTTTTGCAAGGTCATGCAACACCGTGCCCGCGACAAGCAGATCACGGTCGATAACCGACGCATACTGTTTTGCCAAAAATTCGGCGGTGCGTAACATATATGCCGTGTGCATCAACAATCCGTATAAAAAGCCGTGATGAACGCTTTTTGCGGCGGGAATACGCGCAAATTCGTCCATATGGCGCTGCAACAGCGTTTCGGCAATACGTCTGTAATCGTCAGCGGCGACAGATGCCAGTGTTTCTTTAATATAATCTATCGCGCGCTCGCGGTCGATAGGTGCCGACGGCACAAGGTCGGTGACGTCATAGCTGTCATCGGGGGCAAGTTGTATGCGTATGCCGGTTATTTGCAGGTTGCCTTTATATTCGCCTACGTTGCCGCGCACAAGCACCGCCTCGCCGACATCCGCGGTGCCGACCGTGCCCTGATAATCCCACATCATCAGGTCTGCTTCGCCCGAACGGTCGGAAAGCACGCCCGACAGGTATCTGCGACCGTTTGACGCAAGTTTGACCGTGGCATCTTTTAAAATATAACAGCCCTCAATGCTTGTTCCCGACTTGATGTCGCAAAGCAAAACGTGATTATTCATACAAAACACCCTCCGCTGACGCATAATTTCTTTTTAAATAATTATATCAAATATCATTTGCCGTGTCAATAAAAACGGCTTGCAAACCGCGGCGATATATTGTATTATGGTTTAAAAGATAAAAATACTTTTTCGGAGCGATATTTATGATAAAAGGCATTGTTTTTGACAAAGACGGCACTTTGCTTGATTTTGACGCACTGTGGCTGCCGGTGGCAGAGGGCGCGATAAACGCCGTTATGCAAAAATACGGCTTGCCGCCGCAGACCAAAGATGAACTTTTTGAATCGGTGGGGGTTTTTGACGGCGAAACCGATATAACCGGCGTTTTGGCGGGCGGCACATATCAGATGATGGCAGACTGTTTTAAGACGGTTTTGAAATCGCACGGCATATGTTTTGACGCAGACGAATTCGACGGTTTTACCGTAGAGGCGTTTCACGGCAGTTTTGGCAAAGGCGAAATCACGCCCGCGTGCAAAGGTATAGCCGTGTTTTTTGAGCAGCTTAAGAATACCGGCGTAAAAATCGCGCTGATAACGTCCGACGACCGTTTCGGCGCCGACAGATGCCTTGACAAATTCGGCATAGCAAAATATTTTGACGAGATATACTGCGCCGACGGAATTCACAAGCCAAAACCCGATCCCTATTATATGAATTGTTTTGCGAAAAAATACGGTCTGCAAAAAAACGAACTCTGCATGGTGGGCGATACTTATGTCGATTGCGATTTTGCAACGGCAAGCGATGTTATGATGATAGGCGTTGCGCGCTCAAAGCAAAACAGGGCAAAGCTTTTAAAACGCACAGAAAATGTTTATGACGATATCTCGATGATACCGTTTGAATTATTTACCGAGTCAGACCCGCAGCACAGCGGCGAGCTTTATCTGCCGGGCGACTCCCAAAGAGCCGCTCACCAGCAAGAGCGCCTTGAAATGCTGTATGACTTTAACGCCACGCGCCCTTCCGAGTATCAAAAACGTTGTCAAATGCTTAAAAATATGTTTGCCGAGATAGGCGACCGCTGTTATATCGAGCCGCCTTTGCACGCAAATATGGCAGGCGAATTTGTGCATTTCGGCAACTCGGTATATGCAAATTTCGGGCTTACATTGGTTGACGACACCGCGATATATGTAGGCGATCACACTATGTTCGGCCCCAATGTTGTGCTTGCCACGGCGGCACATCCCATGACCGCGCATCTGCGCGAGATGGCTTATCAAAAAAACAGGCCTATCCGCATAGGCAAAAACTGTTGGCTCGGCGCGGGAGTTATAGTATTGCCCGGCGTGACAATCGGCGACAATACGGTTGTCGGCGCGGGCAGCGTGGTGACGCACGACTTACCGTCAAACGTCGTTGCCGTAGGCGTTCCCTGCAAAGTAGTAAGAGAAATATAGCAAACCGCACCCCGGCAAAAAATTTTGCCGGGGTTTTTTAAAACCGCCAAGGTTTTATATAGGTCATTCGTTTTAATAAGTGAAAGGCAATAAAAGGAGGCAAGGTTTATGAACGATATTGATTTTGAACGCATATACAACGCATATGCCGG
>CAYOCM010000105.1:0-2735 GCA_964402515.1 uncultured Ruminococcus sp. | reverse complement strand
TTGAAACTTTCGGATTCACTCGGGGACAGGCGATATTTGTCATTATAGCGGCGTGTATTTTTATACCGTTTTATCATGCGGCGTTGCACTCGGCGGTAATGCTGCTGATAAAACCGTTTAAAAAACGCATCAGGCTTGCCGTTTTTGTTATTCCGTGCGCATGGGCGCTTGCCGAACTTGTCATAGCCTCGGGAACACTTGCTTTTCCGTGGGGGACGGTGGCAATGTCGCAGACGGGTTTTCTGCCCATGATACAGACCGAAAGCCTGCTGGGCGGATATTTTATCACACTCGTCATTACGGGCGGATGCGCACTTGTTGCTTATGCGCTTGCCGACAAAAAGCGCTCGTTTGCAATAGGCGGCGTTTCGGTAATGCTTTTAAATCTTATTGCGGGCTGTTTTATTTATATCCTGCCGGATAATTCCGACGGATATATAACCGTTGCCGCCGTTCAGGGCGACGTGAGACTTGAAGAAAAATGGCAGTCCGATAAACTCGGCGAGATAACCGACAGATATGTGCAGCTTGTTGTCGATGCTGCCGACGCAGGTGCCGAACTGGTGGTCATGCCCGAGAGCGCGATACCTGCAAAATATAATCGATATAATTCTTTGGGAACGCTTTATACCGAACTCGCGTCGCAAAACGACATATCGATAGTCGCGGGTGTTCTGCTCGAAGGTTCAAAATCAAACGGCGTTATTTCGATAAATGCCGATGGCACAGAGGGCGGCAGATATTATAAACGGCATCCCGTGCCTTTCGGAGAATATATACCCTATTATGACGTGCTTGAAACGCTGATGCCGTTTTTAAAGAATTTTAATCTGTCGGGCATGACGCTTGAAGCGGGCGAAAACGCCGAGGTACTCGAGTGCGACGGCGTTACCGTCGGCACGCTGGTGTGTTTTGACTCGATATTCCCGTCTTTGGCACTCGACGAAGTGCGTGAAGGCGCACAGATAATGACCGTGGTCACCAACGACAGCTGGTTTAAAATATCTCCGGGCGTAACTCAGCATTACCGTCATGCAAAACTGCGCGCGATAGAATGCGGCCGATATTATGTCCAGGCGGGCAACACGGGCGTTTCGGGCGTGATAGATCAAAAAGGCAACGTTTTGTGCGAGGGTTCGGTGCAGACAAAAGAATGCATCGTCGCAGAAGCAAAACTGCTGTCGCACCGCACGCTTTATTCGTATGTCGGCGATATCGTTTTATATCCCGTCGCCGCGGCTGTGATTGCGGCGCTGATATATAATTTTGTCAAAAACAAAAAGGAGCATCATGATGATATTACAAAGCAACAAACTTCATCAAATACCGTGCCATAAATATTCGGACGAGGTCACCGTCGACTGCTATATCCACGAGCAGAATGCCGAGATAACAAAGCGCAAAAGACCGGTAATGGTGGTTTTTCCGGGCGGAGGATATGAGTTTACGTCACGCCGCGAGGCCGAATGCATAGCGATATCTTATTATTCAAAAGGCTATAACGCATATGTCTGCAATTATACCGTAGGTTCGGGCAGATGCGAACGCAATAATCCGCTGCTTGATGCCGCCGCCGCGATCAAATATACGCGCGACCATGCCGCAGAGCATAACAACGACACAGACCGCGTTGCCGTGATAGGCTTTTCGGCAGGCGGACACCTTGCGGGATTTATCTCGACCTCATATCATGAAAAATGGCTTACCGACGCTTTGAATACAGATGCCGACACTATCAAAGTCAACGCCGCCGTTTTGTGCTATCCCGTCGTTTCGGGCGGCGAATATGCGCACCGAGGCTCTTTTGACGCCCTGCTCGGCAAAGATGCCGACGCACAGGCGATAGCCGGCGCTTCACTTGAAAACCGCGTCACGGAATCGTGTCCTCCCATGTTCATCTGGACGACCATGTCCGACGATGCCGTGCCCGCACAGAATTCATTGTTGATGGCAAAAGCGCTTGCCGACAAAAACATACCTTATGAGCTTCATATATTCCCGCACGGCAAGCACGGCCTGTCGCTTGCCGACTGGCAGTCTGCCCCCGACTGGGATACCGAACGCGCCTATATCCTGCCCGACGTGGCAAAATGGTTTGATATGTCTGTCGATTGGCTCGACAATTCGTCTTTTGGCATAAGCAGGCAAAAAATATAACTTCACATCAAAAAATCCTCTTGGTCACCGCCGACATTTAAGAGGATTTTTATCTGTTTCAAGTGAGAGAAATTGATTTGTTTTACGTCTAAATATGTGAAAAGGTTTTGAGAGGAGGGATACAATGGATCGTGATGCAAGCAATTATTATCGTTTCCTGCAGGGCGACAAAGACGGCATGACCGAAATCATTAAAGCTCATATGAACGGCTTGATCTTGTACATAAACAGCATAACAAACGACCTTTATCTTGCCGAAGACTTGGCAGAAGACACATTTGTAAAGTTATTTGTGCGCAAACCGCATTTCCAGGGCAAAGGTTCTTTTAAAACATGGCTGTACACTATCGCGCGTAATGTTACTTTTGACCATTTGAGAAACTCAAAAAACGAGTCAGTCGATGTTAATGACCGAATTTGCGATATAGCAAGAGATCGTGACGACCTTGAGAACTCTTACATCCGCTCCGAAAGCAAAATAATCGTTCACAAAGCCTTAGCAAAACAATCAAACTACAATGAATTTCGTCCCGAAAATCATACAACATTCGGGACAATACATAGATGTTCACTTATAA
>CAYOCM010000104.1:0-2785 GCA_964402515.1 uncultured Ruminococcus sp. | reverse complement strand
ATTGTAAACATTTGCGGTTTTTCTTATTTTTTCGCACAAACTACTTGACTTCACCAAAAAAACAAAAAACTCACACAAAATGTGTGAGTGCAATCACCTCTGTAAGCCGGGTTCTGTCGTGAACGATCATCTATCTTGCACAAATGTTGCCATTTGCGTCTATGCCACCTTTAGAAGCGTGCCGAGCAAGCATTAAGTGCTTCTGTATGCGGTGTTGCTCCGGATAGGGTTTACATGGCCGCGACGTCTCCGCCGCGCCGGTGAGCTCTTACCTCGCCTTTCCATCCTTACCTGCGCAAAAGCGCGGGCGGTATATCTCTGTTGCACTGGCCCGTAAGTTACCTTAGGCAGACGTTATCTGTTATCCTGCTCTGCGGAGCCCGGACTTTCCTCACCGCAGGACCTTTGGGTATGCTGCGGCGCGACCGTTCAAAGTGGTTGCATCAATATAATATCACACATATTTATTTTTGTCAAACTGTTGATTATTTAATCCAAAAGTAATATAATTATAAGGACAATCTTAACGGAGAACGCATATGCTTAAAGAATATTTTGCAGAGTATAAAAACAAAACAATAGGATTTATCGGATGCGGCGTATCCAATATGCCGATATTGCATCTTGCCTCATCATTCGGAATAAAAACCGTCGTAAGAGATAAAAAAGCGCTTGACTCTATTGATGCGCAATTGCAGTCTTTGGGCGCCGAGCGCATATACGGCGATAATTATCTTAACGACATAAAAGAAGACCTGCTGTTTTTGTCGCCCGGTGTCAGAGATGACCTGCCGCAGATAAAACACGCCGCCGACAACGGCACGCGCGTCACTACCGAAATGAACGAATTTTTTATCAATTGCCCCTGCCCTATCATAGGTATAACCGGCAGTGACGGCAAGACGACAACCACGACAATAACAGCAAAACTGCTTGAAAAAGCCGGATATACCGTACATCTCGGCGGCAATATAGGCAAAAACCTGTTTTGCGAACTTGACGGTATATCAAAAAACGACATCGCCGTTGTTGAGTTATCGAGTTTTCAGTTGATGAAAATGCATATTTCGCCGAATGTCGCCGTCATAACCAACGTTGCGCCCAACCATTTGGATTGGCATACCGGCATGGATGAATATGTCGACGCAAAAAAGAACATATGCCGTTTTCAATCGGCAAGCGGGCGCTTGGTCTTAAATGCGGACGACACATATGCCGACGAATTTGCCGCCGCATCAAAAGCGCAAAAATGCTATATTTCTGTGACAAAAACTTTAAAGCAAGGCATTTATTATCATAACGGCGCAATATACCGCGATCAAACGCAAATAATGCCACGCAGCGATATTTTGTTGCCCGGAATACACAATATTGCAAACTACTGCCAAGCTATCGCGGCAGTGGGCGACCTTGTGACAGACGAGCAGATAAAAGAGGTTGCGCAAACTTTTAACGGAGTCGAGCACAGATGCGAGTTGGTACGCCTCAAAAACGGCGTAAAATATTATAATTCGTCAATAGATTCGAGCCCGTCACGCACTGCTGCATGTCTTAACTCCTTTGAAGGCAAGGTTATATGCATTTGCGGAGGATATGACAAAAAAATTCCTTTTGAGCCTCTTGCCGAAGTATGCAGGCGTAAAGCGAAAAAAGTTATTCTGACGGGAGCGACGGCACAAAAGATAAAACAGGCATTTGACAAAGCGGGTTTCGTCGATTATATAACAGTCAAAGATATGTCAGATGCGGTCTTGACGGCGCATTCGCTTGCAAAAAACGGCGACACGGTAGTTTTGTCGCCCGCATGCGCAAGTTTTGACGCATTTAAAAATTTTGACGAGCGCGGCAAAACGTTTAAAACGCTTGTAAACAATTTATAAAATACAAATACGAAAGGAAATACACAAATGAACGATATCATGTCTGTCATATCGCGTTTGTGCAACGCAAACGCCGTATGCGGCAGAGAATATGCCTGCTTTGAATATCTTAAACACGAGTTCGGATATCTGTTTGACGAATGTCATCAGACACCGCTCGGCAGTTTTATAGGCATAATCAAAGCAAATAACGACAACGCAAAAACAGTTATGATAGACGCACCTCTTGACGAGGCGGGATTTACGGTAACAAAAATATGCGGTGACGGATTTTTAAAAGTCTGTGCAAACGGAAATATCGATACCCGCACGCTTTCGGCTTCGGATGTCACGGTGTTCGGCAAAAAGACTGTAAACGGTGTTTTCACATCCACCCCGCCGCATCTGCAAGCGCCCGGAGATTCGGACAAGCCTCTTACGGTTGACGGTTTTTATATCGACACGGGGCTTTGCTCAGAGGAATGCGCAGAACTTATCAGCGTGGGTGATACGGCCATGCTGAGCGCCGCAAGCACCGAACTTTTAAACGGCAATATCACAGGCAGACTGCTTAGCAACAAGGCTTGCATGGCAGCGGCAATGTATGCCGCGGAAATGCTCGGCAAAAAACGCAAAGTTAACATAATACTGCAGCTTTCCGCAGGCACCGAAGCCGGTTCAAAAGGCGCCAAAACAGCGTTATCGCTCACATCCGACTATGCGATAATCGTCGACAGAGCAAACGCTTTTGTCGGCGGCGAACCCGAGCGCTGTAAAAATATCGCACTCGGCAAAGGCGCGGTTATATCATACACTGCGGCATCGTCTGTAAGAATGACAAAAAAAGTTGCCGATATTGCGGGCAAAAAAGGCATTGCGCATCAGGTGATCTCGCAGGGCAACGGCACCGCATCGGATATCACGTC
>CAYOCM010000103.1:0-2794 GCA_964402515.1 uncultured Ruminococcus sp. | reverse complement strand
CGCGGTGCTCCCCGGCATAAGCGGGGGAGCGCTGTGCGTGTCTTTCGGCTATTATATGACCTTGGTCGAGGTCATTTCCGACCCGATAAAAGGCATAAAAAAACATTTTGCTACCGTATTGGCGTTCGGCACCGGTTGGATAGCGGCGTTTTTTGTCTGCGCGGGTCTGATAGGCTGGCTTTTTGCCGACCTTGAGTTTGAGGCAACGATGTTCTTCGGAGGGCTGATATTGGGTTCCTTGCCGTCGCTTTTTAAAGATGCCAAAAAAGACGGCATGAAAAAAGGCGGTTTTTGGGGTTTCGCAGTCGGTTTTGCGCTGTCGGCATTGTTGCTTGCCGTGTTTCAAACCGGTGTCGGCAAAGTGCAACCCAATATTTTTTGGTATGCTTTTGTCGGCGTGCTGTGGGGACTCAGTCTGATATTCCCCGGACTGAATACCACGCCTGTTTCGGTTTCGTTGGGACTTTACGATTCATGGGCAAACGGCATAAGCACATTTGATCTCGGCGTTATATTGCCGTGGCTTGCGGCGCTTGCTTTAACCGCGTTCGCTTTGTCACGCACCGTTACGGGGCTTATAAAAAAGCATTATTGCATAGTTGCGCATACCGTACTCGGCATAGTTACATCTTCAACGCTTATTATGCTCGGCGACGCGATAAGCAAGGTTGATGTGCTTGCGGGAATAAAACCGTGGCTGATATTGCCGCTTGCGGCAAGCGGATTTGCGGTTGCCGTGCTGCTTGACAAACAATCAAACGCCCTGATGATTCAATCAAACAAACAACGAAAGGATGATATGCAATGAAAAAAATAATTGCGTTGCTGATGCTGTCGGTACTGATGATATCGCTTGCAGCTTGCGGTGATAGCGAAAACACCAATTCAAGCATTTCGGCGGGAGATGTCAAAAAACGCGACATCACAGTCGTTTATGCTGACGGATTTGCCGATGCCGCCACTGAATTGTGTCAAAAAATATCCGATATAAACTGTACGGCTGTTTCTAAACCGTTTGAAACCGGCATGACGTTTGACGGTGACATAATCGTTGTCGGATACATAGATCATTCCTCGATAAACGATGCTGTAGGAACGATAGGCATCAACGATTATTGTCTTATCGACCTTGCCGACTGCTTTTATATAGGCGGACGCGCCGATGCCGATGTTATGGACGATGCGCTTGATATGTTTTATAAACGTTACGTCACAGGCAGACAGTATTTGGTAACAAGCGGCGTGAGTTATGACTATACCACCGCGGTCACGCTTGACAAGTCGACCGTAAACGGCACAGGGCTTGCCGATTATACCATAGTATACGCACCCAGCCCCGGTGAGGCGATCTCTTATCAGACTCTTGCGGGAGATATCGCCTCTTTGCTCGAGCAAAAGACGGGCGCCAAGTTTACCGTTTGCGCCGATACCGCGGACGAAACCGAACACGAGATAGTTATAGGCAGCTCGGCAAAAAGAGAAAGATCAAAAAAATATCGCACGACAAAGTTTAACGGCAGCGATTATCTCTGGGATGTCAGCGGCGACGGTATAGTGTTTACCGGCGGCTCGAGCAACGCGATATATTCTGCGGTGCTTGACTTTATAGGCACGCTTGAGCAGAGTGCAAACACCGTTTTTGACGGCGACAAAACAGTGAAAAAAAGCACTACGATAGTCAAAGTTGCCTGCATAGGCGACAGCATAACTCAGGGCGACAGTGACGAATATTGCTATCCTACCTATTTGCAGGAAATGCTCGGATACGATTATGAGGTCAAAAATTTCGGTGTATCGGGCTATTCCACCCGCAAACAGGATCCTTATCCCTATACAAAAACCTCAAAATACAACAGCGCGATAAAATATGCCGCCGATGTCGTGATATATATGCTCGGCACCAACGACTGCCAACCCACAAAATCGTGGAACGAAGACACAAAAAAGACTTATAAAGAGTCGGCGAACGAGATATTTCAAGCTTTGAAACAGGCTAATCCCAATGTCGAGATCTATGTGGTTCTGCCGCCGTCGCTGTTTGAAAACGACGTTTGGCAGGGCTGGGAGACCTGGAGCGAGCAGGTAAAAGAATATGCCGTTCCTCTCAACAGAGAACTTGCCGAAGAAAACGGCTATAAGATAATCGATGCCTATACATGGTCACTCACGCATACCGAGGTATTTAAAGACGGTCTGCACCCGAGCGGCGAAACATATCGCGATTTTGCTTCGTGCATATATAGCGGATTAAAAGATTCAATATCGGAGGTAAGATAAAATGAAACGCGTTTTGTTTGTCAGCTTGCTGCTTGCGCTTGCGATAATGCTTGCGTCTTGCGGCGCGCCGTCGTTTACCGACGCCGAAAAATACGGTGAATATCTGCAGGAACAGGAATATACGGTGTATATCGTCTCGCGTGAAGACTCGACTGCGCCCGTTCAGCTAAAATTACTGTGCAATATGATTGAAAAGTGGCTTGAAAAAGCCGATGTCCCCGTGGCAAAAAGTATGTTGCTTGCCACCGACAAAGAGGGCGAAAACGTTATAATCGTCTGTTATTTTAAAGATGCCGAAAACACTCAAAACGCCGTCAAAGCGATCGAACCTTATAAGACCGATGACGACACATTTGATTTTGATTATGAGCAAAAAGATTGCGCGGTCAAAATGAATATTAAACTTAAATAGTTATAAAAAACGAAATCGCTGCGGCGATTTCGTTTTTTGCCGCTTTTTAAGTTGTGTTTGCCGATAGTCAAGCAAAAACGGCAATATATGTTTTGCACAAAAACC
>CAYOCM010000102.1:0-2808 GCA_964402515.1 uncultured Ruminococcus sp. | reverse complement strand
GGTCGATTTTACAGACACTTATTATACCTCCGACCTCGTCGTCGTCATAAAGAAATAAGATCATGAGTTTCTTAAACGATGTAATCGATATTTTTGCAGAGCATTACGAGCGTCTTTTGCAAGGCGTGGGTGTTACCATGCTCATTGCGCTTGTAGGAACCGTAGCGGGGTTGCTTATAGGCCTGCTAACGGGCGTTGTCAGGTCGTCGCCGCTGTCAAAAAAACGTCCCGTGCGCCGGCTGCAAAAAATAATAAACGCCGTTATAGCCGTTTATATTGAGGTCTTTAGAGGCACTCCGATGATGGTTCAGGCTATGGTAATTTATTGGGGATACGCTTTTATCAGCGGCGGCAGCACTTTGCCGCTGATGACGTCGGGAATGTTTATTGTTTCTATAAACACAGGCGCTTATATGGCCGAGATAGTCAGAGGCGGCATAATGTCGATAGACAAAGGTCAGACCGAGGGCGCGCTTTCGATAGGAATGTCGCATTCGCAGACCATGCTTAAAATAATCTTGCCGCAGGTGATACGCAATATATTGCCGTCGGTAAGCAACGAGTTTGTTATCAACATCAAAGACACGTCGGTGCTCAACGTTATAGGTGTTACCGAATTATATTATTTTGCGGGCGTTATATATAAAGATAATTATAAGATGTTTCAAACCTATCTTGTCGTGTGCGTGATATATTTTATACTCACGTTTACCGTCACAAGGCTGCTCAGATTGCTCGAAAAGAAACTCGGTGGCAGCAAGAGCTATACCGTTTTCGGCTCACAGACAGACCCCGATGCCGAGATACACATCAGCAGAGAGGGGGCGTAAGATATGAGTCAAAACGTTATCGAGCTTATAGGACTAAAAAAAGATTTCGGCGGTGGCTCGGTGCTTAAAGGCATAGACCTGGCAGTGAAAAAAGGCGAGGTTGTTTCGGTTATAGGCGCTTCGGGTTCGGGCAAAAGCACCATGCTCAGATGCATTAATTTGCTTGAGACCCCTACCGAAGGCAAAGTTCTTTATCACGGGCAGGATATAACCGTACCGCATTTTAACCTGTCGCAATACCGCACCGAGGTCGGCATGGTGTTTCAGAGTTTTAATCTGTTTAACAATATGAACGCCCTTGCAAACTGCACCGTCGGTCAGATCTCGGTCTTGCACAGAAACAAAAGAGAGGCCGAAGATACAGCAAAAGAATATCTCGACAAAGTCGGAATGTTGCCTTATATCAACGCGCGCCCGTCGCAACTTTCGGGCGGGCAGAAACAGCGCGTGGCGATAGCGCGCGCATTGGCAATGAACCCCGAGGTATTGCTTTTTGACGAACCCACATCGGCGCTTGATCCGCAAATGGTGGGTGAGGTGCTGACCGTTATGCGCGGTCTTGCCGACGAGGGACTCACTATGATCGTCGTCACGCACGAAATGGCTTTTGCACGCGACGTTTCGACGTCTGTTGTGTTTATGTCGGACGGTGTCGTGTGCGAAAAAGGCACGCCCAAAGAAATATTCGAGTCACCGAAAGATCAAAAAACCAAAGACTTTTTGTCAAGATTCATAAACGGATAAATAAAAAGTCGACCTGCAAAGGTCGACAGTCCGAAACGGGGCGCTCGCCCCGTTTTTATTTTTTATCGGTGCTGCCCATGCCGCCGTTGCGGGTAGCGGTGCAGTCGTCATCTGCGGTTATTCCGTAGGGGACAAATATTCCCTGCGCAAAAGCAGAGCCTTTTAAAAGCGATATCGGTGTGTCGCCGTTGATAAGTTTTATGCAGATGTGCCCTTCGTTGTCGCTGTAATAATAATCGCTGTCTATTATTCCCACGGTGTTTGCCAGCCTGACGGAATATTTAAAACCGAGTCCCGAGCGAGGGCAGATCATCAAAAACCAACCGTCTTCTATAAACACTCTGACACCGGTCTTTATCACGGTCTGCTCGTGCGGAGCAAGTGAAATATCATATGGCAAAAAGAAATCATATCCGGCGCTGCCCGAAGTTGCGCGGCAGGGCAGTTTTATATCGTCGTATCCCGTTACTTTTTTAAAACTCGCTATTTTATGCATGATAAAAGCTCCTTTATTGCGTCGTGATATCCCTCAAACCCTCTGCCGCATATTATCTTGCGGCAGGCGTCGCCGGTTATTGTAACTTGTCGGTATGCCTCGCGCGAAAAAATATCAGTCAGATGCACCTCAACCGTAGGCAGTCCCACCGATCTTATAGCATCGGCAATGGCTACCGACGTGTGAGAATATCCCGCGGGGTTTATCACTATGCCGTCAAAACAGCCGTATGCCGACTGTATGCGGTCGATTATATCACCCTCGTGATTAGACTGAAATACAATGCATTCCGCACCGTTTGCCTTTGCGAAATCACACACCGAATCACACAGTTCGGCGTATGTGCGATCGCCGTATATTTTGGGCTCGCGTATGCCCAGCAGGTTAAGATTCGGCCCGTTGATAACCAATATCCGCATAATACACCTCTTTTAATACAGCGAACGGCAGAATGCTAAAAAAGCGTCCTGCCGTTGTGTTTATGATCTTTGATCGATTATTCGCCGTCGTGGCAGCCGCAGTCGCACTCGTCATCGTCTTCATAATCGATAGAGAGTTCAAACTGTTTGTTGCACGAGGGACATACCACCGTGTGAGCGTCGTCCTCAATGATCTCGTCAAGATCTTCGTGGTCGATATAGATAGATTCGCCGCATTCGGGGCACTTAAGCTCAAGGCAGTCGTCGTCGCAGCAGTCGCAGTCGTCATCGCAGCAATCGCAGTCGTCGCCGTAAAGAT
>CAYOCM010000101.1:0-2830 GCA_964402515.1 uncultured Ruminococcus sp. | reverse complement strand
AAGGCATTTCGCCCGAAAGACAGTTAAACAGCGTCGTCTTGCCCGAACCGTTGCGCCCCAGCAGACCGTATATGCGGCCGCTTTGCAGGCTTGCACTTGCACCGTCAAGCACTGTTTTTGAGCCGAATGATTTATGAATGCCGTCAATTGTCAGTTGCATACAAACCTCCTTCTTATACTACGACATCTTCTAAAATGCAATTATAACATATACGCGCGGTTATTTCAAGCAAAATCAATTGACAAACCGCAAGGGTTAATATATAATATATTTAATTAAGTAAAGAATATAAGCGACAAAATGCTTTTCGGAGGCAAAATGCTTAAACTGCAAAATCTGTCTTTTTCGGCGCATGATGACGGCGGCGACAAAGAGATAATAAAAAATATTTCAATAGAGATAGGTGACGGACTTACCGCAATAACAGGCCCCAACGGAGGCGGCAAGTCGACGCTTGCAAGGCTTATCACCGGCATAATCAAGCCGGACGAGGGCAGGATATTTTATAATGATGTCGATATAACCGATATGTCGATAACCGAGAGGGCAAAACTGGGCATAAGTTTTGCGTTTCAACAGCCTGTGAGATTTAAAGGTGTTACGGTAAGCGACCTTATCAAACTTGCCGCGGGACATAATATAGGCGTTTCGGAAGCGTGCGAATATCTTTCCGAGGTCGGACTTTGCGCAAGAGATTACATCGACCGCGAGGTCAACGCATCGCTTTCGGGTGGCGAACTTAAACGAATCGAGATAGCAACGGTGCTTGCGCGCCGCACAAAGCTCTCGGTGTTTGACGAACCCGAGGCCGGTATAGACCTATGGAGTTTTTCGAATCTTATTTCGGTGTTTGAAAAAATGCGCACCACACTCGGCGGTTCGATAGTTGTAATATCGCATCAGGAACGCATATTGAATACGGCCGACCGCATTGTCGTCATAGCAAACGGCAAAGTCACCGACGACGGCGCGCGTGACGAGGTGCTGCCGAGGTTGCTCGGCACTTCGGATGTTTGCCCTGCACTTTCGCAAAAGCTTTAGAGGTGTGATATTATGGATAAGATACAGCAAAACCTGTTGTCGGAGATAGCCGACCTGCACGGTGTTCCCGCAGGCGCATACAATATACGCGCCGACGGCAAGTCGGCGGGCAGGGCTTCTACCGCAAATATAGTTATAACGAGCAAGGCCGACAAGCCCGGCATTGATATCAATATTGCCGACGGCACCAAAAACGAAAGTGTGCATATCCCCGTCATAATCAGTCAAAGCGGCATAAAAGAGACGGTCTATAATGACTTTTTTATAGGCGAAAACTGTGATATCGTTATAGTCGCCGGCTGTGGCATACACAACGGCGGCGACGCCGATTCCGCTCATGACGGCATACACAGGTTTTTTGTAGGCAAAAATTCAAAAGTCAGATATATAGAAAAACATTACGGCGAAGGCGACGGCAACGGCAAACGCATATTCAACCCCAAAACCGAGGTTCATTGCGCCGAAGGTGCGACGGTCGAACTCGAGATGACCCAGATCAAGGGCGTCGATTCCACCGTGCGTATAACCGAGGTCACGCTTGCTGCCGACGCGACATGCAACGTTACCGAAAGGCTGATGACGCACGGCAGCCAAACCGCGCGCACCGAGATAACCGTTGACCTCAACGGCAACGGTTCTCATACAAATGTTGTTTCAAGGTCTGTCGCACGCGATGATTCAAAGCAGATGTTTGTTGCAAAAATACGCGGCAACGCCGCTTGCGGCGGTCACAGCGAGTGTGATGCGATTATTATGGATAACGCCGTTGTTTCGGCAATACCCGAGGTCGATGCAAATTGCGTTGACGCCGCATTAATACATGAGGCGGCGATAGGTAAAATAGCGGGCGACCAGCTAATAAAACTGATGACGCTCGGGCTTGCCGAAAAAGAAGCCGAAGAGCAGATAGTTTCGGGGTTTTTAAAATAACAAAACGCGGGCGCCGAGTTTACGGCGCCTGTTTGATAAATAAGATGCAATACATATAAATATGAAGGAAAACAGATTCGATTTTAATATCGACGGCATTGCCGCAACGGCGTATTTTCCGCAAGATGACAAAAACATCTGCTCGGCAATGGTCGTCTGTCACGGTTGGGGCGGTAACAGACGCCTTTGGCGATTGCCCGAAAAGATTAAAAATAAAGCTGTAAAACGCGGTATGGCGGTGTTTTCGATAGATATGTACGGCTGTGGCGACAGCAAAGGCGATTATCGCGACATGACATATGCACTGTGGTCAAAAGATGTTGCGACAGCCGTGCGGTATGCGCGCGTGAAATATGATATAGACAAAGTCGGTGTATTCGGTTTCAGCTCGGGCAGTACCGCGGCATTCAGATGCGCTGCCGAAATTTCGGAGCCGGATTTTATAATTTCTGTCGCGACATGCGTTACACCAAATATAGGCATGTCCGAGGGCGGCCCGTATGCCGACATTCCCGCATACAAAAAAACAAGAGTGTTTATGGGCAGAGAGGTCGGACGTGGGTTCTTTGTCGATTGCGTAAATAATTCTCCCGATAAGAAACTATGTGAGCTCAATGTGCCGACGCTGATATTGCAGGGTAACGGTGACAATGAATATCGCATAGCCGATGCCGAACTTGCTGCCAGAAAAATAAAAAATTCTTTGCTGATAAAATACGACGGTGGCACACATTCGCTTGACAACTGTGCCACCGCAGCGGCAAACGATTCTGTTTTTTGGTTAAAACAAAACGGATTTCTGTTTTAAATCGCCGTATTTGTCAACATAACGCGAATATTGCGAGATTTATGTCAACC
>CAYOCM010000100.1:0-2864 GCA_964402515.1 uncultured Ruminococcus sp. | reverse complement strand
AACGTACGCCTAATATAGTATTAGGCGTACGTTTTTGTGTCTTGGCATTATTATTGCAACAAAAAAGTCGGCCTAAGCCGACTTTTTTGATAATTTAATATATTAATATATGGGATATTTTGCGCACAGCTCGTGTACGTTATCTGTAATGCGCTGCTTTGAGTTATCAAAATCAAATATCGCATCGGCAATCATATCGCCTATATCAAGCATTTGTTGCTCTTTAAATCCGCGAGATGTGACTGCGGGTGTGCCTACTCTCAATCCGCTCGTGACAAACGGGCTTAACGGTTCACCGGGCACGGTGTTTTTGTTTGCGGTAATATTAACGCTGTCAAGGCGCGCCTCAAGTTCTTTGCCGGTTATTTCTGTGCCGCGCAGGTCAAGCAGCATCAAATGGTTGTCGGTCCCGCCGGAAACAATGTTTATGTCTCTTTCTAAAAGTTTTTGACAAAGCGCCTTGGAGTTTAATACTATCTGCTTTTGATATGATTTGAATTCATCTGTCATCGCTTCGCCGAGCATAACGGCTTTTGCGGCGATTATGTGCATTAAAGGACCGCCTTGTGTCCCGGGAAATACCGCCTTGTCAATAGCCTTTGCAAACTGTTCTTTGCACAGTATCATTCCGCCGCGCGGCCCTCTTAACGTTTTATGTGTTGTAGTCGTGACGACATCGGCATAAGGAACGGGGGAGGGGTGGACGCCCGCTGCCACAAGTCCGGCGATATGCGCCATATCGACCATCAAATATGCTCCGACCGAATCGGCTATTTGACGGCAACGTGCAAAATCTATTATGCGTGAATAAGCGCTTGCGCCCGCGATTATCATCTTAGGCTTGCAATCGAGCGCCATGCGTTGCATCTCGTCATAATCGATAAGTCCGGTTTTGCTGTCGACACCGTACGCTACGACATTAAAATATTTGCCGGAAATATTTACCGGTGAACCGTGAGACAAATGTCCGCCTTGTTGCAGATTCATTCCCATTATCGTATCGCCCGGCTCAAGCAACGCAAAAAACACCGCAAGATTGGCATTTGCGCCGCTGTGAGGCTGAACATTTGCGTGCTCGGCACCAAACAGTTTTTTTGCTCTTTCGCGTGCAATATCCTCAACTATATCAACGCATTGACATCCGCCGTAATAACGTTTGCCGGGATAACCCTCGGCATATTTGTTTGTCAATATTCCGCCCGCCGCAAGTAATACCGCCTCTGAAACGATATTTTCGGATGCTATAAGCTCGATGTTGCCTCTTTGCCGTTGTAATTCAAGATCACATGCAGCCGCAACCTGTGGATCATATAAGCCGAGTTTGTCAAAAAAGTTCATTTTGTGCCTCCGTTCTGCTGTTTATAATTTAATTATACATATTTTTTTAAGTTTGTAAACAATATGGTTTCGCAAATGGTTTGTTATTCACGGTTATTTTTTCAGTGTTATCACCGTGACTCCGGTCTCGCCTTCGCCGTATCTACCCGAGCGAAACGAAGCGATGCGTTTATCGCGTTTAAAATAATTCCACAGCGCAGTTCGCAAAGCACCCGTGCCCTTGCCGTGTATGACGGTGACGGTTTCGAATGTCGACAGCATGGCGCTGTCTAAAAACGAATCTATCATAAACCAGGCGTCGTCGCCGATCTGTCCGCGCACATCGATCTCGGGCTTAAATGCCGAAAGCGTGCTTGAATAACTTGACGTGCCTTTTTGCTTTGGTTTGTTTTGGGTCTCGGCGAGCCTGAGATTTGACAAAGGAGTCTTGACCTGCATTATGCCCGCTTGCACGGTAGCCGTTTCTCCGGATATCGCCTTGATGATGCCGTTTTTGCCTATATCCGCCATAATTATTTCGTCGCCCGGCTTAAGCGGACGTGGCGGAACATAATCGGCATCGTTGGTTTCATATCTTATGCTGAGTGCATCGTCGGCCGATTTTAACTGTTCTCGCATAGCTCGGCGCGCATCGTCAATCATATTGCGCGAAATTTGTTTGTCTTTTGCTTTTTGTAATTCTGCGACCTGTGCAAGTACATAATCGCTTGCGGCGCGCGCCTTGGCAATCATTTTTTGTGCTTCAAGCTGGGCTTTTTGAAGCTCTGACTCGGCTTTTGACTGCATTTCGGCGGCTTTTTTATCTGCTGCAGCGAGTTTTGATTCGGCTTCGGTTTTGGCTTTGAGCGCAGACTGCCGTTCGTTGCGCAAAGCGATCTCTGCCTCTTGCAAACGCGAAAGAACATCCTCAAGTTTTTTATCGCCTTCATCTGTAAGTTCACGTGCTCGGTCGATGATGCTCGGCGAAAGCCCAAGCCTTAAAGATATGGCAAATGCATTTGATTTGCCGGGCAATCCCGTTATGAGGCGATAGGTGGGGCGCAGGGTATTAACATCAAACTCGCACGAGGCATTTAAAACATCGGCATTTTCAATAGCATATATCTTGAGCTCCGAATAATGCGTCGTGGCAACAGTCATAGCGCCCATTGATTTTGTGGTTTCAAGTATAGCCATAGCAAGCGAGGCACCCTCTACCGGATCGGTTCCGGCACCGAGTTCGTCAAACAATACCAGAGTGCGTTCATCGCATTCGGTGAGAATTTTGACGATATTGCTCATATGTGACGAAAACGTTGAAAGTGACTGCTCTATACTTTGCTCATCGCCTATATCCGCAAGAATATTTGCAAATACCGGCATTTCGGTGCCGTAGTCGGCAGGGATATGCATTCCCGACTGAGTCATGAGCGCAAGCAGACCTATGGTCTTGAGAGTCACCGTCTTGCCGCCGGTGTTTGGGCCGGTAATAATCATCGTGCGTTGTTTTCCGCCGAATTCTATAGTATTTGCCACAACATGCTCTT
>CAYOCM010000099.1:0-2937 GCA_964402515.1 uncultured Ruminococcus sp. | reverse complement strand
CAGACGGTTCACGGCAGACTTTCGCCCAAAGAAAAAGATGCGCGAATGAACGCTTTTGCCTCGGGTGAGGCAAAGATACTTATCTCAACCACGGTTGTCGAGGTCGGTGTCGATGTGCCCAACGCAACCGTTATAATGATAGAGAACGCCGAGTGCTTCGGTCTGTCGCAATTGCATCAGTTGCGCGGCAGAGTCGGGCGCGGCAATTCGCAAAGCTATTGCCTGCTTATGTGTGACAGCAACAGTCAAAACGCCTCTGAGCGTATGCGTGTTATGTGTGAAACTTCCGACGGCTTTAAAATAGCCGAGGCAGACCTTTTGCAACGCGGCCCGGGCGACTTTTTCGGTGAAAGGCAGAGCGGAGATATTTCGTTTGAATTTGCCGGAGCTTCTGACGTCGAACTTATAAACGTGACGGCGTCGCTTGCAAAGACCATACCCGAGGGATATATCACATATGCGCTTGAGCATGAGATAAACAAATTTTTTAACAAGACTAAAGGCAACAGGATGTTCAACTGATGTATATAGGCAATAATTATTATAAACACGGGCTGTTTCTTGCGCCGCTTGCGGGCATAGGAGACCATGCGTTTCGCAAAATATGCGCCGAGTTCGGCGCCGAGGGTGTGTGTTCCGAACTGATATCCTCAAAAGCGGTATACTATAACGATAAAAAGACAAAGGCAATATCGGCTCTATATGACGACGAACGCCCGGCGGCGTTGCAAATATTCGGCAGCGACCCCGACATCATGGCAAAAGCGGCAGAAAAACTGATGGGATTTTCGCCGTCGTATATCGATATAAATATGGGTTGCCCGGTGCCCAAGCTTGCCAAAAACGGTGACGGCAGTGCGCTGATGCGCGATCCCGACCTGTGCAGAAGAATAGTCGAAAAAGTCAAAAACGCCGTCGACATACCTGTTACCGTCAAGATAAGAGCGGGATACGACAGAGAACATATCAACGCTCCCGAGGTCGCAGCGGCGTGTGAAGCGGGCGGCGCAAGTGCGGTATTCGTGCACGGCAGAACGCGCGACCAGATGTATTCCGGGCTCGCCGACCGAAAAGTTATCGCGGCCGTAAAAAAATCAGTAAATATTCCCGTTATAGGCAACGGCGATATACTATGCGGCAAAGACGCGCTCGACATGCTGAACGAAACCGGTGTCGACGGAATTATGGTGGGCAGAGGCGCATTCGGATCGCCGTGGGTGTTTGCCGAAATAATTTCGGCGCTCGAGGGCACGCCTTATACCGAACCGACCGCATGTCAAAAAAGAGACGTCATAATGCGGCAGACCGACGTTGTAATAAACGACAAAGGTTATGCCGCTTTGCCGGAAATGCGCAAGCATCTCGTGCGGTATGCGAGATTTTTTGCCGGTTCGGCATCGCTGAGATCGCGCATAAACACCGCGTCGACACGCGACGAAATATTTGATATAATAAACGCGATGTTTATATAAAAATTTTTTATGCGGCTATTGAAATGCCGTAATTATCGGTGTATAATTTCATCATCAAAAAAGGAGGCATATTAATTTATGGAAATAAATAACGCATATCTTGACGGTCTTTATTCGCGCGTATGCGCACGCAACGCAGGCGAAAAAGAATTTTTGCAGGCTGTAAAAGAAGTTTTCACCACACTCGTTCCCGTGGTCGAAAAACGCCCCGATATAGTCAAAAGCGGTGTTATCGAACGCATAGTCGAGCCCGAACGTTTTATACAGTTCAGAGTCGCGTGGCTTGACGATAACGGCAACGTGCAGGTAAACCGCGGCTATCGCGTACAGTTCAACAGCGCGATAGGACCTTATAAAGGCGGACTGAGATTTCATCCGTCGGTAAGCCCTTCGGTCATCAAGTTTCTGGGCTTTGAGCAGATATTTAAAAACTCGCTTACAGGTCTACCCATGGGCGGTGGCAAAGGCGGCTCCGATTTTGATCCCAAAGGCAAGTCGGATGCCGAAATTATGAGGTTCTGCCAGGCGTTTATGACCGAACTTCAAAAG
The DNA here is from genome assembly GCA_964402515.1 of uncultured Ruminococcus sp. GTDB lineage: Bacteria > Bacillota > Clostridia > Oscillospirales > CAG-382 > Coliplasma. The sequence continues at coordinate 916 of CAYOCM010000099.1, read as the reverse complement.
TATATAGGCCCCAACGAAGACATTCCCGCAGGAGATATAGGTGTCGGAGCAAGAGAAATAGGCTATCTTTTCGGCCAGTATAAGCGCATCACCGCAGATTTTTCGGGCGTGCTTACCGGCAAGGGACTTACATACGGCGGTTCGCTGGTGCGCAAGCAGGCAACGGGATACGGCCTTTGCTATTTTACCCGCAACATGTTGCAATCGCGCGGCGATACGTTTGAAGGCAAGACCGTTGCCATATCCGGCTCGGGCAATGTCGCTATCTATGCATGTGAAAAAGCACAGTCGCTCGGCGCAAAAGTCGTTGCGATGAGCGATTCAAACGGCTTTGTCTATGACCCCGACGGAATCAAGCTTGATATAGTTAAAGAAATAAAAGAAATAAAGCGCGGCAGAATAAAAGAATACGCCGAAGCCGTTAAAAACGCCGTATACACCGAAGGCTGCCGCGGAATATGGGGCGTCAAGTGCAATATAGCATTGCCTTGCGCGACGCAAAACGAGATCGATCTCGACTCTGCGCAAAAACTTATCGCAAACGGCGTAAAATATGTTGCCGAGGGCGCAAACATGCCGTCGACCATCGAGGCAATAAACGCATTTTTGTCGGCGGGAGTTTATTTCGGGCCGGCAAAAGCCGCAAATGCGGGCGGCGTCGCCACCTCCGGACTTGAAATGAGCCAAAACAGTTTAAGGCTTTCGTGGACTGCCGAAGAGGTCGATCAAAGACTTGAAAGCATTATGCAGTCGATATATCAAAACGCATCGTCGGCCGCAAAAAAATATGCCACCGAAGACAATCTCGTCGCAGGTGCAAATATAGCCGGATTTTTAAAAGTCGCCGACGCCATGATCGCACAAGGCGTGCTGTAAATCGGGCAATAATAAACAATTGCAAAAAAGGCAGTTCAAT
>CAYOCM010000098.1:0-2992 GCA_964402515.1 uncultured Ruminococcus sp. | reverse complement strand
GCAGTTTGCCCGCGCCACGGGCGTAAAAGTAGGGCTTTATAACACTCTGCTCGCCTTGCTCACATCGGTCACCGTCGTTGTGGGAATGCGTCTGATGGGTGCATTGCTGATATCGGCGCTCATAATATTCCCGTCGCTCACCGCAATGAAACTGTTTAAGAGTTTCAAAGGCGTGGCGATGGCATCGGCGATAATATCGCTGCTCGGTTTCTGCGTCGGCAACCTTGTTGCTGCCGGTCTCGACCTGCAACCGGGTGCCTGCACGGTTTTGGTCAATTTGGCAATATACCTTGTCTTTTCGTCCGTGTCGGCAATAAAAAGCAGAATATAAAACAAAAAGCAATCGGGGCTTTTAATTCAGTCCGATTGCTTTTTATTGATATCACGGTGCCGTATTTCGGTTTTTAGGGCATTATTATGCCGCCGCCCAGCAATATGCCGTCGGGCGAATACACTACGGCGGACTGTCCCGGCGAAGGGGCACGAACGGGCGACTTAAATTCAAGCAGTGCTTTGTCGCCGTCTTTTGTTATATGAGCGAGTGCATCTTTTGCCCTGAACCTCAGTTGTACCGGTGCGTCAAAGCTGTCATCTGTATACTGTTGCCAACGGCAGTCGCATATATTTACCTCTGTGCGATAAAGTTCCCGCTCGTCGCCTAAAACCACCGTGTTTGACGCGGCGTCTTTGGACACAACATAAAGCGGATGCTTATAGGCTATGCCGAGTCCTTTGCGTTGGCCGACGGTATAACAGCGTTGATCGTGCGACATTGCCAAAAACGTACCGTCGGACAAAACAAACTTGCCGTCCTGTCCCTCGTTGCCCGTATATTCCGTCAAAAAACGTCTGTAATCGCCCTCTTCGATAAAGCATATATCCATACTTTCTTTTTTTTGACTGCCGACCAGGCCGGCATCTTCGGCTATTTTTTTGACCTCGGGCTTTGTTATAGTACCGAGCGGAAAATCTATATATTGCAATCTTTCTTTGCTTATGCGCCACAGGCAATATGTTTGATCTTTTGCGGCATAGTCGGCACGTCTTATGCTTTTTTTGTCGCAGACGGCATAATGACCGGTCGCCATACTTTGACATCCAAGTTCCAACGCTCTGTCAAGCAATGATCCGAATTTCAGTTTTTGGTTGCAGTTTACACACGGATTGGGTGTCATTCCCGCGCAGTATGCGGCGGCGAATGTGGCCTTGATCTCTTTGTCAAACTGCTGTCTCAGGTCGACTGCTTCAAAATCTATGCCCAAAACAGATGCGACATGTTCGGCGGCGTATAATTCGGGATCGTTATCTTTAAGGTGCATATAAAGTCCGATGACCTCATGTCCACGATCTTTAAGCATAAGTGCCGCAACGGCGCTGTCGGCGCCGCCGCTGAGCGCGACCGCAATTTTTGACATATATACCTCCGCATATAACGATAATGATTGAATACAAATGCAGTATATCGCATAAAAGATGCGATTGCAAGATGTTTTTTGCCGCGAACAGTCATATTTGACGCATTTGTCGCCTATTATTTAACATTAAAACAGATAAAAGGCGAAAGGAAACGGCTATGAAAAGAATATTTAAGGTTTTGATAACCGCCATTGCGGCGGCAATGTTTTTGTCGTCTTGCGCGAACGGTTCGGGCGGCGGAGAACTTTCAAGCGGAATAAGCTATCTGCGTGAAAATCGCAAGATGCAAAAGCGCATGTCACTTGCCGAACCCACTATGTTTGAACTGGATGAATTTAAAACCGTGATAGGCGACGATGTGACGTATATCGTGATCTCAAAATTACCGGATGTTGATTTCGGCGTCATTTCTCTGCGCGGCAAGCCGATAGTAAGCGGGCAGACCGTGGCGGCAGAGTCGCTTGATTTGCTGATGTTTTCGCCCTGCGGCGGCGAAGGCAGTACGTCAAGCCTGACGTTTTATTGCCGCGACGGAGGATATGCGGGCAAAGAAATAGAATGTGTTATGACGCTGTCGGACAGCACGGGCACGCCCACTGCGCGCAATTTCGATGCAAAGGCCATAGCGGGCGTTGTGCGCAATATAACACTTGCCGACAGCGACGCCGATCTCGAGTGCCGCATAGAGTCGTTTCCGTCACACGGCAAGATAAGTATTGTGGGTGGATGCGAGATAAAATATACACCCGATGTTAATTATGACGGCACCGATGTTTTTACATATACGGTTTGCGACAGATACGGCAATATGTCGGATACCGCGACGGTATATATTAACGTAAAAGCAAACAAAAACGGTGTGGTGTTTGAAGATATGGCTGACAGCGGCCTGCATTATGACGCCGCAAGGCTGTGCGTTGACGGAATAATGACATACAGGCTCGAGGGCGGTAAGTATTATTTTGATCCGACAAGCGAGATAGATCGCATAGATTTTTTGGTCATGGTGATGGACGCCGCCGGCTGCGACAATGTTTATTCGGTTACCGACACGGTTTTTAAGGACGACGGAGCCCTTACCGTCGGCAGAATGTCCTATCTTGCAAAAGCCGTGGAACTCGGGCTTGTAGACGTGGGTAATGGACTTTTCAGACCCGATCAAAAAATAACACGCGCTGAGGCGGCGGCTCTTGTCGACAAGGCGCTCGGCCTGCCGGAAACAAGCAAAACGGTGGTGTTTGCCGATCTTGCTTCGGTGCCTGCCGATCATACCGCATCGGTGTGCCGCGCGGTAGCGGCGGGACTTGTGGATATTCCCCGCGGATATTTTTATCCTCAAAATGCGTTGACGCGCGCCGATGCGGCCAATCTGCTTTCACGCGTCACGGAATATAAAATCAAAACAAACCCTTAAACAGCCTCCGCGGACAATAAGGCAGTAAGTCAAAAAACAGAACCGCCTTGCCGGGCGGTTCTTGCATATTCGAAAACGTTTAGGAGTATAGCAAACGCATAAATAACAGCGTTTGCCGTAAAGAAAAATGTTATATACTCGGACTTTTACGTTCTGCGCCGA
>CAYOCM010000097.1:0-3008 GCA_964402515.1 uncultured Ruminococcus sp. | reverse complement strand
CTGAATCAAGGTATTCTTGAATCCTCGGACTTCGCCGCACAGAACAACGAGTTATAGAGAACCTTGCGTACAGAGCTAAAGTATCGCTCAAAAAACAACTTATCGAAGAAGGGTTTTGTTATGAAGACTTATAATGAAATGGCTGACAGCGTCTTTGAACGCGGTGAAAAAATAATAGCTTTAAAAAACAAAAAAAGGGCGCGTATAAAGCGCATTTTAATACTCGCAAGTTTGGCCGCCGCACTTTGCACAGCCGTTGTATATGGTGCTTTTTTGACCGAAGAAGACGACAAAGACCACATCTCGGACAACTTTGGCATGTCTGCCGAAGAAGGCGCCGAACGATAACTCGACAGAACGTGAAAGCTCGTTTAACAATGATGCAACCGGGCAAAAGATAATCTGGGATGACGATGCTGCGATTTCGGATATGTCGCTCGGCGATTGGAACGGCAAAACCGTTACCGACAGGCTTTGGCAGGTGCTTGAAAGATCGAATATCTCACTTGACGATGTGATTGCGATTTATCCCGAAATTCGATTTGACGATGAGTATGTATACGGCCAAAAAAAATACGGAGAACTTTGCGGCGAAGAAAGAAAAATGCAAAAGCACCTGTGGCAGCTTGAGCATCTCCTTTCGGTGTGGCGGAATGACGATGGCTCGTATATCGAAGAATACCGACAAAAAGATATAACCGAGTCGAGGTACTTTATAGATGAAGAATTTGCAGAGGATAAATTGTTGGGAGACATTCAAACGGCGCAAACAGAATTGCATTTGCTCGAGCAGAATGTAACAGACGCAGAGAACGCTTATCGTGATGAATTGCTATGCATTATGCAAAACCGATTGTGCGAAGCAAAAATACCCTATGAGGTGCTAACAAGCGCAGATACGGATTATTCATACGAGTTTTTAATCTTTTATGCCACAAAGCAACAGTTTGCCGAGCTTTCGCTCGACGGCCGTTTGGCAGATAACATCGTATTTTATTTTGCGTCAAAAAATATGCGCGACGGCTATCTGTCAAGCGAAATAGGTGATTTATAAATGCATTTTTATGCCTCGACGTTAATTATTTGCTTGATTTTTGCTCGAGATGTGATACAATAAGGCAGGGATTGTCCCTGCCTTTTTAAAGGTATAACATACAGCCGATGTTTTTTTCGGCCGTACAACAAATCAAGGAGAATTGATCATGAAAAACAAAATTTTTGCATTGATTACCGTGGTGTGCATTCTGGCATTCACGGCGTTGCCCGCGCTTGCCGAGCAAGAGCAAAGCGTTTTGTATGTCGGCGGCGTGCTTGTCACTGACGAAAACGCAAATGACGTTTTGGGTGACGGCACGGTTTCGTACGATGCGGCGTCAAAAACGCTTACTTTTGACGGTGCCGATATCACGGGCGCATATGAATATTATGAAAAATCGTTTGCCGTGATATACTCGACCGACGACCTTAATATTCATGTTAAAGGCAGATCCAAACTCACATCACCCGACAGCGATCTGTGTACGGCGGGCGCTTATGTGTGCGGCAATGTTTGTATAGACGGAACAGGCGTGCTTGAGATTGTAGGCGGCAGTGTCACAAATACAAACGGCAATGCGACCGAAAGCATAGGCTTGGCAATCGACGGAGATTTGACTGTCGACGGCGCGGATGTTCAGGCATTCGGCGGCAAAGTCGTTTCGGAAGGCAAGGGTTATGCATGCAGCATCGGAATAAGCATATGCGGCGCGCTTGTTGTTAAAAACGGCGCGGCACTTATGGGCGAGGCGGGCGAAACCGAGGGATATTATTCTTATTCCTGCGGAATGATGTGCTCTTATAAAAATGCAACAGTTGAAGGCAGCTATCTTTCGGCAACCGGTGCAAAAGCGGTCGGTGTGTCGGCGATGAGTTATGCTATGTGCCTTGACGGCGTAGATCTTAACGTAAAGGGTGAGACTTCCACGGTATATTTTTATACGCACGAAGCCGTCTCGACTCAAAAATTCAGCGCATGCAGTTACGGTATATATGCCTCCGGCGGCGATATCAACATTACCGGAGGCAATGTTACGGTATTGCTTTATGAATCGGACGATGAAAACAGCCGCTATTACGGCATACAGGCACTGACCGCGGTTTATCCCAACGGTACGACGCGCGGCGGCAATATTTCGGTCTCTGCCGAAACCGTGCGCGTTACCGAAAACGGTCGCACTTTTTACGGTGCCGATCTTAAAGTTACCGTGCCCGAGGACGGATGTGCGATATATGCGGATGGCGACATAACGATCTCTGATAATTTGTGCATTGACGATTCCGAGAACATTAGCATTGCCGAAATAAAAAACAAAGACAGTGATTTGACATATAAGACATTTGCCGATGCCGACGGAAACGACGCCGCAAAGGTCGAAATAAAATTGCTTACTTACCGAATCAGACTCGAAAACATAAAATTTACACTCGGATTTGATGTTCCCAAAGGCATGTCGGCAAACGAGGCATATGAGGTCGTTGACTTTTCGACCGATATCCCTTCGCAAAAACAGGGATACGAAATAGTCGGTTGGTATACCGACGAAGAATGCACCGACGGCAACAAATATGATTTTAATTCGGTTGTGACATCCGATATAACCCTTTATCCCAAATATGCCGAGATACGGGACGAACCCGATGTCCCTCCGACGGGTGACAGCGGTATTGTCGCGCTTGCTTTGCTTGCCGCGGTCGCGGCGGCAGTAGTTGCCCGCAAGGCTTTAAAACAAATATAATATAAAACAAAAAACAAAAAAAGCGCTTGTTGATACAAGCGCTTTTTTGGAACGGTAGCATAAAATCGAACCCTATGCCGTATGTGACTGAACGCTTGAGCATTTCACCACCTTCTTACTCCATTCTCACTGTCTTTTCGATACCGCCTTTGAAAATTACGAGCAGTTCGTTCTTGGATACCACCTTGATGCAGTCGACGAGCTTTCGGGTTACACCGTCATCGTAGTCGATTG
>CAYOCM010000096.1:0-3016 GCA_964402515.1 uncultured Ruminococcus sp. | reverse complement strand
ACATTTTAACTGTACTGTTTTCTAAAAATGTCCTTGACAAAGGGTACACTTTACTTTCGCACGATGACCTTGATGCCGAAGCGCGCTCAAAACTCAATTACGACCACCCGGATGCATTTGAGACCTCGTTGCTTATAAGGCATCTTTCGCAGCTCAGGCAGGGAATGACGGTTGTTGCGCCGGTTTATGATTTTACGGTGCATAACCGTTCAAGACAAACGCAGGTCATAGAACCTTCGGCGGTGATAGTGCTTGAGGGAATACTGATTTTTTCGGATCCCGCACTGTGCGACCTGCTCGATATCAAAATATTTGTCGATACCGATGCCGATGTCAGGCTTGCAAGGCGCATCATCAGAGATGTCAAAAAACGCGCCCGCACCGTCGACAGCGTCATAGATCAATATTTTGCAACAGTCAAGCCTATGCACGAGCTGTTTGTCGAGCCGTCAAAACACAACGCCGACATAATCATCCCCGAGGGCGGCAAAAACCCCGTAGCCGTCGATATGGTCTGCGGCCGTATCGAAAAGCACCTGTCAAAAGCCGTTTTATAAAACATATATGTTATTGCGCCGCCCGCACGGGCGGCGTTTTTATGCTACGGTAAAATATACAAAACCCGCATTCTGTTTTCGGCAAAATTGCCGACTTGACGACTTTGCAAAGCATATGATATAATGCACTTGAAAAGGAGGACGCGAATATGAGATGTAAAGTTTATTGCATTTCGCATTATTCCGCAGGACAACTTAAAATCAATAATTAAAGCGCACAGAGGGCTTGCTTGTCTCTGTGCGCTTTTTTTGAACTTTAAACTATATTTCGGAGGGATAATATCATGAAAAAAACACTTATCTTAATTTTAATTCTCGCGCTCTCGTCGACGCTTTTGCTCTCCGCCTGCGCTCCCGACGAACCCGTAACTGACGAAGACCTGCTTTACGGCAAACCGAGACTGTCAAAAATGTCGGATGATGAGATTTTAAAACTGATGAGTAAATTAAAATTGTCGAGAGAATATGGCAAAGATCATGTGCCGACAATTAAATCACTCATTGCCCATATGGAAGATGACGAGAATCACGTTATTGTTCTCGATAGTTTTAATATGCTCGACTTGACAGTATTATTCGATTATTATTATAATTATGAACATGAATGGCTTGACATAAGTGAATACATAAAGTAAAGGAGATTGAATATGAAAAAAATACTTGTCTTGATATTAACCCTCGCGCTCTCGTCTACGCTTCTGCTTTCCGCTTGCGTCCCCGACGAACCTCAAACGAGCGAGGGCCTCGGTGAATCAAGTCAAACCGAATCATCTGAAGCTTCGAATGAGTCGAAATTTCCCGAATCGTTCGATGGCTCGGTTATAATCGACACCGATGCAATAGAGGCACGTGAGTATTCTTATATGATGATGGATCCCCAAACCAAAGAATTTTTTGAGGTTTACGGTTATTTTTCCGCAGATGACCATCGTCCCGAAGGCTACAATCAAAAAATTGGTTCTGTATTGGCAATCATGATGGAAAATTCAAAAAATGATAATGATAAACAGTTTCCTGTTCTTATTGGAGCATTAGAGACCGAAACCGTAAAAATGGAAGACATTAAAACTCTCGCCGCTGTTGGCGAAAATGCATTAATAAAAATTACAATGGACGATTTCAGCAGTGATATCGAGTATTCAGCATATTATGCCCGAATGACCGCAACACAAATCATCGCTCTTGCCGACAACGGAATAAAATGCTCATATATCGGCGAAAATTCAAAAGGCTTACCCAGCGGCGATTGGTGGGAAACTCAAGAGGAAATTGAGGCATTTTGCAATTATTACGGCGATATGTTTGTTTTCGACAAAGACGGAGAAATAGAGTGGTCGCTCGGATTTGTTCTGGAAGACTGATAACACTTTAAGTTATTAAAAAATTGAAACGTGAAAGGATATGTATATGAAAACAGTAAATAGAATCCTAAGTGTTTTTATGATGATAATGCTTATTATTTTTGAGTTTGCTTCGTCTAATATGCATTATGACAGTTCGTTTTTTCAGCATCTTGTTTATGCAGAAGAAATTTTGGCAGATAGCGGCGATTTAGCGATCAATTCGGGTAGCTCTGCAGCATTTGATTCAATAGATGCGGCTGCTATTGATTTTGCCAAAGAGGTCTATGCATATTGTGAATATTCAAGAATTGAATTTGCCGCAACATTATATGAGTATAATGGTAAATACTATTATTATGGCACAAAATATGGTTCACCGCATAGTGTGCTTCCACGAAGCCTTCCGTCGGCTGCATACACTTACATAGGATTTATTCATACCCACCCTAATTCCGTCAATTTTTCTGATAACGATAAAAATTATGCTGCCGCAAAAAACGGATTAGCACTTTTAGTAACAAAAACATATAAAGTACTTAAATATGATCCTGCAACTGATACGATTTCAACGATTTGCACTTCGTTTGTTCCTAAAAGTTTGAGCAGCTCCGAAAAAAGCAAAATTGCAGTTTTACTTAGCGATACATGGTACAGCCACTTTGAAAACGGCAATTGTCCAAAAGGCTTTGACTGCAGCAACATGCAATGGCCGAACGACAGTTCGACCCGGCACGGAAATACCGTTTATACATGGACAGAAAATCATTATCATTCATACGATATGCATTATTACGAATACGGCTTTAAATGCACGCATTGTAACACGTTTGTGTATACGGAATGGACTCCGCTTCCCTGCCGCGGCGGTACTTTTTGCATAACTCCGTGGAATTTACGCGACGAGCCTTTGGCGGCGTAAAACGTTATATATAAAAAGCCGACTGCGGTCGGCTTTTTTTGCTTGCTTTTTGCCGCACGGTCTGCCCGACTGAAGCACTTTTTGGCTTGACATTTCATACAAAACCCGCATTCTGTTTTCGGCAAAATTGCCGACTTGACGACTTTGCAAAGCATATGATATAATGCACTTGAAAAGGAGGACGCGAATATGAGATG
>CAYOCM010000095.1:0-3030 GCA_964402515.1 uncultured Ruminococcus sp. | reverse complement strand
ACTCATAACCGATAACTTCGCCGTTTTCGTCAAGGCCCATGCGAGTGCAGTAGCCTTCGGTCATTTCGAGATATCTTACGCCCTTTGCTTTGGTGCCGTACATCGTGCCGACCATCGAGCGCTGGCCTTTGCCGAGGTCTTCCATGCCTGCACCGATGACGAGGCCGTTCTCGGAGAATGCCGACTGAGTTCTGCCGTATACGATCTGCAAAAACAGTTCGCGCATAGCGGTGTTGATAGCATCGCAGACAAGGTCGGTGTTGAGAGCTTCGAGCAAAGTCTTGCCGGGCAGTATTTCAGCCGCCATTGCGGCCGAGTGCGTCATGCCCGAGCAGCCGATAGTTTCGACCAGAGCCTCTTGAATGATGCCGTCTTTAACGTTCAGCGAGAGCTTGCAGGCGCCCTGCTGAGGTGCACACCAGCCTATACCGTGGGTGTAACCCGAGATGTCGCTGATCTGCTTGGATTGGATCCATTTGCCTTCTTCGGGGATAGGAGCGGGACCGTGGTCACAACCTTTGGTCACACAGCACATACCCTCGACTTCTTTGGAATAGTAAAGCATTTTTTACTCCTTTTATGTTAATTTACTTTATTATTTGATTATTTCGCCGTAAACGGTGCCCGAGCAACCTGCTGCGTTTGCTTCGTCGGTGTCAATATGCATTGCAGGTGCAAAATTTTCGTTAACACGCACAACGACATCGTCAAAGATAAGCGGTCTGCCGGTTTCAGAGAGTTTGACCTTGACGGTTTCTTTGTCTGTAAGACCGAATTGTTTTGCAGTCTCGGTGTCGAGATGCAGGTGACGTTTTGCGGCTATAACGCCTTCGGTGATGTCGATTTCACCTGCGGGTCCGACAATTTTGATGCCGGGTGTGCCCGAGATATTGCCGGATTCTCTTACCGGTGCGGCGACACCCAACGTACGTGCGTCGGTAAGCGATATCTCAACTTGTGTTGCTTTGCGCGCAGGACCCAGTATCAAAACATTTTTTATGCTGTTTTTGGGGCCTACCAGTGTTACACGCTCGCCGCTTGCATACTGACCGGGCTGCGAAAGCATGTTGCGAACGGTGAGGGTACAGCCTTTGCCGAACAGCGTCTCGATATCAGCCTCGGTGAGGTGAACGTGGCGCGCGGAAGTTTCGACTATAATTGTGTTAGCCATAACAAATACTCCTTCATACATTGTTTAACCGTACAATTATACAACACAAAACGTCGGTTTGTAAATAGTTTTTTTAAAAAAACGGTCTGTTGTTTTTTGCAGGCACAAAAATCACACGCTTGCTATTGAAAAAAAACGATAATTGTGCTATTATACACAATGAATCATGTTGTAAAGTGTATTTGTACGCAAAAACCGCGCTTGAATATTTTTGTAAAAGGAGATATTGATTATGTCGGATGCTAAAAAAACGGTCTTTTCGGGCATACAGCCTTCGGGACAGATAACGATAGGCAATTATATAGGAGCACTTAAAAATTGGGTAGATATGCAGCATCAATATAGTTCGATATTCTGCATTGTAGACATGCATGCGATAACCGTGCGTCAGGAACCCGCCGCTCTGCGCAAACAATGCCTGTCGCTCTTGGCGCTGTATCTTGCTGCCGGCATAGATCCCAGAGAATCTGTTATATTCATTCAGAGTCATGTGCCCGCACACGCCGAACTGTCGTGGGTATTAAGTTGCAATACCATGTTCGGCGAACTCAGCCGCATGACTCAGTTTAAAGATAAATCGGCAAAGCATGCCGATAACATTAACGCGGGACTGTTTACCTATCCCGTTCTTATGGCATCGGATATATTGCTTTATCAAACAGATCTCGTACCTGTCGGCATTGATCAAAAACAGCATGTTGAGTTGACTCGCGACATTGCGACGCGTTTTAACGGTATTTACGGCGAAACATTTAAACTGCCCGAGCCCTATATGCCTAAAGTCGGCATGAAGATAATGTCGCTTACAGAACCCGAAAAAAAGATGAGCAAATCGGATCTTTCGGGCGGCAGTGTCTGTCTCACGGACGACAGGGATACGATAATACGCAAATTCAAACGCGCCGTCACCGACAGCGGTTCGGAAATAGTGGCTCGCGATGACAAGCCGGGCATAACGAATCTTATAACGATATATTCCGCATTCACCGGCAAGAGCGTCGCTGAAATCGAATCGGAATTTGACGGCAGGGGATACGGCGATTTTAAAATCGCCGTGGGTGAAACTGTTGCCGACAAACTCGCTGTTATTCAACAAAAATACAACACCTTGCTTGCAGATAAAGAATATCTCGGTTCTATACTTACCGACGGCAGCGAGCGCGCCGCTTATCTCGCGCGCAAGACAATGAGCAAAGTATATCGAAAGATAGGATTTTACAGACCTTAAAAATCAGCTAAACGGAGCATAAAATGGCAAAAAAGAACGATACTTACGATCAGCAGGCGATTCGCGCTCTCACGGGTCCCGACAGGGTCAGAAAAAAACCCAGTGTTATATTCGGTTCAGACGGCATTGAGGGATGCGAGCATGCTTTTTTTGAGATACTTTCAAACTCTATCGACGAATCGCGTGAAGGCTATGGCAACAAAATAATCGTTACTGCTTTCAACGATCATAGTCTGCAGGTCGAAGACTTCGGCAGGGGCGTGCCGATGGATTATAACGATAAAGAAAAACGCTATAACTGGGAGCTTGTTTTCTGCGAACTGTATGCCGGCGGTAAATACGACAACAACAGTGAAGGCTCCGCATACGGCTTTTCGCTGGGTACAAACGGACTCGGCGCCTGCGCCACTCAGTATTCCTCAGAGTACATGGAGGTCGTTTCTTGCAACGGCGGCAACAGATACAGCATGAGGTTTGAGCGCGGTTATCCCAAAACCAAACTTTCAGTGGAACCCTGCGCCAAGGGCAAGACGGGAACCGTGATTCACTGGCTGCCCGATATACAGGTTTTTAATGATATAAAGATCCAAAAAACGTTTTTTGAAGAAACTTTAAAGCGTCAGGCGGTTGC
>CAYOCM010000094.1:0-3170 GCA_964402515.1 uncultured Ruminococcus sp. | reverse complement strand
GCCTGTCAAACGGCTGGCTTAACGAATATTTTATCTCGGACGGCAAGGTTTCGTGTGCCGACAACGGCAATCCCGCCGAGGTCATAGCGTTTATGTCCGACGGCAAGGTGCATGCCGTAAACTCAACGCTCAGTTTCGGACTTTATCTTGACGGCAAGCCTGTTTCGGACGGCCTGTATGCCGTTAACAAGCATTACGGCAAAAACGAAACATGGGCAGACAAATTTTATTATTTCGACTCGGATTGCGGCAGAGTCGCCGATACATATTCGACACATCCCGGATATGAGATCGTCTGCGAAAAACTCGACAACACCGATCTCACCGTCGGCGGCACGCTTAAAGGCAAAGTCGTAGAAGTCAAAAAAGACAGCTACGGCACTCAGGTAAGCACCGACGCTTCGACAGCAAGCAACACGTTTGTGCTCTTCTGCCTTGCAGACAGTAAATATAAGACATATGCCGAAAGCCTTAAAGCTGGCAGCTATGTCGAGATCTCGGTTGACGAAACGGTAGAAGATTCAAAAGAGATCATACGCAACGCACAGTCTGTTATCGCCAACGTCGGTTGGCTGGTCAAAGACGGCGTTGATATGACCGAAACTCAAACCACCATAGGTTCTCACAACGTTTCCACAACATATGCACAGTGGACCGCTATCGGCACCAAGCCCGACGGATCTTATGTGTTCTTTACATCCGATGCCGGCAGCAGAGCAGACGGCCAGTCTCTTGTTCTTAAAGACGTTGCCAAAATGATGATCGAACTCGGCTGCAACAACGTCTGGCGTATGGACGGCGGCGGATCGGTCAGCATGTATGTTTCAAACACCGGCAACGGATCTGCGGGCTTTAAAATGGTTACCGAAGGCGAATCGGGCCGTTCCGTAGCGGACAGTATAATGATAGTCAAGCGCTCTTCAATGCGCAATCAGACATATATCGACGCATTGCAGGCAGCTGTCGACGAAGCCGAAAAGAATGTGACGTCTGCTTCGCCCGACGCACTTAAAGAGGCTGTAAATACCGCAAAATCAGTGCTTGCATCAAAAGATTCGATAAACAGCGATTTTCTTAAAGCGCTCATGAACCTGCAAAAAGCAGGCGGCGGCACCGCAGAACTCGATGAACTTATCGCTCAATGCGCTACCGTATTTACCGGCGATTATTCGGAATACGCACTCGAACAGCTGTGGACGGCATATGAGAATGCGCTCAAGGTTCGCGCAAACTCAAACTCCACCGCAGACGAATATACTTCGGCGGCAAATTCGTTAAAAGCAGCGCTTTCGCTTAAAGGCGACATTGAGCAAAATATTGCAGCCGATGCCGCGCTCACCCTCAGCAAGCCTCGCAGCGATTCTTACAGCGCAAGCCTTGTCGACGGCGTTTCGTCCGGCAACCTTTACGGCGCGGGCACCGTCTGGTACGGTTTCGGCAAAGGCGGCTACGCTCAGTTTGACCTCGGCGAAAAGACCTCGCTTTCAAAGCTCTCGCTTTGTCTTATGCCCGGCAACTCGGGCGACGGCATAGTCTGCCCCGATTATATCGCGCTCACCGTTTCGGATGACGGCACAAACTGGACAGAGATAGCAAGAAACGACTATAAGTCGGATACAGATCATAAATTCCACGACAAGAGCCCTACCGCTACCTATTGGGTAAACTTTGACCTCACCGGCGTAAACGCAAGATATATCAAACTGCTTATAGAAGGCTCGTGGACGTTTATATCCGAAATAGAACTTTATAAGTCTTTCAATAAGGTTGAAGATTATATCTATGTAAACAATTTCAACACTTCTATAGCCACCGGTGCAACTACCATGTTCACCCAAAGCTTCAGCGGCTATGCCGACGGCAAACTTACCGTCAAAACCGCAAACCTCAACTGGACGCGTGCCGTCTCGTTTAAGCCCGTTGGCGACGGAATATATGAGGTTGTTTCTACCGTGCTCAATCCCTATAACCTGACGAACGTAGACCTGCCCGACGGCGGATTTGTGCTCGCTGCGCATAAGGATGATTCCGGTCCCGATATGGATTTCCGCAAACAGACCGAAAAGAATCACGCGGCACTTTCGGCACTCAAAGTCGGCGATTGCATAGTTGTTAAAGGCATAGACGTTAAAAACGAGACAGTGATGCCCGGCGGATATATCACTGCGCAGACTCAGATAAATCTTGATCAATACGGCAAGCTTGACGGCGGCAAGTTTGAGATAAACATTTCGCTTGTTGCAGACGGCAAGACCGTTTCGGCAGCCGATATAGTCGCGGCATGCGGCGGCAGCGCTACCGTTAAAGACAAAGACGGCAAAGATATCACCGGCGACTCTGCGGTAGGCACCGGCGCTACGGTTACCTACGGTTCTGTCACCGTGACGGTTGTCATTAAAGGCGACGTTACTGGCGACGGCAAGATCGACATTAAAGATGCTACTCAGATCAAACGCGCTTTGCAGCAGTCGGTAAAACTTGACGGCGTATTTAAAGAGGCCGCTCAGGTCAGCGGCGCAAACAAGGTAAAGATGATCGACTATACCAAGGTCAAACGCTTTATACAGTTCGGTACCGAATATTAATAACTTTTACAGCTGAAAAAGAGGTCGCAAGACCTCTTTTTTATGTAATATCCGCGGGCAAAAAGGCATAATTTTTAGCACTGAAATTTTTTTGGGGGATAATTGCCGTGTTTGCCGCACTGATCAATTTTTTATCAAAATTTGTTTCGCTTTTTTTGCGCACGTCGCCGGGAGCGTTTCCAAAACAGTTGTCGGCAGCCGAAGAAAAACGGCTTTTTGAAAAAATGCGCCGCGGCGATAAAGAGGCGCGCAAAAAGATAATCGAGCACAATCTGCGGCTTGTTGCTCATATAGTAAAAAAATATTATGTAGGCTGCGACGACCAGGATGAACTCGTTTCGGTGGGCACCGTCGGGCTTATAAAGGCGGTTGATTCGTTTGACAGCACAAAAGGCGCGCGGCTTGCCACATATGCGGGCAAGTGTATACAAAATGAAATACTGATGTATTTCAGGGCGCAGAAGAAATATGCGTGCGAGGTGGGGCTTTCTGAGGCGGTGGATGTAGACAAAGACGGCAATCCGCTGACGTACATCGACATTCTCGCATCCGATGACGATGTCTTCGAGACGGTATCCGACCTCG
>CAYOCM010000093.1:0-3324 GCA_964402515.1 uncultured Ruminococcus sp. | reverse complement strand
ACCCTTGCGTTACGGCGAGCCTATGCACTATACTATTTTTACCTATATGCCCTGATGGGATATAGGTGTTAGGGGGGATGTTATGCATCTGTTTGGACTTATCATACCAGGTAAAAAAGATGACCGTTTGCCGCTTTATATAAACGTTTCGGGTGAGTATGACCTTGAAAATTATAAGCTCGGCAACGGCTCAATAGTCAGTTTCGACACATATTTCGGCTGTTTTTCGGTTTCTAAGTTTTTAAAATACACCACCGTTTCGGCGGCAAAACTTTCGTTTGTTTACAAGGGCAAGCTTATATGCCGCATTGCGTCTTCAAGCGGTGAAACTGTTTGCGAAAAAGAATTCGAGTCGTCAAAAGCCGCATTGGGCGAGATGGAATTCGATTTTAAAAGTGCTTCGGTCAACGAGTTTTATTATCCCGTGTTTATATCGCTTGCCGATGATACGCGTTTTTTGGGCGGCGTATACAGTGCCGAAGCCGAACAAAACGATATAAAACTTGCCATAGTCACGTGTACATATAAGCGCGAAGATTTTGTTATTCGCACCGCAAAACGCATCAAATCTCTCTGTGAAAACAGCGAGATTGCCGATAATATCGAATATATCGTCGTAGACAACGGCAAAACATTAGACGGTAAACTGCCTGAGTGTGACAAAATACACCTTTATTATAACAAAAACGTCGGCGGCAGCGGCGGTTTTACCCGCGGAATGATAGAGGCTTATCGCAGCGAAACAAATTTTTCGCATATTCTGATGATGGATGACGACATCGATTTTGACGAAAACGTTTTGATAAAGACCGTAAGCATTTTAAAAGTTCTCAAGCCCGAATACCGTGATATCTGCATAGCCGGCGGCATGTTAAAGCTCGATGACCCGACAAGTCAGTTTGAAGCCGGAGCAAGACGAGAGGGTGTCAACCTGTCAAACAAGTCTTTGCGGCTGATAGGCATCGACGCTTTGCTTGCCAACGACAAAGAAGAACATGCCGATTACGGTGGCTGGTGGTATTATTGTATGCCCATGTCGTTTATAACGCCTTGCAGCCTGCCGATGCCTTATTTTATCAAAGATGACGACGTTGAATTTTCGCTGAGAAATCACGCAAAGATAACGGTCGTCAACGGCATAGGCGTCTGGCATCGCGATTTTAACGAAAAATACGTGCCGTATCTCGATTATTATACCGTCCGCAACGGCCTTGTTACAAACTCGGTATATCATTTAAAAACTTCGTCCGGCGGCACGGGTAAGATGATACTCGAGCGCATATGCCGTTCGATAGTATATAAAATGCCCGAAGCCAACAGGTTTTACGGTATGGCACTCGGCGACTTTTTAAAAGGCCCCGAATTCTTTTATAACACCGACCCCGAACTTTTAAATACCAAACTGCGCTGTATAGAGTCGCGTCCCATGCCCGAACTCGAGGGCACCGACGACGAAAAAAAGCGTCAGATGCGCCGTGCGGTATTCACCGCCGCGTTTTGGAAGGTGCTGGGTATGTACCTTTGGGCATCGGTAAAATATCTTATTTTGCGCGGCAGAGCCTGCAAGCGGTATGCCGAAGCGCATGAAAAAATGACCTCGCTCGAAAATTGGCAAAAGATACTCGAGATAGATATATAAGACCGTATAATAAGCTCCCCCGATTTTGTATCGGGGGAGCGGTTTTTATTATGTATTGCCGTTTTGATTATCGTCTTGACTGCCGTTTTTATCGTTACTTTGAATATCGTCTTTGCTGTTTTTATTGTTTTTGCGCTTTTTAAAGTCGAGTACAATATATATCGGCGCGCATATTGCGGCAAACAGCACGACGACTATCATAATTATCTGAAAAATCTTTTCAAACGTATTAGAGCCTTCAAACATGTCGCTTATCTGTTTGTCGCTGTTTTCGTCGCTTAAGTCAGACCGGTCGTCCGATTCGGTCGGCTTGCTGTCGTCGTCACCTGAAATATCGCCGTGCGATATGTCATCGCTTGTATCGCCGCTTACATCGGGTTCGGGCAACGGATGCGCAGTGCGGTATTCGGCTTTTGCGTCATCGCGCGACTGTGCGACTATGCGCATAAGTTTTGCCGCGTCGGACAAAGCCATCTTGCCGTATTCGCCGTCTTCGGCAACAGAAATATACTGTTGTGCCAATGCGGTGATATCTTCGGCATGATCCGAAAGCTTGTCTTCGGCAAGTTTTTCGGCAATGGCTTTAAGCTTATTTATCATTTCGTCGGCAGTGCTTGCGTCGATCAACGTTTCATAACGTTCGGTCGTGCGTTTTATCTGCGATATTGCCGCGGCTCTTGCATCGTATGTCTGACATACCGCGGGCGTTGAATAAAGCGTTTTGTCGATAACTCCGACATAATCGCCTTTGAAATACTGAGCATATGCAAAAAACGCCGTTCCGTCCGCGCCGCTTTCGCGCGAAGCGATTATTTGCTCGGATACGGTTTCGGCTCCGCCGTCACGCATACCCATAACTACCGAAAGATTATCGGCCGAAAGATCTAACGTTATGCCCGTCCATTTTGCAAATGCGTCGGTGGTTCCGTATGACATGGGATAAACCGCATCGAGATAGCCGTTTGTCAGCCAGGTTTTTACGTCCTGATGCTTTTTTGTCACTCCTTCGTCATATTGTGGAGCGACTGCCGCCGAAAGTATCATGTCGGGGCGTTCTACACGCAACATTTCTCTTATTTTAAGCACAAACGCCGTAACATAGTCGGCTTTAAACTGTACAAACTTTTTAAAATCAGCCGAGTTTTTTGTCAAGTCTGTCGCATCGATGCCGGTTGACTCTTTAAACTGCTTCAGCGTTTCGTCGTCATAACCGTAATAAACTCCCGCATCGTATCCGTCGGGATAACGTATATAGTCAAGCTGAAAACCGTCAAGGTCATAATTTGTGACGATATACCTGTATGTCTCGGTCAAAAACTCGCATACTTCGGGCAGGGCGGGGTTGAGGTAATAATGCTTTACGTTATCCGAAAGCAGATAGTTTCTGCCGTCGTTTGCCTGCATGAGCCATTCGGGCTTTTTGGTCGCCAATGCCTGACTTGTGTTTGAACTCGAGCTGTGGCATACTCTGAATGTCGACATCCAACCGTGCACCTCGATGCCGTATCGGTGAAATTCGTCTATCCATATCTTTAAAATGTCGTTATCGCCGCATTTGGGGTTTGTTTCAAACAGGCTGTCTTCGGGCATCGGGCAAAGCATCGTGTTGTCAAACAGCAATTCGAGGCAGACGGAATTGAATCCTGCGTCGTATATTTTTTTAACCGTCTCTTTTATGGCTTTTT
>CAYOCM010000092.1:0-3589 GCA_964402515.1 uncultured Ruminococcus sp. | reverse complement strand
ATTAAAATTGTCGAGAGAATATGGCAAAGATCATGTGCCGACAATTAAATCACTCGTAGCCCATATGGAAGATGACGAGAATCACTTTATAGTTCTCGATAGTTTTAATACGACTGATTTGATGATATTATTCGCATATTATTATAACTATGAAGATGGGTTTTATGATGACTTTGACATAAGTAAATACATAAAGTAAAGGAGATTGAATATGAAAAAAATACTTGTCTTGATATTAACCCTCGCGCTCTCGTCTACGCTTCTGCTTTCCGCTTGCGTCCCCGACGAACCTCAAACGAGCGAGGGCCTCGGTGAATCAAGTCAAACCGAATCATCTGAAGCTTCGAATGAGCCGGAAAATCCGGATACCGAACAGGTGCTTATGGACAGCAGATCAAACAATTATTTTACCGCAGACGAACATCGCCCCGAGGGATACAATGATAATATAGGCCACGCACTTGCGTTGATGATGGATATCTATAAAAATGACGCAGATAAACAGTTTTTGGTCATTGTCGGCGGAATATTAAATGACAAAGGTGATCAAAACGATATAATAAATATCGCGGGTATTAGCTCTGAAAACATAAAAAGCGCCTTGCTCAGAGATTTGTCAGATGGAAAAGATCACACGGCGTACTATGCCTATATGACGGCAAATCAAATAAACGCTCTTGCACAAAACGGCATAAAATGTTTGTACGTAGGAGATGGCGAAAGAGTTATCGACTTGTATTATACATATCCCGAAGGCTTTTATCTTACCGAATGGTGGAATACATCCGAACAAACCGAAGATTTTTGTGACTATTACGGCGACATGTTTGCATTATATGACGGTCAATTAAAGTGGACATCAACGCTTAAAATCAGATTCGATTAATTATAAGATAATTTTAGATAACTATATAAAGGATATATGGTGTTACTATGAAGAAACTCACAAAATTAATCGGCATATTTCTGTCGATTATATTGATTGTTATAAACACAGCATCAAGCAATTTCGTTTATGCAGAGACCGCATTGTCGAGTGTTGAAGGCACATCGGCAGAAATAACCGCCGCATCCGGATACAGCACGCTCAGTGCGGCTGTAAAAGCGTTTGCCGAGTCGATATATTGCCGCTCGGAATATGTGAAAATCGAATACGGAGCGATACTTTACAAACTCGGAAGCACATATTATTATGACTGTGTTCAATCGGGATATCCACATTATGTTGAAATCGAAGGCAGTTATCCCAAATCAGCAACCTTTTTAGGTATTATCCATACGCATCCCAATTCCGAAGAATTTTCAGATACAGATATAGCAGCGATTAGCAGCTCAAACTGTCCGGGATATTTGGTAACAAAATCGTACAAGGTTTTAAAATACGATCCTTCTACAGAAGCGACAACAGTATATCTAAGTTCGTTTGTTCCAAACACCCTGACAAGCTCACAAAAAAGTGAACTTGTCACTTCATTTAGTGATATTTGGTACGGTCATTTTGAAAACGGCAATTGTCCAAAAGGCTTTGACTGCAGCAACATGCAATGGCCGAACGACAGTTCGACCCGGCACGGAAATACCGTTTATACATGGACAGAAAATCATTATCATTCATACGATATGCATTATTACGAATACGGCTTTAAATGCACGCATTGTAACACGTTTGTGTATACGGAATGGACTCCGCTTCCCTGCCGCGGCGGTACTTTTTGCATAACTCCGTGGAATTTACGCGACGAGCCTTTGGCGGCGTAAAACGTTATATATAAAAAGCCGACTGCGGTCGGCTTTTTTTGCTTGCTTTTTGCCGCACGGTATGTTAAAATAAACCGAAAACAAAAACAAGGAGCACAGAATATATGAAAGTCCTGATCTCTGTCAAAGACTACGGCGACATAACCGCCGAGCTTTATCCGCAAGTCGCACCAGAAACGGTAAAGAATTTTGTTTCTCTTGTCGAGAACGGTTTTTATGACGGACTTATATTCCACCGCGTCATATCGGGATTTATGATACAGGGCGGCGGATTTACGCCCGATTTTAAACAAAAAAACGCAAAGTCTATAAAAGGCGAGTTTGCCGCCAACGGATTTAAGCAAAACACCTTGCCTCATGTGCGCGGAGTTTTGTCCATGGCGCGCACCGCAGTGCCCGATTCGGCATCGAGCCAGTTTTTTATAATGCATGCCGATGCACCGCATCTCGACGGTCAGTATGCCGCATTCGGCAGAGTGGTCGAGGGCATCGAGGTCGTCGATAAGATCGCGTCCGTCCGCACAGGCAATTACGGCTATTTCGGCGACGTCCCCACAGAACCCGTGGTTATCGAGAGCGCAAAAATTATTGCAGAATAATTTTTAAAACCTATTGACAAAACGCGCTTTGTGCGTTATTAATCATTAAGACAATTTGAAAGGAAAAAGGCTTTTGCATATTGCAGAGCCGTATTTATCAAAATGAAAAAGAACGTAGTGGTCATCGGTTACGGTGGCATGGGCGGCTGGCACTGCCAGTACATTCAAAACAGCGACGTCGTAACACTTAGGGGTATTTATGACATCAATCCCGAGCGTGGCGAAGTTGCCGAAAAAAACGGCATTCACGCATACCCCACGCTTGAATCTGTTTTGTCCGACCCCGAAGTCGACATCGTAACTCTTGCCGTCCCAAACGATTTTCACAAGCCTCTTTGCATAGCCGCTCTTGAGGCCGGCAAAAACGTCATCAGTGAAAAACCCGTCACTCTCTGCTCGGCCGATCTTGAAGAAATGATCGCCGCATCTGAGCGCACCGGCAAACTCTTTACCGTTCATCAAAACCGCCGTTGGGACGGCGAATTCCTCGTCATGCGCGACGTATATCAAAGCGGCGACCTCGGCGACGTCTATGCCATCGAGTCGCGCGTCCACGGTTCGCTCGGCATTCCCGGCGACTGGCGCAAAGAGAAAGAACACGGCGGCGGCATGATGCTCGACTGGGGCGTCCACCTCATCGACCAGATAATCAACATAGTCACCGACCGCAAACTGCTGTCTGTATATTGCCGTTGCGACCACCTCACCAACGCCGAAGTCGATGACGGTTTTAAGATGGATATGTATTATGAAAACGACCTCTGCTGCCACATCGAAGTCGGTACGTCAAACTTTATCAGCCTGCCCAGATTTTATATGTGCGGCATGGACGGTTCTGCGCTTATCCCCGACTGGGGCAAAGATTGCCACATCGTAAGCTGCCACCAGAAATACGACCCCAACGTCGTTCCCGTTCGCACCGCAGCAGGTCTTACCAAGACTATGGCACCCCGCAGCGAATCGACTATCACCACCCGTGATATTCCTCAGCCGGGTGCCGATGTCCACGATTTTTATCGCAATGTCGTCAAAGCCGTCGACGGCCTCGAGCCCCAGCTTATCACTCATGACCAGCTCAGATTTGTCATGAAGATAATGGAAGCCGCATTCGAATCCGATCGCCTCGGCAGACCTGTTGAGATCGATTATTGAGTTTCTATATAAACAATCCCCCTCGTTCGGCAGGTGTTTGTAAAACAGTTTATGCATCGGTGCGGCAATTTCGCACCGAT
>CAYOCM010000091.1:0-3613 GCA_964402515.1 uncultured Ruminococcus sp. | reverse complement strand
ATAGGAGGTAAACAACATGAAAAAAAGATTTTTGTCTCTCGTTTTGCTGCTTGCAGTCACCTGTGCGCTTTGCATCGGCGTCGGTGCGTCAAGTTCCGCAGCCGAAGAACCCGACGACTTTGTCATTATGACCGAAGACGGGCCGATGTACAAAGTATCAATGCTTCATTTTGCACCGAATAATAGTACCCCTACCTCTCTATGCGATTCGCTGACAACAACTACGAGTTATGAATTCGCGTATACGCTCACCGTCGAGCAGAGCAATATGACAACATTGGAGCTTGTCAATTGGTTCATGCAAACCGACATTTTTGATCAAATTACATTTTCGTCATTGATAACAAGCGGAGATGAGCGTTACTCGCAGCATCCGGCATTCGCCGAATTGCTTTCACGCAAAGATCTCGCCGATACTTTAGAACAAATCGTAAGCAATTCTCAAAGAATACCCGAAAAGCTTGTGCGCTTGATGGGTACTAACGGCATTAAAGAAGCCCTCTCAAACTACTTTTATGAAAGCAACGGTGATTGTCAAACATTGGCTTCTATTTATTCCGCATCTGCTGTTTCAAGCACGGTCGGATACATCGACGACAGAATTCCCGTGCGAATTGGTGGCTATGTAACAACTCATGACGGTTTAAACGTGCCATATTATGTGCCGGAACGTGATATGACAACCGAAGAGATTGCCGTCTATAATAATGCAGGCGCGGCAGTAACAGGTGCAACCAAACTCACCGAGCCGGATGCGACATACAATTGTCACGCATACGCATGGTATCATGCAAAGCATCTTGATGCATATTGGATCAATTCCATACAGGCATTTATCAATGACAGCGCATGCACAAGACTCACATCGTCCGACACGATCCAGGTTGGAGATATAATTGTTTATATGAGTTCATTGCATGACCTTGCGCTTCATTCCGGTGTGGTCGACAGCATAAACTCGGACGGTTCTCTTGTTATTCGTTCAAAATGGGGTGCCGGCGGCGAGTATCTGCATGCGGTAAATCAGGTTCCGTCGACATATATCCCCGCAAATACATCCTACCAGGTCTTTTACAGATATCACAATTATACAAGTTCGTATAACGGCAACAACTATCACAGAGACAATTTGCATTATTTCGGATACAATAAATACTGCAACACCTGCTCTAAAACAGCATATTCATATTGGGAAAGCGTTCCTTGCAGCGGACCTCCGTGCAACACACCTTGGAGCTTGCCCGACGAAGGTGTTGCGGCCTAAGCGAGGGGTTTTGTCATGAACGATAAAAAATCAATACTGATTGCATCCGCGACGCTCGTACTTGTCATATGCATATCGGCAATAGTTTTTGTCACAGAACTTTCAAAAGACGCTCTTCCCGAATGCACATATAATATCACCGAAGAACAGCGCAAAATGTCAACTTATGACCTTTTAAAATGGTTTTGCGAGACAGAATATATGACAGAATTGCACGGCAAACAGATAGAGCGTTGGGTTTCTTCGCAGATACAAACCGAACCTATGCCGCCGTGCACCGACCATCAGGCTTATTATGAGCTTATCAGGCGCGATGATCTGCGTGATGCCTATTGGCAGTTAGAATCGGCAGACGATTGCCCCGGTGCACTCTTTTTGCTTACATATGAGGACGAATTCACCGACATTGTCGGCACTGAAGAATAATCGCATATCGCACATATCACATCGCCGCAGGTCAAAAAGGCCTGCGTTTTTTATAGCAATAAAACATTGACATAAAGTGCGGAATATGGTATCATTATTTGATAATAAAGGTATTATAAGGGGTATTTATATATGACAGACTGTCAAAAGCTTGCAGAATTGCTTTTTGCGGATGTGACAACGACAACAGCCGACCTTGAGGCAAAATATCCGCCTCGCGATCTGCCCGAAGGCGCAAGAGTTACAAGGTTTGCGCCCAGCCCGACGGGTTATCTGCACCTGGGCGGACTTTTCGGTGCGTTGACCGACGTTATGACCGCACGCAGAACAGGCGGCGTTTCGATATTGCGCATCGAAGACACAGATAAAAAGCGCGAGATAACCGCAGGTGTCACGGCGATCATCTCGGGGCTTGACGCATTCGGCGTCAAGTTTGACGAAGGGATGACCAGCGAAGATACCGAAACGGGTGATTACGGCCCTTATAAACAAAGCGAGCGTGTATTTATATATCACACCGTTGCAAAAGAACTGGTGGCAAAAGGCCTTGCGTACCCGTGCTTTATGACCGAGCAGGAGCTTGCCGACATGCGCGTGCAACAGGAAACCGAAGGCACCGAGATCTGGGGCTGTTTCGGCAAATGGGCAAAATACCGCGATCTTTCATATGACGAGGTAAAAGAGCGCATAGACGCAAATCAACCGTGGGTGCTCAGACTGCGCTCGGACGGCGATTCGTCACGCCGCGTAGCGTTTGACGACATGATAAGAGGGCGCATCGAGATGCCCGAAAACATAATCGACGAGGTATTGCTCAAATCCGACGGCATACCCACATATCATTTCGCTCATGTATGCGACGACCATTTCATGCGCGTCACGCATGCTATCAGAGGCGAAGAATGGATACCGTCGACCAACAAGCATATCGCCATGTTTAAAGCGTGCGGATTCAAACCGCCGAAATATGCGCACAGCCCCGTCATAATGAAGATAGATCAAAACGACGGTAGCAAGCGCAAGCTGTCAAAACGCAAAGACCCCGAAGCAGCTGTGGGATATTTTGTCGAGCAGGGTTTTCCCAAAGAGGCACTCATCGACTATCTGCTCACGCTGATGAATTCCGGCTTTGAAGACTGGCGCCGTGCCAACCCGACCGCCGATGCATACACATATCAGTTTGACCTTAAAAAAATGAGCGTTTCGGGCTGTTTGTTTGATATGGCAAAACTCTGCGACATATCAAAAAACGTCGTTTCGCTTATGTCCGCCGACGAGGTTTATGACCGCGTTACCGAGTGGGCAAAAATTTATGACACCGATCTGGCAAACGAGCTGACATCCGACAGCTCAAAGGCAAAAGCGATATTCGCCATAGGCAGAGGCGGCAAAAAGCCTCGCAAAGATTTTGCGGTTTATTCTGAAGTCAAAGCGTATATCGGGTTCTTTTATAACAAATTCTTTGCAGTCACCGATACTCTCGCAGATTTTGAAAAAAACGACATCGCCGCATGCCTCGACGCATATCTTGCGACATATTGCGAGAGCGACGACAAAGACGTATGGTTTGACAAAGTCAAGGCGGTCGCCGACAAAAACGGTTTCTGCTCGGATATGAAAGCGTTTAAGGCAGACCCCACAGCATACAAGGGCAGCGTAGCCGACGTATCGAGCTTTATCAGACTTGCGGTTACCGGCAGGCTCAATTCGCCCGACCTTTACAGTGTTATAGAAATCATAGGCAATGACGAAATGCAAAGACGCATTATTTCATTTACCAAAGGGGCTTAGATAAAATGGAGAAAATATCAAACTTTTTATACGACATCATCGAGCGGGATCTTGCCGAAGGCAGATGCGACAGCGTACACACGAGGTTTCCGCCCGAGCCCAACGGATATCTGCATATAGGCAGCGCAAAAG
>CAYOCM010000090.1:0-4016 GCA_964402515.1 uncultured Ruminococcus sp. | reverse complement strand
GAAAGAGAGTTTAATCTCGACCTCGTTACCACGGCGCCGAGCGTTATATATAAACTCGAGATGAATGACGGCAGGACGCTGTTTATTGACAATCCCACCAACTATCCCGCTCCCGAGACAATAAATCAGGCATATGAGCCTATAGTCAAGGCAGTCATACTGACCCCCGCAGAATATGTCGGCACTCTGATGGATCTGTGCCAAAAGCGTCGCGGCAATTTTATCGATATGAAATATATTGAGGCCGACAGAGCCGAGTTGCATTATGAATTGCCTTTAAACGAGATAATATATGACTTTTTCGATTCGCTTAAATCTCGCACAAAAGGTTATGCTTCGCTTGATTACGAGCCTGCGGGATATGTTCCCAGCAAATTGGTCAAGCTTGATATACTGCTGAGCGGCGATATAGTAGACGCTTTGTCGTTTATAGTATTTGCCGACAACGCTTATCCAAGGGCCAGAAAGATATGCGAAAAGCTGCAAGAGAATATTCCGAGACAGTTGTTTGAGATACCTATCCAGGCGGCCATCGGCGGCAAAATCATAGCGCGCGAGACGGTAAGAGCATTGCGCAAGGACGTGCTTGCAAAATGCTACGGCGGCGACATCACCCGCAAAAAGAAGCTGCTTGAAAAACAAAAAGCAGGCAAAAAGCGTATGCGAATGCTCGGCACGGTAGAAGTACCGCAAGAGGCGTTTATGGCGGTGCTCAAGCTTGACGATGAATAATAATATATCGCTTTATTTTCATATACCGTTTTGTGTTAAAAAGTGCAATTATTGCGCGTTTTATTCTTTGAGCGATGCGTCCGACACGCTCAAAGACGACTATTGCGATGCGGTATTGCGCCAGTTTTCCGCCTTTGCCACCGACAGATGCGTGACAAGCGTTTATTTCGGTGGCGGAACGCCGACGGTATTAGGCGAAAAAAGACTTGCAAAACTCATAGACTGCGTGATAAGTCGCAATTTTATATCCCATGACTGCGAAACCACCGTCGAGGTCAACCCAAAAACAGTCGATGCACGTTTTTTAAACACGCTGCACGATGCAGGCGCAAACAGGTTGTCGATAGGTGTACAGTCACTGTGCGACGAAGAACTTAAAACATTGGGGCGCATACACGATTCCCGCGATGCTTTAATATGCATAAGCGATGCATTCAAAGCGGGGTTTGACAATGTCAGCGCAGACATGATATTCGGTTTTAACGGGCAGACAGAGCAAAGCGCGCTGTATACATTCTGCGGACTTGTTTTATCGGGAGTATCGCATATTGCCGCATATTCGCTGCAATATGAAAAAGGCACGCCGATGTATAAGTTAAAAGATGCCGACAACGCGCCGGACGAGCAATCGGAAGAAAGAATATACGATCTTATATGCGATGCCGCAAGAGAACACGGTTTCAGGCATTATGAGATCTCGGCATTTGCTAAAGACGCATCGCACAGATCGCGGCATAATCTGGGCTATTGGCAAAGATGCGAATATTTCGGTTTCGGGGCGGCGGCTCACTCGTTTTATAACGGCAAGCGTTTTTCGTCGCCTGCCGACATAAAACTATATATAAAAAACACAGACAAGCACTCCCCTTTTGCGTCGACCGATTATTACGGTTCCCCGTTTCTTACGCAGGACGAGATATTTGAAGAAAAAATCATGCTCGGGCTGCGTACCGACGAAGGAATAAGCACAGAGCTTTTAAAAGACACAAAATTTGCGGAACGATGTGTCAAAAACGGGCTTGCAACGGTTTGCGACGGCAGGTTTGTGTTGACCGAAAAAGGCTATCGCGTTTCAAACGCGATAATCGCAGAACTTGTTTGACGCAACTTTTCGGCGATTTCTTACCGACTTTTTTGAGATGAAACAATACAGAGGCCATAGTATAATGCTATCGTCGGAACGCGACGGAAAAACGCGTCCCTCGATAGCGTTTTTGCTTTCTTTCGACAGATCAAACACGGGAGTGATGCAAACTGAACAAGACAAAAAACAGCACTCGAATGCCGCACAAATGCGCGGTTTTTGAGTCAAAGGACGACTGCACCGAAAAACTCGGGCTATATTTTGACGACTATCTGCCGAAATGCAAAGAAATAGCCGACATAGAATCTTTGGCAGATTATCTTAAAACAACGCGCGAGACATTGTCGTTGCTTAAAAGCGACACCGTATACGGCGACGAAATACGCAAGGCGTATAACAAAATAGCAAAGATAAAAAAGCAACTTGCGTTTGCCGGCAAATTGCCGGCGGCGGTGCTTTCGTTTGACATGCGCAACAATCACGGTTACAGCGACAAAAACGACAGCACATGCGACGACTGCGGCAACATAATATTTAAGGGCAAAGCACGTAAATGGGCAAAATAAACACAGACAAAGAGATAGTTTTGTCGCCCAACAAAAAACAAACCGAATTTTTTGAGTCGCAGGCAAGATATACCGCATACGGCGGTGCGCGCGGCGGCGGCAAAAGTTGGGCAATGCGAACCAAATTGGTGTTGCTTGCACTGAATTATGACGGAATTCAAATGTTGCTTTTGCGTCGGACTTTGGGCGAACTGAGAGAAAACCATCTGATGCCTTTGCTGAAAATGCTTGACGGAACGGCAAAATATATCGCTTCGGAAAGAGAGTTTCGCTTTAGAAACGGTTCGAGATTAAAACTCGGATACTGTGATGCCGAAAACGATGTTTTGCAATTTCAAGGTCAGGCGTACGAGGTGATAGGGCTTGAGGAGGCGACTCATTTTACCGAAAAGCAATTTATGTGTCTTACAGAAAGCAATCGCATCTCGGGCGAAATGAAAAAAGCCGGTTTTAAGCCGCGGATGTATTTTACATGCAATCCCGGCGGAGTCGGCCACGACTGGGTCAAACGTCTGTTTGTGGATAAAATATACCGCGTCAACGAGCAGCCGGATGACTATAAGTTTATAAAAAGCCTGGTGTTTGACAATGATTTTCTGATGAAAAACGACCCCGGATATGTCAGATCGCTTATGGCGCTGCCGGAGGCTCGTCGCAAAGCAATGCTCTATGGAGACTGGAACGCATTCGAGGGAGCGTTCTTTCCCGAATTCGACATAGAGACTCACACCTGCGCCGAACCTGTCATAACGCGCGAGATGACTAAATTCAGAGCTCTCGACTATGGATTGGATATGACCTGTTGCCTATGGCTTGCGGTGACCGATGACGGGAGAATACTCGTGTACCGCGAACTGTATGAGCCGAATCTGATACTTTCGGATGCGGCATCGCGCATAATATCCATGACACCCGACGGCGAAGCGATAAGGTATACCGTCGCCTCGCCCGATCTGTGGAACAGACGCCAAGACAGCGGCAAAAGCGGCTTTGAACTGCTGTCTGCGGCGGGGCTTAAGGGGCTTATCAAGGCAAACAACCGCCGCATCACGGGTTGGCGCGTCATGCGCGAATATCTGCGCGCACCTTGCGGCGGAGTACCGCGCCTTTGCATTTCAAGGCGCTGCAAAAACCTTATACGTACATTGCCGATGCTGAGATTTGACGAATACGAGCACGAGGACGCCGCAGACACGCCTCACGAGCTCACTCATGCGCCCGAAGCGCTGCGATACGCTTTGATGTCACGCGAACCGATACCGTCAAAAAAGCAGCTCAAAAATCTGCCGAGCGTTTATCGATTTGATATCGGTGCGCCGGCAAAACTTTCTTATTCGGATTTCATCGACTATTGAACGACAACGAAAGGAGCATAATGAAGCCCAAAAGCTTATTGCCCTATACAGACGAATGGCAACTGTATGAAAAGGGCAAAGAATATAATTATTCTATCGATCTTTACAACACCGTCAACACAAACGAACGCTTTTATCGCGGCGATCAATGGCACGGCGTTAACTCGGGCGGACTGCCTACACCCGTATTTAATATCTTTAAGCGCATCATTAACTATTATTCTGCGACGATAATGCAGAGTTCGGTCAAGATGCGCTATTCTTTTGCATCGCCGACCA
>CAYOCM010000089.1:0-4157 GCA_964402515.1 uncultured Ruminococcus sp. | reverse complement strand
TAATGCAGCAATTCAACACGCTGATAATGGCCATGGCGGGCGCATCGCGTATCTTTGAACTGCTTGACCAACAACCCGAGGCGGATGACGGCGACGTTTCGCTGGTCAACTGCAATGTCGATGCCGACGGCAATATCACCGAGTGCGAGCATCGCACCGGCAAATGGGCATGGAAATGTCCGCAAAACGACGGCACGTTTAAATATGTTGCCATGTGCGGCGACGTCAGATTTGACGGCGTTGATTTCGGATACGAACCCGACAAGACGGTTTTGCACGATATAACGCTTTATGCGAAGCCGGGCCAAAAAGTCGCATTCGTCGGAGCTACGGGTGTCGGCAAGACCACTATTACAAACCTTATAAACAGGTTTTACGATATAGCCGACGGCAAGATAAAATATGACGGCATAAATATCAATCATATCAAAAAAGCTGACCTTCGCCGTTCGCTCGGCATAGTCTTGCAGGATGTCAATCTGTTTACCGGCACTGTTATGGAGAACATCAGATACGGCCGCCTCGACGCTACCGACGAAGAATGCATCGCAGCCGCAAAACTTGCCGGCGCCGACGGATTTATCAACATGTTGCCCAAAGGCTATGACACCGTGCTTGAGGGCGACGGCAGCGGACTTTCGCAGGGGCAAAGACAGCTTATAGCCATCGCGAGAGCCGCGGTAATGGATCCTCCCGTAATGATACTCGACGAGGCGACCAGTTCAATAGATACCCGCACCGAATCGATAGTGCAAAAGGGTATGGACAGCCTGATGGAGGGCAGAACGGTATTTGTCATAGCTCACAGACTTTCAACCGTCAGAAACAGCAACGTCATTATGGTGCTTGACCACGGCGTTATAATCGAGCGCGGCACTCACGAACAGCTCATAGAGCAAAAAGGACAGTATTACAGACTCTATACAGGCGCGTTCGAGCTGGAATAAAAAACCAAGACCGCCGTTTAATTAAATCAAAAAAGTGCGTTTGCCCACGGCAAACGCACTTTTTATATGTTTTTGTTTTAAACTTATTTTATCATCGGCAGGCTTGCCGCTGCTGCGGACTGACCTACGCGACGGCTGGATTCGTCGGGAATATGCAGTTGCATGGTTTTTGCAAGCTCGGGAAACTCGGTGTCGAGAACCTTTTGAGCGTTTTCAAGCAAAATAACACCGCCTTCGCCGGAGGTAACACGGCCCATGATGAGTGCGTGCTTGATGTTATAGAACTCTGCATAATATGCGAGCGCATAGCCGAAATATGTGCCTATGGTCTCATAGATGGCGGCGGCTCTGGGGTCGCCCTCTTTCATGAGGCCTTGAACGACTTTGAGTTTTTCGGCGGGCGAAAGTGATTCGTCAAGTTGAATTTCCGCAGCGGGAGCAAGTTTGATAACGCCGTCTTGGCTGAAATACTTAACGCCGCAGCCATAGTCGCCCGACCACTCGTCGACCATTGCGTTTTTGCAGAAATCGACGGGAACGAATGCAAGCTCGTTGAGCCAGCCGGTGATATTGCCCTGCTCGTCAACATAGCCGCCTGCTTCGGATGTGCCCATTGCCACGCCGAGAACGCTGTCGTCCTCATAATCCATAGCACCTGCGAGAGCGGTGACGTCGCCGTCGTTTGCAACCTCGACGGGAATGTCGTGTCCGACATCCTGCGAAAGCTTTTTGACTACGTCGAGATACATATTTTTAACGTGCTTGTCAAAGTCCTCGTCGCTTACTTTAAGGAAAAGCGATGCGACCATGATGCGATTGTCTATATAAACGCCTGCCGACGAAACGCCGACTGCATCAACGCGAGACATATGCTCGGCGGCGGTCTTCATTGCCTGGTAAATGCCGTCGAAATGATACATGGGGTCTGATTGCAGTTTGGGGAACCAAACGACTTCTTCGGAATAAACGACTTCGCCGTCAACAACCGCACTGACTTTGCGGTCCGATCCGCCTGCGTCAAAACCTATGCGGCAACCGTCAAGGTGACGGCCTACGGGTTCTGCCGCGCCGCAGTCAACGGGAGCATGCTCGAGGTCGACGTTTTCGACTTCGAATTTTGTCTCGTAAACGCGTTCCATAAAGTGCAGGTCAAAATCGCGATAGCCTTTGTCGGTATAAGCGTCTGCGATGCGTTTGCCTACAACGGGCGCGCCCGCGATGATAACTTTATAGCCGCCGGCTACCCACAGCAAAGTTTTGACGATGCGTTCTACAAAGTCAAAATTTTCGTCATCGTGGCCTGTGCCTTCGGGGAAGATGCGAGTCTTATAAGTGGTGGTCTGGCCTTTGCTGCGAACTACGCCAACAACGATGTCTATGCCGTTTTCGGCGGTCTTTTCACGCATTTCGCGAACGACCAGCGCCATGGGAATAAACTGAGGATCAAGTCTTGCGGGCTGTTTAAGCTTCATATTTGGTATTTCCTCCGATAATTGTTTTTTGTACGTTAAATTCACCGTCGGTGATGATTATATCGGCGTCTTTGCCTATCTCTATGCTGCCCTTGCGGTCGTCGATGCCGAGCACGGCGGCGGGGTTGAGAGAAGCGCAGTTGACGCATTCCCACAAAGGAATATTTGAGTTGCTGACAACATTCCAAACGCCTTTGTTGAGATGCAGAACGCTGCCTGCGACAGTGCCGTCTTCAAGTCTGCAGACGATATCGCGATAAACTATCTTGCTGCCGCCGAGCGTATATTCGCCGTAAGGCAGTCCGCCTGCGGGCAGGCAGTCGGTGATAAAGCAGAGTTTGCGGCCTTTAAGTTTCCAAAGTATATCATAAAATACGGGGTTGACATGGAAGGTGTCGACTATCAGTTCGCATGAAACGTCGCTGTTGAGTGCCGCGGTGACTACGCCGGGAGCGCGGTGCGCAAGCGGAGTCATTGCGTTAAACAGGTGAGTCGCATGGCGAATGCCGGCAGCAGTCGAAGCCATAGCGGTGTCATAGTCCGCCGAGGTGTGACCCATTGACATAACGACGTTTGTGTCACGTCTGATCTCGCTTATTGCCTTAAAATCTTCGTCTTCTTCGGGAGCAAGCGAGATTATGCTGATGATATCCGCGTATTCTTTAACAAAATCGGCGTCGGGTTTGAGTATATATTTGGGGTCCTGAGCGCCTTTTTTCTTTTCGCTGATAAACGGGCCTTCGGCATGGCAACCGAGTATCTGAGTGCCTTCCCAAGTCTTGCTCTCTTGTTTAAGAGCGCGGCAGACTTCGAGTGCCTTGCGTATGACCTGCATGTCTACGGTCATGGTTGTGGGCAAAAAGCCGGTAACGCCGTTTGCGAGCAGCCCTTTGGCGATGGTGCGAATGCTTTCTTCCTCACCGTCGCAAACATCCTTGCCCAGATAGCCGTGAATGTGCAGATCGATTAGTCCGGGTGCCACATATCCGCCTTTGGCGTCGATGACCTCCGCACCTTGAGGGATTTTATCGGCGGGGACTATGCCCTCGATAACATCGGAATAAACGAGTGCCGCGCCTTCGAGCACGCGGTCTTTTAAAATGATTTTGCCGTTGATTATTGCTTTCATTTTTATACCTCGCAATTGATTTGCTTTATTTTAAAACATTTTTTAGTTCGCACGGTGACGAAACATACATATCGGTATTAAATTGTTTAAGCTCGTCTTTTGTGCGATATCCCCACAGGACCGAACAGCATTTTATGCCTGCGGCTCTTGCCGTTTCGACATCGGTGCCGCTGTCACCTATCATTATGGCGTCGCACGGCGAAACGCCGCATATTTCCAAGGCTTTAAACACCTGCGTCGGCTGCGGTTTGCGGTCGCAAGGAGCCGAAACACCGAGCACAACATCAAATAATCCGTCAAAAAACCTGTCTACTATCGGCTTTGCGGCGACAGAGGGCTTGTTTGTGACTACGGCAAGCTTTGCGCCCGTGTCTTTTAAACTTTTTACGGTGTCGCAAACGCCGTCATACGGCACGCTGAAATCGTAAAGATGATGCCAATAGTAAAGCATAAAATCGTCCGAAACGGGTCTTATGATATCTTCGTCGACATCTCCGCAAGCGCGTCTGATAAGCATTTCGGCGCCGTCGCCTATAAACATACGTATCTCTTTAAGCGTGCGCTCTTTTAAACCGTGAGCGCAAAGCGCGTGATTGACTGCCGCCGCGA
>CAYOCM010000088.1:0-4188 GCA_964402515.1 uncultured Ruminococcus sp. | reverse complement strand
CTTTCTCGATTTATTGGAACGGCGACAACGCTCTTGCAGATGATGTTACACTCACCGTCGGCTTTGATGCGGGACACACTCAGAGCAATGTAACTTACAGCGGCGATAAAGATGTCATCGTTCGTATGTTCGGCGGCAAGCTCACCGTTTCAAGCGGCAATGTCACCGTTTACGGATTTGTGGGCGGTATCTCCGGCAACAATATCACCGCCGGCAAAGGCGTTGTATTCCACAAAGATATTTCCGCTGACGGCATTGAAAGCAGCGAAAACGGCTCGTTCGGCGATAACCACCTCTTCGGTGAAGACGGAAACGAATTGAACTGCCTTGTAGCAGGTTGTACGGAAACCAACCCCAATCATACTTGCCAAGTGGGTGAAATAGTAGCGAGAATGGGCGAAACCGCTAAACAAGAGGAAAGCAACAAATGGTATGCCGATGTAAAATGCAGTATATGTGGCACTGTAATGTATACCGTTGAAATAGGTGAACGCACAAGCGAAACCGGCGGCAATACAGGTACTGAATGTGAACACGAATGGAGTGAAGAAAAAGTCACGAATCCTGATTGTACTCATGAAGGCGTCAAGTTTAAGGCTTGCTTAAAATGCGGCGCAATTGAAAAAGTTTCAACCACTGCCGCGCTTGGGCATTTGTGGAATACATACGACAGCGACAGCGCATGCCATTGGAAAAAATGCGCCAGAGCCGGCTGTGATGCAAAAGGCAATGAACACGCACACAACTTTGTAACCACAGGTTCAGAAGGCAATTATACCGTTGAATGCAAAGATTGCCAACTTAAATATTCCGACGATAGTTTCCCCAAGACATTTGCACTTGTAATTAAATTGAACAAAATTCTTGCCGGCGGCACTCATCGCAATATGCACGAGGCATTGCTTGCGGCAGCAGGTGTAACAAATGATGAAGAAAACACCCAAAAAACTAAGGTCAAAGAATTGATTGAAGAAATTGAAAAGGCAGAAAATGATGCATTGGGTCATAGTCATATCATCGTTTGGGATCAAACCATCGACAGATTTGTTGTAGTCCGAAAAAATAATACAAACGATGACAAAGTTTGGGTAGTATATACTCCGAGCGAACGTGGCGGTTTGAGCGGCAAACTCTTGAAACATTCCTATAGTAACGAATGCTATCCGTTGTGGGCTACTTATACCACCTTGCCTGAAAAGAAAGACCGATGGGCGTCTATCTATTTTGCGGGTGATACGCTTGAAGGAAATGATCTTTTGTATAATTCAATCGACGGTTTAAACGGATATTCTATGAACTCACAATTAAATACGTTTAATTGTGGCTTTGATATGGGATTTGTTAGTATTAATTTATTTAATGGAAGCAATGATAAAGCTAATGTACCGGCAATTATAATCAAGATTGCTGTCAAATCTAATTCATCTGCTCCGGTAATCTGTCGAACGGCAGGAACCGGTTGTGATATTACTTTAATCGACGAAGGTAGTAACGATAGGATCATCAACCATTTTGGACAAATAAACGACCTTGTTTATCAAACGGGTCGTCATAACATAACCTATTACGAATATGGCACATTACGTATTATAACAGTTGAAAACAGCGGAAATTATGATGGCAAACTTACCATCTATGCAATGCCCGGATCAACTGTTCAGGATATCACGGATTTGCCGGCTCATGTCACGATAGACAGAAGCAATATGCCAAACTAATATTTAAACACATCTCATTTCCTCATAACGACACCTGCCCGATACCTTTAGGGTACCGGGCAGGTTGTTTTAAATAATATACAATATTCAGTTAAACAGGGCGCAGCCCATACGACGCCAGGCGTCTATTTTTTGCATTATCATATCTTCGGTCACGTTAAAACGTTTTGCAAGGCAGTGAATGCACAAAAATTCTGTTGCACCGCGGTTTATCAGCTTTTTTGTGGCGCCGATATCGTCGTTTTTAAGCTCTTTGCCGCAGACTATGCATTTCATTATTATTCTTTAACGACTTTTGCCCTGAATACACGGCAGCAGTGCGCACCCAGCGTTCCGGGACGGCATACACCGTCGTCAATGTTGATTTCTTCGCCCGACCAGATGTCGGTCATATGCAATGTTCTGCCGGTAGAACGGTTGAGTCCGAGAGAATCGAGCGAGAAGAACGGCCACGAATCGCTGTCGCAAAGGTTAAACATACCTATTGCTATGTCGCCGTTTTCAAGGTGACGTGCCATTATCCAGACCTCTTTGTTGCCCCAGCTGTCGCCTATTACAAACGGCTGACGATAGGCGGCGTCTTGGTCTATGGCTATGATCTCTTTGTTAAGCAATATCTGTTTTGTTTCGTCGTCCATATTGCGTATGTCGCAGCCTATCATAAGAGGAGAGCCGAGGAAACACCACAATGAAAAATGCGTTTTGTATTCTTCAAACGACATTCCGCCCATGCCGACATGTCCCTTGCCGTGCATGCCCACAACAAGCATATCCATATCGTTAAAACAGCCTTGTCCGTTGCGCGAGAGTATCTCGAGCTGATGCATGGCGAGTTCTTTAACCGACTCCCACTTGTCAAAAATATCGCCCGTCGAGCGCCACAAATGCGCACCGGTGGTTTTGATCCAATCGGGTGAGCCGTCTATGCCCCAGTTGCAAGCCGAAAAGCATATGTCTCTGCCGCAGTTGGCAAGCGCGAGTCCCATACGGCGATAAAGCAGTTCGCCGGGCTGATGCATAGGCCTGAAACAGTTGTCGTATTTAAGATAATCCACGCCCCATTCGGCAAACGTTTCGGCGTCGACAAATTCATATTCAAACGAGCCGGGATATCCCGCGCAGGTCAGATTGCCGTTGCACGAATACATACCGAACTTAAGTCCTTTTGAATGAACATAATCGGCGACAGCCTTCATTCCGTTCGGAAATTTTGCGGGATCGGGAATTATTCTGCCGTCTTCGCCGCGTTTGCGCAGCGACCAGCAGTCGTCGATAACGAGATAGTCATATCCCGCGTCGCGCAGTCCGCTGTCAACCATAACGTCGGCGGTGTCTTTAATAAGCTGTTCGTTGATGTCCTGAGCAAATGTGTTCCAAGAGTTCCAGCCCATAGGGGGTCTGTTGATTATCATGATTATATCCTCCCGATATTTTATCAAGGTTTGTGCCTCTGTCGCGATTATAACATTATGCGGCGATTATTGCAAGAGAATTTGTCGTATATAATAACATCTGCTTTTTTGCCGTTTTGTGCTTGCAAAAATCGGCGGCGTGTATTATAATGTAACTTGTATTGCAAAGCGTGTTGTTTATGATACGCCGCAGGAGGTTTGATTTTGATCGGCTTTAATATAACCACCGCAACGTCCGTCAATAACCGAGGCATAGGCAAACCCAACGAAGACCTTATTGCCGTTGATGCCCGAAACCGTGTGTTTTTGATGCTTGACGGCATAACACGTCCAACCCCCGAATACGACGGCTCGGGTGACAGTCCGGCATGCGCGGTATGCCGCATCTTGCGCGATGAGATAATGCCGCGGGCGCAGATGCTTGCGGATATTTCGGATGAGCATACGCTTGAATCCGAATTGCGCAAAACGCTTGCACAGGCAAACGCGGCGCTGATAGCATACCGCGAGCAAAAGCCAAAACAAGCGTGGTTTGATTATTATCCCGGCGCAGTAGGTATAGCGGCGGTTTTGATAGGCAACAGGTTGTGCTGCGTTTGGGCGGGCGATTGCATAGGATTGCATTTCAGAGACGGCGTGCGCACACCGCTTACACGCCAGCAGACGCTTAAAGTGGCAAAAAGCGGATACAGCAAACAGCGCATTTACGACGAGGTCTGCAACCATCCCGAAAACGATATGGCATACGGCATATTCAACGGCGATCCCGAGCTTGAGGCATTGCTCGAAAGTTCGTGGACCGACATCAAAAGCGGCGACACGGTTTTGCTGAGTTCGGACGGAATGGCGGCGTTTTTGCAAAACGAAACTCCCGATAAAATATTATCGTTTTCGGCGGACGAAATGCCGGCGGCTTCGGCACCTTATGACGTTATGCCTTATTCGCCTTATGCCGATGACAAGGCGGTAATACGCATCGATTTTAACTGATTTTGCATATCACGGGTGAAGTCAAGTAGTTTGTGCGAAAAAATAAGAAAAACCGCAAATGTTTACAA
>CAYOCM010000087.1:0-4465 GCA_964402515.1 uncultured Ruminococcus sp. | reverse complement strand
AATGCAAATTATATCTCCGCAATCATTATACATTTCTTCTGCGGTCGATTGACCTGCATCGGGCACAAGAGGATTTATCTTATACCAGTTATAATCTTTTGTCTTGTTTTTAAAATATTCAAACAGTTTAAACGCCTCTTCAAATCCGTTATCGCCGTCAACTTTTATGACAGCGAGTTTTTTTGACGATGCGTATTTTTGCAAATCGACAAGTTTTAGATATTCGTTTAATTCGGTTTCTATCTTTGCCGTCGCGGTTTCGTCTGCCGTAAAATCGGCAAGCGTGGGCTGCGTTATGTCGCTTTCGTCCGAAGGAGTATCCGACAGATCATCCGACGACACATCGGGCGACACATCATCGGACGTGTCTGTCACGTTCGGCGCGCACGCGCAAAGTAAAAGCATTATCAATGCAAGTAATAATGACAATAATCTGATGTTTTTCATGATTATATCTCCTTGTATTTTATAAAAATCATAACGGCCTACCCTAAATGCGGAATTGCACCTAGGGCGATTTACAGTAAGATAAGCGGAGTGAATAACATTACATAAGCAGTGCCGGCTTTGTTTTTAAATGCAAAGCTTCGGCGGCCGTTAAAAGGATGAAGAATCATTTTGTTATATATTGCCTTGCCTTTCGCATTTTTAACTCCGTATATATTATATAACAATAAACAACATATGACAATGTGTAAAAATCAATAAACCGCAGGTGTATCTTTTGGTAAATATAGCTAATAAATTGCAAAAAAAATCGGCACTTTAATGTGCCGATTTTTGCGGTTTCGGTTTTGTTATAAAATACAAGGCGGTGTATGAAATATCACATGCCTCCGTTGACATCCACAACCGCGCCCGTAACATACGATGCCGCATCCGACGCAAAAAACAGTGCGACCTCGGCAAGCTCTTGCGGGGTTGCCATTCTTTCAAGCGGTACTCCGTCTGTAAACGCCATCACGTCGTCATAAGACAGATCGCCGTTCATATCGGTATCGACTATGCCCGGGCAGATGCAGTTGACTCTTATTCCGCTGGGGCCGACCTCTTTTGCCAATGCCCGCGTAAAACCTATAACCGCCGCTTTTGCCGTGGAATAATCGACCTCGCACGATGCACCGCAGCGTCCCCAGACAGATGAAATGTTGATTATAACGCCGCTTTTGCGGTGCAACATATGCGGCAGTATAAGCCTCGATGCCTCTACCGTACCGAAAAGGTCAACATCATACAGCCGTTTTGCCTGTTCGTGTGTAACCGAATCAAACGGTGCTATCAGCGAAATGCCCGCGTTGTTTATCAGTACATCGGTGTCCGGATGAAGCGCTATCAACTCTTTAAGCGCATTGATATCGGCAACATCGCATTTTAAAACGGTTATGTCGGGATACCTTGCGGCAAACTCTTTTGCCGCGCTGTCATTTGAATTGTATGCGGCGACGACGTTATAGCCGTTTTGGGCAAACAACACCGACATTGCTTTGCCTATGCCGCGCGTGCCGCCGGTTATTAAGACTTTTTTTGTTTTATCAGTCATAAATTATTTGCGAAAAAACGACCATTATTACGGGATTACGCTTCATGCGCTGACCGAGCAGGCTGCCGAGTTCTTCGCGCACTTTGTTTTTAAGCGTGTTTTGATCGTCGACTCCTTTTCTCAAATGTTTTTGAATTATCCTTTCGGCGTCGTTTGCTATGCCGTTGATGACATCCGAATTCTCTTTTACATATACAAATCCCTTTGTGACTATCTCGGGTTTCGAAAGCAGCAGATGCGAGTCAAAATCTATCGCGGCGTTTACAACTATCAGTCCCGCTTCGGAAAGTTGCCTGCGATCTCTGAGCACCGCATTGCCGACATCTCCGATTCCGTAACCGTCAACCAATACGGGACCGGCGTCAATGGTTTCTCTTTCTCTTATGGGGCCGCGCCTGGGCATTTCGATGACCTTGCCTATCTCGGGAATAATTATATGGTCTTCGTTCATACCCATACTGTGCGCAAGTCTTGCGTGTGCGACAAGATGTTTAAATTCGCCGTGTACCGGAATAAAATTTTCGGGGTGTGCAAGGCAGTGCATGATTTTTAACTCTTCGCGGCAAGCGTGACCCGAAACATGCACCGATTCGTTGTATGCGGTTATCACCTCCGCACCGTGTTTTGAAAGTTCGTTGACTACGTTTGTTATCAGTTTTTCGTTGCCGGGAATAGACGATGACGAAAGTATAACCAAGTCGCCCGCGGTTATGCTGATGGTAGAATGTTCGCCGAACGCCATACGGTAAAGCGCGCTCATCGGTTCGCCTTGACTGCCCGTTGTTACCAGAACGGTTTTTGACGGGGGATATTGCTTAAGGTCTGCGTCATCTATCAAAAGTCCTGCGGGAATGTTTATATATTCCAATGCCGATGCCGCTTTGATTATATTCAGCATCGATCTGCCGAAAAACGCGACCTTGCGGCCGTGGTTTGCGGCGGCGTCTATTATTTGTTGTATTCTGTGTACATTGGTTGAAAACGTCGCGACTATTATGCGGCGTTCACAACCCGAGAATATACGTTCGAAAGTGTCTGTTACCGTGCTTTCACTGGGGGTATAGCCGGGATTTTCGACATTGGTCGAATCGCACATCAAAAGCCTTATGCCGCGTGAACCGAGCGCGGCTATGCGCGAAAGATCTATCGTTTTTTGCGAAACGGGCGTAAAATCTATTTTAAAATCGCCCGTATGCAGTATCTTGCCCGTAGGCGTGGATATGCACAGCGCAACCGCATCGGGAATTGAATGGTTAACGCCGATAAATTCGACATTAAACTTGCCCACGGTTATGTCGTCTCCGGGAACGACTTTGATAAGATTTGCGTTTTTTATGCCGTGTTCAAGCAATTTGCCGTTTAATATACCCAATGTAAGCGGCGTGCCGTATACGGGTATGTCAAGTTCTTTAAGCAAATAAGGCACCGCGCCCATATGGTCTTCGTGTCCGTGAGTCAAAAACAGACCGCGCACTTTTTGCCGGTTTTTTTTAATATAAGTAAAGTCGGGTATAACAAGGTCGATGCCGTACATATCCTCTTCGGGAAACGAAACACCGCAATCGACTATTATCATATGTTCACCGAATTCAAACACCGTCATATTCATGCCGATGCCGTCGACACCGCCGAGCGGTATGATTCTTAATGTTGATGTTGCTTTTGCCAAAATATATCTCCCCTACGGTAAAAATTAAATGCAAAAATTCTTATAATACATTATGTAGCAAGTTTTGTTTTTTGTCAAGAGAAAAAAGAACGCATAAACTGTAATATCCGTTATTGACTTTTGCGAAAAAAAAAGATATGATTATATAGTGTATAAGAGCGCACACATGGCAGAATGCTCTCTTTGACCTTATAATATCAATTATTCACGGCTTTGACCGAGAAAGGCTTTGGCTATGGAAAGATTATATATTAACGGCGGCAAACCGATTTCGGGCATTATTGAGGTCGGCGGAATGAAAAACGCCGCCTTGCCCATTTTATTTGCAACCATCATTGCGGGCGACAAATGCGTTATAGAAAACCTGCCCGAGATCAGCGATATAGATACGGCGCTCGGTATTTTAAAAGCTATGGGCGCAAAATTGCGCAACTTGCGCAAAGGCTGTTGGGAGATCGACACCCGTTCTGTCAACGCGGGCAGTGCACCGTGCGACCTTGCGGGCAAGATGCGCGCGTCTTATTATGTACTCGGAGCCGAACTTGCAAGGTTCGGTTCCGCTCATGCGGCATGTCCGGGTGGCTGCGATTTCGGCAAGAGGCCGGTAGACCAGCATATAAAAGGTTTTAAAGCCTTGGGTGCTGCCGTAACAGAGACCGATGACGCCATATCGTGCGAGGCACCCGGAGGTCTTAAGGGCAATCAGATATACATGGACGTGGTTTCTGTCGGGGCGACGATAAACATCATGCTTGCCGCCGTAACGGCAGAGGGGCAGACGGTTATCGACAATGCCGCGCGTGAACCGCACATCGTTGACGTTGCCAACTTTTTAAACTCGTGCGGCGCGGATATCCGCGGCGCGGGCACCGAGGTCATAAAGATAACCGGCAAAAAAGATTTTCACGGTGTGACATATACCATAATCCCCGATATGATCGAGGCGGGCACATATATGGCCGCCGCCGCCGCAACGGGCGGAACGCTTACGCTTAAAAACGTTATTCCCAAACATCTCGAGACTATCACCGCAAAACTCGAAGAAATGGGCTGCGAGGTAGAGGATTTTAACGATACCGTTACCGTAAGATCACAT
Organism: uncultured Ruminococcus sp.; assembly: GCA_964402515.1. Classification (GTDB taxonomy): domain Bacteria; phylum Bacillota; class Clostridia; order Oscillospirales; family CAG-382; genus Coliplasma. The sequence goes on along the minus strand of CAYOCM010000087.1, from coordinate 160 downwards.
CTGCCTCTTAAAAATGCGCGCATAAAGACATTGCCCTACCCGGGTTTTCCCACAGATATGCATCCGCAATTTTCAGCGCTTTTGTGCATAGCGCGCGGCATAAGTCGCCTGACCGAAAGCGTCATGGAAAACAGATTTAAATATGTTGAAGAGCTTCGCC
>CAYOCM010000086.1:0-4618 GCA_964402515.1 uncultured Ruminococcus sp. | reverse complement strand
CGGCGTGACCCGGAGTGTCGACTATATTAATCTTGACGTCTTTATAAAACGTCGATGTATTTTTGGCAAGTATGGTTATGCCGCGCTCGCGCTCAAGGTCGTTGCTGTCCATCATTCTCTCGCGCAGCTCTTGATTCTCTCTGAATAAGCCGCCGAATTTAAGCATCTCGTCAACCAACGTAGTCTTGCCGTGGTCAACGTGTGCTATTATCGCAATATTGCGCAGGTCGTCTCTTTTCATATTAGCCTCCAAATATTATTCAATCAAACCTTGACATTATATCACCGAATACCTCATTTATCAACGGTTTTTTGCGATAAAGTAATGCAATATGTGACATTTTTTTGCAAATCACACTGTTTTGCAAACCGAAAATCTTTGTCTTGCCTTAATGATAAGATTTAAAAAAGCGGGAAAATTTGCCGATTTGCAAAGTTCCCGCTTTTTTATCACTTATGATTGTTTGTAAAATACATTATCACAAGCACAAAAGCAAGTATCGCGGCAACAAACAGTACCGAAGCGATAAACAAGCAAATACGGCGTTTTTTTGTATATCCGCCGTCGTCTTGGGGTACGGCTTCCGTTTCTGCCTCAACTTCCGTTTCGGTCTCGGATTCGAGTTTTGTTTCGGATTCGTGAGTTTCGTCCTCGGAATAATAAATGTCGTCAAGCAGTTTCGCTTTTGCTTTTACACCGCGTTTGCGCGATATAAGCAGATAAACGACAAGTATTACTATGCCTATACCGGTTACGGCAAGCGCAACGGGCACACCCGACGCGATATAACTGAATTCTATCGTATTGTCACCCGCGCCGCATTCGACCGCCATAAAGCCATATGTTACGTTCTTTATGTCTACGCTTTGGCCGTTGACTTTTGCCGTCCAACCGCCCCCGAGATCAAATGTATGGCCGAGCAACGTTATTTTTGTCGACTGTTCGTTCGGTACCGAGAAGAAGACGATTTGACTCGAGTCAAGAGATATCTCGGCTTTAAATCCGGCCGAGCTGTATTCAAAACCGTCAACCGTGCACAGACGTCTGTCGGCGACCGACTCAACGTAATTGGCATAATTTGCCGTTTTATATCCCTCGCCCTTATACTCGACTTCTGTCATAAAGCGCGAATAATATTCCGCCTCATCGTCGGGAACAACAAGATATCTGCAAAGCAGTGCGTGACGGTCGCTCTTGGGTACTTTTTCAAACTGAGTTTCGGTCATAAACTCGGTGAAATAAAAGCCCATATCGATATAATTGTCGTTGACGTATATATCAAATCCGGCCTGGGTGTCATAATAAGTCCAGCCGTCGGTTTGATGTTTTTTGGTGCTTGATTTATTGATAAACGAATATTTTACGGATGTAAATCCTCGCAGGCCGTAAAGTTTTGTTTCGGCTCTCGAACCGACACTGCGCGAAACGCCTATCTTGGGATAAAAATTCATTATCGAAGGAGGAACGACCGTGTGAAAACATTCTATTGAGGGATACCCCCAATAAAGTCCCAGATTGTCAAGCGTCGATGTTTTGTCGTCGCGATATTGGTCGATGCGGAAAAAGTCGGAGTCATCTTCAAGCACGACATTGCCGTTGATAACGCGGTCGACCATAAAATCGCTGGAATGCGAATGCTGCTTGCCGTTAGTGATATGCACTGCCGAATAAAAAACTATTATACAGCAGAGCCCGCATGTCAGTGTTTTTGCAAACATTTCGTCACTGCGTTTGCGGGTAAACATATACCACATAAACACACAGCTTGCTATGACCACAAGCACGCAAAGCCAAAACCTGACAGGGAACGGCGCGCTGCCGAGCGTAAAATTAAGTTCGCTCTTTTCAACATCGCTGTACCAACGCATTCCGAGCGGAACGAATATTGCGGCCGATGCGGCGAGATATGTCAATATCGCGCCTTTCCATCTTACCGAAGGATCGTCAAGCGCCGTTATCGTAGCAAGCGTCAACATAAGCAACAGCATATATATCCAACGCGAATAATAACTTGTGTTAAGCAGCACAAAGCTCGAATTGAGCACCGGCACAAACATACATATTATCAAAAATACGCAAAATATTTTGAGCCAGGTGCGCTTTTTCTTTTTGCCTATCAGTGCAAACAGTCCGGTAAGGCCGAACATGGGCAGATACGCCGCATTCGACGCCCATCTTTCGGTATGGCCGTAAAAGAAATTGGTGCGTGACGGAATATCCGGCGGAAAAAACAGTGACTCTAATATATGGCCGTATCTGTACCAATAAGGATGATTGCTCGTTTGATAAACAAACATATTTATTATCTTGTCGGCATCGGTAGAAAACGATCTGTCAAGTCGGTTATTGCCCACTAAAGCAAGGCCGCCGGGCAAAAAAAGGCACATGGATATAAGCACACCGACAACAGACTCAAATATCAGCGAAACAAATTTGCCTATTGTTATGTTAAAATCTTTTGCAAACAACCTTGCAAAGAAATACATTACGCAAAAGGCAACCTGGCCGGCAAACATAAAATAGTTGCACATCGCGTTCAGCGCCACGGCGACCGCAAACAGGCCGCGGCGGTCGTTGTTGACTAATTCCTCCATGCCTATTAAAAGCAAGGGGAAAAGCACAACCACCTCATGGAACTGATTAAAAAACGTATTGTATATCTGAAATCCGCAGAACGAATAAAGCAACGCGCCTATGACTGCGTAGTCTTTGTTTTTAACGAATCTTTGCAGATAATTATGCGCTGTCATTGCCGCGCAGACATATTTGATTATATATACAGGTCCCATGAGATAAGGTGCCCATGACGAAGGGAACAGGCACATAAACCAAAAGAACGGGCTGCCGAGCATATAATAAGAATAACTGCCGACAAAATTAGAACCCATATCGGTGAGCCAATCCCACCGCAAACTGCCGGTGTGAACGCATTCGACTGCGTGCTTATAAAACGCTATCTGCTGTGCGTTATAGTCACCGTAGTACAAAAATATGGGGTGCCCCGTCTTTGCCCACTCAACTATTATAAACGGTATGGTAATAACGCACGCCACAAGCAACGAATATAAAAATGTTTGCTTATAATAATAGTATTTGTTTTTTTGAGTTAATTCCATCTTTTACGGCTCCTGTTTTAACTTTTGCGTCTGTCTGCAAAAAGATATGAATTTTGCGCCGTGCAAAAAAACAGCATTGCCGACGGTATCATAAACACAAATGACGTCATTCTGATATTGGGCAATGTCATGCTGTCGCCCTTGGCAAGCAATCCGCTGATAAACGACGTGCCCTCACCCATTATCTCTTCGCTCCAATCGGCAGTGCCGTCGACTACGGCCGATATCAAATCATACACTCCGAATACCGCGCAAAGCACGCAAAGCGATACCGACAGTATAAACATTACAGAGCGGCAATATTGAATGTCACTTATCGCACCGAGCATGGTCGCCAAAAGCAATATCACGGCAAGTACACCCAATATTTTGATAAACGCGGGCATACCATGCTGTATCAATATACCGAGCATAAAACACAGACACCACAACGCAACGGGCGTTGCGGCAAACCAGCGTCCCCTTACGTGGCATATAAACATTATGACGCAAAACGCCGCAGCGGGCAGATATATCAACATCGCCTGAAATACAAGCGCACCGCCTCTGAGAATGCTGTAAAGCAGCGCCGCGCTTATTGCCGCAAAAAACGATACCGCAACAGACGTGCCCATAGCGCGCGTATTTGCGTCGGGTCTTTTGGCGGCGGCGTTAATGCAACTTTGCAAATCGGGTCTCATAAAAACGCTCCTTATCATAACTTAAGCAAAAAATCATCATACGGAAATATAAGTCCGTATGATGATTTTACCACATTTTTCTTTTATATTCAATAGCAATTAAAATATTGAAGCCGAATTGAAAATTATATTGTTTTTCAGCATTTCGACATCATCGTCGCCTACCTTGCCGTCGCCGTCGGCATCAAGAGCGGCAACAACATATTTATCGGTCTTTGACATTCCGAGGCTTATGCGGCGCGCGATCGTATAATCAAGCATATTTATCTTGCCGTCGCCGTTTGCATCGCCCATGACTATTGCTTTAAATGAAACGCCGCCTATACTTATAATATCTCCGGTTGCGATATTCCCCGATGTTTTTTCGGTTTTCGCATCATAGCCCAAAGCTTTAAGCGTGTTTATCGCATCGCGGATATCCGTGCCGGCAAAAAAGCCGTAAAGCATATCGTCAAAAGCCTTTTGTGCCGAAAAATAAAGCATTACGGCCGTCGCCTCGGCTTTGGCAAGAATATCGAGATTTGAGTCGTCCATCAGCCATGCCGAATCATGCCTGTTTGTATGAAATCCGTGCTCGATTATATAATACAGCGGGCAGCCGACATTTCGCGCACCTCGCATAACACCGTAATATTCGTTGTTGCCTTTTGAGTTGACTCGCGTTTTCGCCGCGCGTTTTTTGATGCTCATCGTGTCGGCAACGGTATCGGCAAGCATTTTTGCAAGCGCTTTTGCGTTGTTTTTGTTATCAAAAGCGGCAAAAACCGAAGCACGGCTTATGTTTTCGTCTTTTGCGCCGTCACTGTGCAGTGAGATAAACA
>CAYOCM010000085.1:0-4645 GCA_964402515.1 uncultured Ruminococcus sp. | reverse complement strand
CAACACGTTTTTGTATTTCTGCCTGATATATTTCGCCGCCGAAGCGGTGGCCAATTTGGGCGGATTTGTGCAGATGCAGATGATAATGGCTGTGGCAAAGTATATAATAATCATATTGATGATATGGTTTGCGCACACCTGTTTTGTCTATATCTCTACCCCCGAGCAGACAAAAAAAGATATTGCCGATGTCGCCGCCATCGAAAAGAAAGAACGCGAGCGCCGCGAAAGATCGGATAAGCAATATCGGGACGCAAAAGATCCCGAAAACCTCAAAAAGAAATGAAACAGACATCTTTTTTGCAAAAAAAGCGTCGGCTGCTGTTTATAGGCGCAATTACGCTGTTTAATCCCTGCGTCAATATAGTCGACATCATTCCCGATGTGATAGGTTGGGTGCTTGCGGCCGTGGCGCTGATAAGTTATTCGGTGGCCGACGGCGAGTTTGGCGAAAGCCGTCGATATGTGCATTTTATGGTCGGCGTCAGCACCGCAAAACTTGTTTTGTCGCCGCTTGTTGCGGTTGCGTCGGCAGATGACGACAGACTGCTTGCCACGTTTTGCTTTGCGGTGGCGGAATGTATATTTGTCGCCATGTTTTCGTCACGGTTTTTAGCCGAGATCGATTATCTTGTCGGCAGATATGCGTCCGAAAAAACGCGCGCCGTGTGTACCGAAGCGACAGACTTTTGCAGGTTGTTTTTGCAGCTTAAGATATGGCTGCCGCTGTTGCCGGAACTGACGTCTTTGGCGGCCGACCAATCGCACGCGGACGATATCAATTCGCTTGAATGGGCGGCTATAGCCGAGATGAAAAGTTTTGTCACGGTTATCGCCGTGCTTGTAATGCTTGTTTTGGGCATAGTGTATATTATAAAAATAACACGGCTTTATAACGCGCTTAAAAACGATGCGCCGTATAACGCCGTACTCGATGCAAAATATGCTGAGAACGACGCACGCGATATTTACCGTTCATACCGCGGCCGATTAAAAGCCGCCTGTGCCACCGCCGTTTTGGGCGCTATGTGCTTTGTCGATATATATATTTCGCAAAAGCCGGTGATAACGCCTTTTGTCGGAATGATACTGATCGGGATTTTCGGCATCGTTTCGGGCGAAAAGAAGCAATTCGGTCGTGTTTTAAAGAGCCTTATTATCGCTTTGCCGCTTGAAACGGCGGCAATGCTGATAAGAATATCTTTGCCCGTCGACATAGTGGATGTTATACAGATGGATATAACGACCGCGCTTACCGGGCTTGCTGCGGCGGTGCTTTCGGCTGCCGCATGGCTTTGCTTTGCATATTCGTTTGCGTGCGATATGCACGGTTTTGCAAAAGATTTTGCAAGGCCGAGACACAATTTTAAAGTCCCCGCGATATGTTTTGCGATAATGCTGGTTATCAGGGGCACGGCGATGATATTGCCGTATTTAAAACCGTGGACGGTCACGCCGTATTTTGCGGTATGCGTCGTCGCGGTTATAACATTTATCAATGCGCTTGCCGCAATATACGAAGCGGCTGTAATAAATAAAAAGGCAGAATAATTTAATGTGCGGATTTATCGGAATATTCGGCAGCACCGTTCCCGCAGACAGCGGTATGATAAAAAATATGTCGGCGGTTATCGGTCACCGAGGCCCCGACCTTGACAAAATGTCGGAATACGGCGACTCGGTGCTTGCGTTCAGGCGACTTGCCATAGTTGATATCACAGAGGGCGCGCAGCCGTATAACTCGGACTGCGGCAGATACACCGCCGTCTTTAACGGCGAGATATACAATCATCTTGAATTGCGTGACGAACTTATCGCATGCGGCGTGGATTTTGTCGGCAAGTCGGAGATAGAGGTAATCACAAAACTTTATATCAAATACGGTGCGGCGTTTCTCGGCAAATTGCGCGGAATGTTTGCCATCGTCATAATCGACCACCGTGAGCACACCATGTTTGCCGCACGCGACGGATTCGGTATAAAGCCGCTGTATTATTCGGCAGACCGCACCCGTGTCGTGTTCGGCAGCGAACTTAAGGCTTTTAAAAAATGTCCTTATATAAATTTTAACGATATCGACAAAGCGTCGGTGCAGCATTATATGACGTTTCAATACGTCCCCGAGCCCAAAACCGTATTAAAGTCGGTAAAACAGCTTGCAAAAGGCTCTTATATGATATGCCGCATGATAGACGGCGGTTTGCAGTATGAAACGAGCACATATTTTATGCCCGTTCCCGCCCCCGAACCGTATACGGAATACCGTGTTAAAAAGGCCAGGCTTTATGCCGCACTTGAAAACAGTGTGGCTTATCATATGCAGTCCGACGTGCCGGTCGGCACATTCTTGTCGGGCGGCATAGACAGTGCCGCGATAACAGCGCTTGCCGCAAAGATCTCGCCCGGCATAAAATGCTTTACGGTAGATTTTGATATGCCGGAATACAGCGAGTCCGATGAAGCGCGCCGCATAGCCGAGCGCATCGGAGCCGACCATACGGTATATCACGCGCCAATAGACGATTTTGTCGAGGCGTTCCCGAAAACGGTATATCATCTCGATTCGCCTATGTCCGACCCTTCGTGCGTTGCCATATATCTTGCATGTCAAGAGGCGTCAAAGCATGTCAAGACCATACTGTCGGGAGAGGGCAGCGACGAATTGCTGGGCGGATACAATCAGTATCAAACCGTGCTTTCTTCGCAAGGCATTTCAAGGTTGCCGTCTTTTATAAAATCGGCGTTGCATTATTTTGCGTCGCTTTTGCCCGACGGAGCAAAAGGCAAAGGATATATCATGCGAGGCACCGAACCCGTCGATAAGCGGTATTTAACAAACGCGGTCGCGCTCGGCGAGCGCCAAAAGCGCGCCGTATTTGCGGGATACGACAAAAACATTTCGCCGTACGACATAGTGGCCCCCGTATATGCGCGTACTATCGGATACAGCCCGCTGATGAAGATGCAATATTGCGACATTGCGTTGCTATTGCCTTCGGATATGCTTGTAAAAGGCGACAGACTTTCGATGGCTCATTCGCTTGAATTGCGCACACCTTTTATCGACCGCGAGGTGTATGAGGCGGCAAGAGCGCTTGTCGATGACGACAAATTGCAAGGCGGCGCGACAAAATATATATTGCGCGACGCTTGCCGCGAACTTTTGGGCGAAGAAAACGCTATGCGTAACAAACTCGGATATCCCGTTCCGGTCAAGGTTTGGCTTAAAAACGAACTTTATGACTGGGCAAAAAATATCATTTCAGAGGATCGGTGCCCCGATTATATCAATGCGCGCGAAGCGCTTGTTATACTTGAGGCATATCGCAAGGGAAAAACAGACAATTATCGCGGAATATGGAATATTCTCACGTTTATAACATGGTATAAGCAATATATTTTAAACACAAACGACAGTCAATAACCGTCACCGTCTTACAGGAGGTAACGTCAATGGCACGAATGTATGATCTTATACGCAAAAAACAACTCGGCAAAGAATTATCCGAGGCAGAAACCGATTATCTCGCCAAAGGGATATATGACGGCAGCATTCCCGACTATCAGATATCCGCACTTTTGATGGCGATATATTATTCCGGTATGTCGGATGCCGAAACGGTCAGGCTGACTCATTCGATGATCGCATACGGCGGCCGCGCCGACCTGTCGGCGATAAACGCCAAAAAGGTCGACAAACATTCAACGGGAGGAGTGGGCGACAAGATAACTTTGATCGCCGCACCTATCGTTGCCGCCGCCTCAAAAGGCAAGATAGCCGTACCCAAACTTGCGGGCAGAGGCCTTGGCTATACCGGCGGCACGCTTGACAAGCTCGAGTCTGTGCCCGGTTTGTCAACGGCGCTTTCGGTGCGCGAGTTTAAAGACGTTCTTGTCCAAACCGGTGTATGCATAGCGGGCGCAAGCGGCGATATTTCGCCTGTCGAACGCAAACTTTATTCATTGCGTGACGTTACCGCGACAATGGCGTGCTATCCGCTTATCGCGTCGAGCATAGTCAGCAGGTTTTATGCGGCGGGCGGCGACTGCCTTGTTTTGGATATCAAATGCGGCGGAGGCTCGTTTGCTCCCGATATAAAAGGTGCAAAAGCCCTTGCCGAACTTATAATCAAAACGGCAAGGTCACTGGGCAAACGCGCAAGCGCACTTGTGACCGATATGAGCGCGCCGCTCGGCAGATGCATAGGCAATTCGCTTGAGTTGTCAGAGGCGATAGCGATTTTAAGCGGCAGCGGAGACGAACGTTTGACAAAGCTTTCGCTTGAGGTCGCTTGCGAAATGCTGTTCGTGGGCGGCATGGGCGAGCGCGAAGAATGTCTTAAAGCAGCAAAAAGCACGATTGACGACTGCTCGGCGCTTGCAAAACTGCGGCAGACCGTGGTCGCCATGGGCGGCGACGGAAGGTATATAGACGATCCGTCGATGTTTGAATCAACCAAGATCAGTGCGTTGCTCGCATCTACCGAAAGCGGATATATTACCGCTATCGACGCAGGCCTTGTGGGCGAAGCGGCGGCTTTGCTCGGCGCGGGACGCAGTGTAAAAGACGCGGCAATCGACCATCGCGCCGGCATAGTGCTTGCAAAAACGGTCGGCGACGAAGTCAAAGAAGGCGAAGCTCTTG
>CAYOCM010000084.1:0-4671 GCA_964402515.1 uncultured Ruminococcus sp. | reverse complement strand
GCAAAGATTTCGGCTATGCGCTTGCGCGCGGAATATCGGTGCTTGTCATAAGCTGCCCCTGTGCGCTCGGACTTGCTACTCCGGTTGCGGTAATGGTAGGAAGCGGAGTAGGCGCCAAAAACGGCATTTTGTTTAAGACCGCCGCTTCGCTCGAACAGACGGGGCGTGTAAAGACCGTTATGCTTGACAAAACGGGCACCGTAACAAAAGGCGAACCCGAGGTCACAGATGTGATTGCCGCAGACGGCATCGATATATCACATCTGCTTTCTGTCGCCGTTTCGCTTGAAACAAAAAGCGAGCATCCTCTTGCAAAAGCAATAGTTTCATACGCTGTGCAAAACAGAGCCGTACCGACCGAAACAGACAGTTTCGAGGCGGTCGCAGGCAGCGGTGTCAAGGGCGTTTTAAACGGCAAAAATGTGTTTGCCGGTAATTTGAAATATATATCCGGCATTTTGAGCGTAGATGATCATATAAAACAAAAATGCGATTCTCTTGCAGAGCAGGGCAAAACGCCTATGCTGTTTGTGTGCGAAAACAAACTTTTGGGTATCATAGCGGTTGCCGATACCGTGCGTCCCGACAGCGCAAAAGCGATATCCGATCTCAAGCAGATGGGCATAGACGTTGTTATGATAACCGGCGACAACGAACAGACCGCAAAAGCGGTTGCCGCTTCTGCCGGTATAGATAAAGTTATCGCCGGTGTTATGCCGGACGGCAAGGCCGATGCCGTAATATCGCTTAAACAAAATTCGGTTGTCATGATGGTGGGTGACGGAATTAACGACGCTCCGGCACTTACCGCAGCCGATGTCGGCGCTGCGATAGGAGCGGGCACCGATGTCGCCATTGATTCGGCCGATATCGTGCTGGTCAAAAGCACACTTGCCGATGCTGCCGCGGCGGTTAGACTCGGCAGAGCTTCGCTTAGAAATATTAAACAAAATCTGTTTTGGGCGTTTGTATATAATGCCATAGGCATACCGCTTGCCGCAGGCTGTCTTATTCCTCTGGGGATAACATTAGACCCCATGTTCGGAGCGGCGGCAATGAGCCTGTCAAGTTTCTGTGTCGTTACAAATGCCTTGAGGCTCAATTTCTGCCGCATTTACGGTAAAAACAAAAATTCCGACGGCAATATGCGTACCGTATATATCAAGGGCATGATGTGTGCCCATTGCGAAAATCGCGTTAAAGCCGCGCTTTTGGCACTGCCGCAGGTGACAAACGCCGACGTGAACCATAAAAAAGGCACTGCGGTCATAACGCTTTGTCAAAGCATCGACGACAGCACTGTTGTGACAGCTGTGAAAAATGCGGGTTATAAAGTCAAAAAAATAAAATAAGAGGGTTTTATGGACAAGATCGCAGAGATAAAAAGCATAATCGATTCGGCAGAGAGCATAGTCTTTTTCGGCGGAGCCGGTGTTTCGACAGACAGCGGAATACCCGATTTCAGAGGCAACGGCGGGCTTTATATGTCATATGATGATCGGTATGAAACTCCAGAAAACATCCTTACGGCTTATTATCTTTATAAAAACCCTCAAAAATTTTATGATTATTATAAAAACAATATGCTTTATCCCGACGCGCGTCCGAACGAGGCGCATTATGCCTTGGCGAGACTTGAAAAGAGAGGCAGACTTTCGGCGGTGATAACTCAAAACATTGACGGCTTGCATCAAATTGCCGGCAGCAAAAACGTTATAGAATTGCACGGCTCCGCGCAAAGATATTATTGCGTTTCGTGCGGCAGACGGTATACGCTTGATGATATTTTAAATTTTGACGGCATTCCCACATGCCGTGACTGTTATTCGTTGATACGTCCCGATGTGGTTATGTACGGCGAAAGCCTTGACAACGGCGCTTTTTGCCGCGCGCTTGAAGCCGTACATAATGCCGACGTAATGATAGTCGGCGGCACGTCGCTTACAGTTCATCCCGCCGCCTCGCTTGTCGATGAATTCGAGGGCGAACAATTGATTATCATCAACAAAAGCAAAACACCTTATGACAGCCGTGCCGAATATGTTCTGCACGATTCGCTGTCGCAGGTGCTTGAGCGGATAATCGATTAAAATAAAAAAGCAGTCTTAGACAGCACTAAGATTGCTTTTTTAATATTTAAAATTTTGGAATACACGAAACTATCAAATCGGTTATCTCGCCGATCGGCGTTTTGCACCCGCCTTTTATCCAAGCGTCCACCAACGATGATATTCCGCCTAAATAAAATGACATAAGATAATGCCTCTGCCCGTCAGGCACATCAAACCTGCCGAGAATAGGGTCAAACACCTTTACAAACATCGTCTGATATGTAGCGTGCGTGTTAAAATTCGACGGGTTGTTGATGGCTGCCGAATAAAGATACATATTATCTTTGACATATTGCAGATACGGGGTGATGTATTGCGGCGTGATAAGCAATAATTCTTGTTTTGGGCAGTCGTGCATTTTTTGCAAAATGTCTTTTGAATTATTGCCGAAATAGTTTAAAAACCGCGTGTGCATCAGTTTTATCGCTTCGTCAAGCAACTCGCACATGTTTTGATAATGCAAATAAAATGTCGAGCGATTGACGTCTGCCGCCTTGCAAAGTTCTTTTATGCTTATATATTCAAAACTCTTTTTTTGCAAAAGTTCTATCAGCGCTTCGTCCATTCTTATCGCCGTGTTAAAATATTTGCTCTCTGATTTATTCAATCGCCGTCACCTCTTTTTTGTGCGGCTTTCGCCTGAGCATATATATTGCTATACCTATAACCGTAATATATATCGCAGTGCCGGTTAAAGTGTTCATAAGCACGCGATATTCGGCAAAATCGGTTGAAAACTTAACTATCAGCGCGTTTTGCAATCCGAGCATAGACATAGCCGCCGCAATTAAATTGATGCATTTTGCGGCCGAAAGTATGGGACTGCCGAGTTTTTTATATTTAAACACATTGATCACCGACAGTGTCATCATATAAAACGTATAAGTCGCCGATGCGTAAATGGTAAATCCCGGATAAGCTGCCGACGGATTGTCTATGATAAACAGCAATATCATGCCGCCCATGGGAATATCAAGTGCGAGCAGCATGAGAGCCGTTATCTTATAGCATTTGAACTCATATTTTTTATTGCCGCGTTTTTTTCGCTTTTTATATGCCGAGCAAAGCCACAGTCTTATAAGTCCGAGTGCAAAATAATATATCGTCGTCGCAATAAGCCATGACGTGCCGTATATTATGCTCATTACACCGCGGAATACGGCGTATGCAAAGTTTATAAACATGCCCTGATATATGCTTATATTGCCGCGAAACGCGCGGTCAGACATATATCTGTCGCCGAATTCGGTCTGTTTGAATTTATCAAGCAGTTTCATCTTAAATCAGCCTTCGCTGATCTCTTTTGCAAGCTCGATTATTTCAAAGGCATATTTGTCTTTGCCTTTTTTAAGCAACTTTTTGTATATGGGATAATTTATCGCCATACCTGCCATACCGATAACTCCTATTATTATGCCCAGTAACATCGAGGTAGCTGTTCCGCCGCCTATCTGCCCCATGGCAAGGCACATGCCGGTGCCGAATATAAGCGTGAATGCGATGCCGAATGTGAATGCAAAAATGTTTGCGGGTGCCTTTGCTTTTTTATCAAGTTTGCGCAAGGCTACAACCTTTGACGTGCTTTTGGGAGCGTATTCATTGGCTAACTGTTCCGCATAGATTTTGTCTGTGTTCATTTTTAAAATCTCCTTAACTTTGATGGCTTTATTATAACCTCATTAAGTTGCAAAATGAACAACATCTTTTATGCTTTGTGTTGAATTAAACCCCGCAAAACGCAAATTTTAGGTTTTTCAACCGTTTTTGCAAGTTTTGATATGCTGTTTTATTTTTTCAAATGTTTGGTCGCTTATATCGTGTTCGATCTTGCAGGCATCTGTCGCGGCAACATCCGGAGCAACGCCTATATGCACAAAAAATTCGGTCAGCACCGTGTGGCGCTCGTATATCTTTTTTGCGTGTTTTTTGCCCGTCTCGGTCAAAGTAATAAACCCGTCGGCGTCGACCTCAATAAACCCGTCTTTTTTAAGCAATCCCAGCGCACGGCTTATGCTGGGTTTTGAATATCCGGTATAATTAACGACATCTATCGCTCTGATGTTGGGCTGTTTTTGCTGCAGTATAAGTATATCCTCAAGATACATTTCGCCGGATTCCTGTATATTTGCCACGGTCGAACCTCCTTAATTTGATATCATAAGTATATCACAACTTTTGCGCAAAATCAACACGTCGCATTGCAAATGCACATTTGTGCTTGACTGATTTTAAAAGCTGCGTTATAATATCTTATTAAATGATGTAAACAAAAGGCGGTGAATGCATATGGGCGTATATCTTGATAATGCGGCGACGTCTCCGCTGTGCGATAACGCAAAAAAAGCGATGGTCGAGTCGTTTGAAATATTCGCAAATCCTTCAAGCACGCACAAAGCTGGCATAGAATGCGCAAAATATATTTCTTTGTGCAAAGCGTCTGTCGCGAAAGCGCTCAGATGTACTGCCGACAATATCATATTCGAGTCGTGCGGCAGCGAGGCAAATAATCATGCGATAAAAGCGGCGCTTGCATTGCGTTCACGCGCTCCCAAACGCATAA
>CAYOCM010000083.1:0-4673 GCA_964402515.1 uncultured Ruminococcus sp. | reverse complement strand
ACGATTTCGCACATCCTATTCAGGATGCGCTCGAAGGCATAACGCACTCTATGTGCGACATCGGCTTTGAAGATCACCGTCCGCTTTATGAATGGGTAGTCGACAATATCGGATTCGACCCCAAACCAAAACAGCGCGAGTTTGCAAGGCTTAACGTAACTTATACGATAATGTCAAAACGTTATCTGCGCGCTCTGGTCGAAAACGGTCATGTCGACGGCTGGGACGACCCACGTCTGCCCACTTTGTGTGCACTGCGCCGCAGAGGATATACTCCGTCGGCAATATTCGACTTTGTTCAAAGAGCCGGCGTGGCAAAGACAAATTCTCTTGTCGACATTGCTCTGCTTGAACATTGCATCCGCGACGAACTCAACCGCACCGCATTGCGTCGCATAGCCGTTTTGCACCCCGTCAAGGTCGTAGTCGAAAATTATCCCGAGGGCAAAACCGAATATTTTGAGGTTTCAAACAACCCCGGAGACGAGAGCGCCGGCACACGCAAAGTGGCTTTTACCCGTGAACTTTATATCGACGCCGACGATTTTGCGCTTGATCCGCCTCCCAAATATTTCAGGCTTAAGCCTCAGGGCGAATGCCGTCTGATGGGCGCATATATAGTCAGGCACAAAGAAACGGTATTTGCCGAAGACGGCTCGATAGACCACATCGTCGTCACCGCCGACATCGAGAGCGGCAACGGCCCTGCCAAAGACGGCAGAAAAATCAAGGGCACCATTCACTGGTTGTCCGCCGACAACTGCATCGAAACAGACGTCAGAATGTATGACAATCTGTTTACGATAGAAAACACCGCCGATATTCCCGAAGGAAAGACCTATATGGACTATGTCAATCCCGATTCGGTAAAAATATTGCACGGCTGCAAACTCGAGCCGTCGCTGGGCGACGCAAAGCCGGGCGAAAAATTCCAGTTTGTACGCACCGGATATTTTGTTGCAGATACAAAATATGAGGGAACGTTCGGCAGTATTGTGGCACTTAAAGATTCAAAACCCTTTTGACCGCCCGTGCTTGGGCAAGGATGACCTGCATGTTAGACAGATTTCTCGCTAAACTCAGTTATAAGCACCCCAATTGGGGCATATCAAACCTGATGTATTATATTTCGGGCGGTATGCTGATATTATTTATGTGCGAATATTTTTACAACACTCCTCTTGCATATGTGCCGTATTATTTTATGTTTGACCGCGCACTGATATTGCAGGGACAGGTGTGGCGAATATTCACATTCATATTCATGCCCGAAAGCAGTATCTCGATATTTTTGTTTGCGATATCGCTTTACTTTTATATCTTTATCGCAGGCACGCTTGAGCAGCAATGGGGCAAGTTGAGATTTAACGTCTATTATCTGCTCGGAGTAATCGGCTGCATAATTGCCGGATTCATCACCGGATACGCCGACAACACCTATATAAATTTATCGTTGTTTTTGGCATTTGCCGCGCTTTATCCCGAATTTGAGGTCAGACTGTTTTTCATAATTCCGATAAAAATGAAATACCTTGCCTATATCGACCTCGGCATATACGGCCTTACCGTCGTGCTCGCCGTCATCTCGCAAGATTGGGCAACGCTTTTGTGCATAATCTTTTCGCTTCTTAATCTGCTTTTGTTTTTCGGCGGCAATTATATCAAGCGAATACGCGATTATTTTAAAAACAAAGCTCGCAAGGCAAAATTCGATCGCGATATGAACCGCATGAATAACCCGTTTTAAACGCTTGCTGTGCCGATTGAACAAATCGGCACAGCCTTTTTTGTGCAATTTTAAGCCTTGTTTGGTGTTTTTGCACAAATTTTTGGTCAAGTTTTTGTGCAAAAAGCCTTGACTTTTTTGCTTTTCAGGGTATAATAGCATTGAAAGATGAAAGAAAGAAGGTGCTATTAATGATCACACTTAAAAACAACGAGATATGCTTCAGATGCAGAATCGAGCTTACAACTCTGTCGGATGTCAAGGAGTTTGTAAGCATCGCGTCGGCTTGCCCTTGCAACATCATGCTGGTAAGCGGCGACAACTTTGCCATCAATGCAAAGAGCCTTTTGGGCGTCATCGTTGCAAAAAAGCTTAATTGGGATTCTTTAACGGTAGCAGCCGACAAAGATTGCTATGAGGCTTTTCGCAAGTTTATAATCGAAGACTGATATCTCACCGTCGCTCTGCCGCTTTTTGCCGCAGAGCGATATTTTTGTTTGACATACGATGTGACATGTGATACAATGTCTCTTGTTTGTTATTAATATCATCCCGAAAGGTGTAATCATGTCTTCAACCGAAATCAAATTATCAGACCATTTTAATTATAAACGCCTGCTGAGGTTTGTGTATCCGTCAATCATAATGATGATATTCACATCCATATATAGCGTGGTAGACGGTGTATTTGTTTCAAACTACTGCTCAAACACAGAGTTTGCCGCACTTAACCTGATATTTCCGTTTATAATGTTTATCAGCGGCACCGGATTTATGATAGGTGCGGGCGGCAGTGCATTGGTATCTCAGGTACTCGGCAACGGTGACAAACAAAAAGCAAACAGATATTTTTCGATGTTGGTCATATTCACCGTGATCCTCGGTGCGATACTGACCGCAGTCGGTATAATCTTTATGCGTCCCGCAGCAATACTTTTGGGCGCGGACGAAAGCATGGTAGACCACTGTGTGCTTTACGGCAACACATTAATGTCGTTTGCCATACTGTTTATGCTGCAAAACGTTTTTCAAAGTTTTTTGAACGTGGCCGAAAAGCCCAAACTCGGCTTGGCATTCACAGTCATCGCAGGTGTTACCAACGCCGTGCTTGACTGGCTGTTTATGGCGATATTCAACATGGGACTTTTCGGAGCGGCACTTGCATCGGGCATAGGCCAATGCGTGGGCGGCATAGTTCCTTTGATTTATTTCATACGCAAAAACGACAGCCTTTTGCAGTTGACTTTCGCAAAGCTTGAGTTTAAGCCGATACTGAAGACCTGCACAAACGGTTCTTCCGAACTGATGAGCAATATTTCGTCGTCACTGGTCGGCATGCTGTTTAACAAACAACTGATGACATATCTCGGCGAGGACGGCGTCTCGGCGTACGGCGTTTTGATGTATGTTCAGTTTATATTCATAGCTGCGTTTATCGGATATTCCACCGGCTGCGCCCCGATAATCGGATTCCACTACGGCGCCGACGACAAGCCCGAGCTTAAAAGTCTGTTTAAAAAGAGCGAAATCATGATGGGCATAGCGGGATTTGCCATGGTCGCATTCGGTTTTGTCTGCGCGTGGCCGCTGTCAAAACTGTTTGTCGGCGGCAACCCCGATCTGTGCAAAATGACGCACGATGCGTTTTTGATATATTCGACGTCTTATCTCGTTGTGGGATTCAACATTTTTGCCTCGGGGTTCTTCACCGCACTCGGCAACGGCGCGATATCTGCGATAACATCGTTTTCGAGAACTTTGGTATTTCAGGCGGCGGCGATCATTCTGTTGCCAATGATCATAGGTCCCGACGGCATATGGTGGGCAGTGCCTATTTCGGAGTTCGGAGCCTTTATGATGTCATCGGCATTTATAATCGCAAAACGAAAAAAATACGGATATATGTAAAAAACAAATGTTGACATTTTTATTTGTCGGCAATATAATTTATCTGGTAATGTTCAAATTTAATAAAACACAGGGAGATACAAAAAATGTCGGATATCAGACCCGCAGATATGCTGCGCATCAACACAAACGAGCTTGCCGATGCTTTTATCGACGAGCAGATCAAAGCAATAAGAGCACAAGTCGGCAATAAAAAAGTATTGCTTGCACTGTCGGGCGGAGTTGATTCGTCCGTTTGTGCCGCACTGCTTATCAAAGCCATAGGTGAAAACCTTACCTGCGTTCATGTCAACCACGGACTTTTGCGCAAAGGCGAGCCCGAACAGGTTGTTGAAGTTTTCAGAAACCAAATGGGTGCAAACCTTGTTTATGTAGACGCGGTTGACAGATTTTTAGACAAACTCGCGGGTGTTACCGATCCCGAGCAAAAGCGCAAGATAATCGGTGCGGAATTCATCAGAGTGTTTGAAGAAGAAGCACGCAAATTGCACGGTATAGAATTTCTCGCGCAGGGCACGATATATCCCGACATTCTCGAAAGCGACGGCGTAAAATCGCACCACAATGTCGGCGGCCTGCCCGAAGACCTGCAGTTTGAATTGGTAGAGCCGGTAAAACTGCTTTATAAAGACGAAGTAAGAGTTGTGGGCATGCGCCTCGGCCTGCCCGAAAGCATGGTCTACCGTCAGCCGTTCCCCGGCCCCGGACTGGGCGTTCGTTGCACCGGCGCCATCACCCGCGACCGCCTCGAAGCGTTGCGCGAATCAGACGCTATTTTGCGTGACGAATTTGCCAAAAACGGCCTGCAGGGCAAAGTCTGGCAATATTTCACCGTTGTTCCCGATTACAGATCGACCGGTATACGCGACGGAAAACGCACGTTTGAGTGGCCCGTAATAATACGTGCCGTCAACTCGATAGACGCAACATCCGCTTCTATCGAAGAAATTCCCTATTCGCTGCTCAAGCAGATCACCGACCGCATTTTGAGCGAAGTCAAAGGCGTCAACCGCGTGCTTTATGACCTCTCACCCAAACC
>CAYOCM010000082.1:0-4726 GCA_964402515.1 uncultured Ruminococcus sp. | reverse complement strand
AAATGGCGGATAATCGCCTGAAAAGTTGATTTGACCGCAGCTCATAACCCGGAGGCCGCAGGTTCAAGTCCTGCCTCCGCAATAGAAACCTTTCTCGGATTTTGTTCGAGAAGGGACAGGCATCAAAGAACCCCTGTTTTCAATTTCCGAAAACAGGGGTTCTTTGACACACTGAGCCGATAAATGCGATATAACACATTTATCGGCTCTTTTTTTGATAATAAAACGTGCGGTTTTATTTGCTGAACTTTTGATAAAGTTTTGATATGCCCATGTTGTGACATATCAGAACACCGCATACGGCGCCGACAGCGGCTTGCAATATTTGATAAGGTAATTTCAGCATAGCGTATTCGGGCGTGCTGTATATAAAGGCTCGGCCCAGCGAATAGCCGACCACCATTATCACGGCGCCTACCGCAACACCGATCCACGAGGCGAGCACGGGATGCTGTTTAAATGTACGGTGTGCTATCAACGATATAACTACTGCCTGCAAGCCGTGAGTTACCAATGAAACAAACATCGGTGCGGGGTAAAACAGCGCATCGCCTATAAAAGCGCCTACACCGCCGACTATAAACGCCGATACCGGATCAAGCAGTATCGCCGCAGTGCAGATGATGATGTCGTTTAAATAAAGATGTCCGCCGGGAACGGGGACTCCGAATGAACTAAGCGCTATGTTCATCGCCGTAAACAGGGCGGTGATGCACAGCTTTTTTAAATCGGTTTTCTGTTGCATAAAAAACTCCTTGCAAATTTTTATGATTAAATATATAATATTTCTGATGATATTAAAATAGTCAGAAACGGAGAATATTATATAACCAGATGAAATATAAAACAGACAAAAACAAGAGACCTATCTATTTGCAGATATACATACAGCTTAAACGGGATATAATAAACGGCGTTTATGCTTTCGGCACAAAACTGCCGTCAAAGCGCTTGCTTTCGTCGGAAACCGGCACGAGCACCGTTACCGTCGAGCACGCATACGACCTTCTTTGTGAAGAGGGATATATCGAACCTCGCGAGCGCAGCGGTTATTTTGTTATTTTTAAAAAAACAGACGGCTTTGCGATAGCACCCGATAATCTTTCAAGACGCGACTGTGCGCCGCACCGACAGGGCGATTATCCCGACTTTCCGTTTTCGGTGTTTTCAAAAACCATGCGCGCGGTGCTCAGCGAGCAGGGTGATAAGGTTTTTGAAAAATCTTTAAACAAAGGTTGCCCGGAGTTGCGCCTTGCCGTTGCACGGTATCTTGCAAAAAACCGCGGTATAAATGCCGACATCGAGCAGATAGTTATAGGTTCGGGTGCTGAATATCTTTACGGTTTGATAACCCAATTACTCGGCCGAAACAGAATATACGGCTTTGAATATCCTTCTTACAAAAAGATCGAGCAGGTATATAAAGCCGCGCAGGTCAGCTGCCGCGCGCTCGCTTTGTCAAACGACGGCATAGACGGCAAGGCTCTTGCTTTGACCGATGCCGACGTTTTGCACACTACGCCTTACAGAAGCTTCCCCAGCGGAGTTACCGCAACCGCAAGCAAGCGCCACGAATATATCCTGTGGGCAAGCGCAAAAGAACGTTATATAATCGAAGACGATTTCGAGTCCGAATTTTCGGTTTTGTCAAAACCCGTAGACACATTGTTTTCGATCTCGCAAGGCGACAATGTCATTTATCTTAATTCGTTCTCAAAAACAGTGTCTCCCGCATTGCGCATGGCATATATGGTTCTGCCGCAAAAACTTGCCGCCGAATTTGACAAACGCCTCGGGTTTTATTCATGCACCGTCCCGACATTCGAGCAACTTGTGCTGGCAAGGCTGTTTGAAAACGGCGATTTTGAAAGACACATCAATCGTGTCAGACGGTATAAGCGCAAAAATATTTCGGTGCCCGCGCAGACCTGATATGTTTTTTGCCTATTTATCAAAATTTACATCAAAGCGCTTTGCGTGACTTTTGGCCGGACATGTCGTCAACGCAATAATACAAAGTTCGTCTGCGACTGCGGTTATAGTCGTCGGCGTTGTCAACATCTGTAACAACCAAAAAGAGAGAACAAAGTCCGTTTTCGGAACAGTGTTCTCTCTTTGTTTGTAGGATTAATAAATTAACTGCGTGTCGGTGCTTATTAAACCTCGCGTCTGCCCTCAAAGGCGCGCCACAGCGTATTGCTGTCGGCATATTCAAGAGTTGCGCCCACCGGCAGACCGTATGCAATGCGCGTTACTTTGATATCCATCGGCTTTAAAAGTTTGGCTATATACATGGCGGTAACATCTCCTTCGCCACTCGGGTTGGTTGCGATGACGACCTCTTTTACGCCGTCAAGTCTTAAAAGCAACTCACGTATTTTAAGTTTTTCGGGGCCGATGCCGTCCATAGGGGATATAACGCCGTGCAGAATGTGATATAAACCCTTGTATTCGTGCAACGCTTCTATCGTATCTGCGGACCTAAAATCTTCGGTTACGCAAATTACGGATCTGTCACGTGTGGGATCGCTGCATATCGGACACAACTCGGTTTCTGAAATCGTCTGGCATGATTTGCACAGCCCAACCGATTTTTTAACATTCGACAGTGCGGCGACAAATTCGTCGATCTCGTTCTGCGGCATATTTAAAACGTGATAGGCAAGCCTGACTGCGCTCTTGCGACCTATTCCCGGCAGAGCGGCAAATCTGTCGACCAGCCTTTGCATTGCGGGTGTCATATCAGAATAATCCCGGCATTCCGCCAAGGCTGCCCGTTATTTTTGCCATTTCTTCTTCTCTTATCGATTCGACTTTTTTTATAGCCTCGTTGACTGCGGCAACGATTATATCCTGCATTGTTTCGGCGTCGTCCGGATCTATAAGTTCGGGAGCAACGGTTATGCTTTTGATCTCTTTTGTGCCTGCGATGACTACCGTGACTACGCCGCCGCCTGCCGAAACGGTATATTCAAGCGCGTCGAGTTCGGCGTTTTTTTCGGTCATCTGCTCTTGCATTTTTTGAGCTTGGCGCATCATGCCCTGCATATTGGCGGGGCCGCCTTGCATCTCTTTTGGAAGTCTTACTTTCATCTGTGATTATTCCTCCGTGTTGATATCGTTAAACGGGTCGTCCGTGAGGTCAGTTGCCTTTTTTACGGCAAATCCGATCTCTGTGTTGCCCGCTACAGCCGCAAAAGCGGCGCGTAAAGTGCCTACGCATTTGTCGCCGCTAAGGCGCGTTATCGTAAATTGGTCACCCTCAATGATCAGACCGTTACCGACACGGTATACTCGGCATTTGCCGAATAATGCCGCCGTAGCGGGCTCGCCCGCCAACATTTCGCGCACATCGGCATAGCGGTCAAACGGTATTTTTGATGTCGGTTCCGTTTGCGGTTGCTGCTGTTGTATGTCGTTTGTCACTGCAATTTGCTCGGTGACGGGCGCGGCAACCGCAACGCCAGCCGAAAGCATGGCGATCTTGCGTTCAAGCTCGGATATTCTTGACGAAACCGCTTTTACGCTTACCGACATAGCGGGATCGCACATTTTTATGACTGCCATGTCAAGCAAAGTCTTTTTGTCTATGTTGTATTTTGAAAACGATGCAAGAGTATCCTCAAGTACCGACGCATAATAAAACAGTGTTTCTGCCGTCAGTGTCAAAAGCAATGCGGGTATACGCTCAAACGCAGTCGAGCTGAAAAAGAACTGTTTTTTTAGATACTGTTCTTTTTTATCCGAACTTTTTGCTATGATACAGTCGCGCACAAAGCCTATCATATCTTCAAGAAATACCGAGGGATCTGCAGAATTCTCGTGAACTTTGTCTATCACATCAAGCGCGGCGTGTACGTTGCGACTGCGTATTGCCTCAAAAAGCGCTATCAATGCATCGTTGTTTGATATGCCCAATTGTTCTCGCACATCGTTTATAGTTACGGTGTTGCCGTTGCCTTTCCATGCGGCGCAGGCGTCAAGCAACGACAGCGCGTCTCGCATAGCGCCGTCGGCAAGTTTTGCTATAAGTTGCAATGCTTCGTCGGTGATGCTTATACATTCTCGATCGGCAACATATCTGCACCTTGCGGCAAGTGCTTCCGGTTCAATGCGCTTGAAATCAAAGCGCATACAGCGAGAAATTATCGTCGCGGGCAATTCGTTTAATTCTGTTGTCGCCAAAATAAACAGTACGTATTCGGGCGGTTCTTCAAGCGTCTTGAGCAGTGCGTTGAATGCGCTGTCGGTCAGCATATGGACCTCGTCGATGATATAAACCCGCTTTTTAAGCGTCGACGGGGGATATACCACTTCGTCAATAAGTTCTCTTACGTCGTCTACACGGTTGTTTGAAGCGGCGTCTATCTCAAGCACATCGGTTGCGCTGCCGTCGTCTATGCTGCGACACGCAAAGCATTCGCCGCACGGATTTCCGTCTTTGGGCGAAAGGCAGTTTACCGCCTTTGCCAATACTTTTGCCGATGTCGTTTTGCCTGTTCCGCGGGTGCCTGCAAACAAATATGCGTGCGAGACCTTGCCCTCTGCCGACTGACGTCGCAAAAGTGCCGATATGCTGTCTTGCCCGACTATTTCGTCAAAAGTGCGCGGACGCCATTTGCGGTATAATGCCTGATACAACGCGATGCCTCCCTCGTTTTTATCTGTTGCAAATAAAGAGATGCGCAATATGACCATACAACACAACGTCGAACAGCGCCTACAT
>CAYOCM010000081.1:0-4763 GCA_964402515.1 uncultured Ruminococcus sp. | reverse complement strand
GGATATACGACGCAAACGGATATAACTATGACTTTGCCGACATAAAAGACGCCGGCCTTGCCAATGTTGCCGCAACGGTAGTCACTTTGATGGGCATGACCCCGCCCGAAATGTGGCAGCCGTCACTGGTAAAATAATCGACAAAACAAAGGTTTGACTTTGTCGGTTTTGCCGACCGTTATAATTATATTAACTCTGTTTGAGGTGTTGTATGGCTCTTTCGCCGATGATGCGTCAGTATCTGCAAACAAAAGAACAATATCCCGACTGTATTCTTATGTACCGCCTCGGCGATTTTTACGAGATGTTTTTTGACGATGCCAAAATCGCGTCAAAAGAACTCGAACTTGTGCTGACAGGCAGAGATTGCGGTCTCGAACAGCGCGCGCCCATGTGCGGCGTTCCGTTTCACGCAATAGACAGTTATCTCGCAAAACTTGTCAAAAAGGGTTATCGCGTTGCCATATGCGAGCAGCTTGAAGATCCCGCCACGGCCAAAGGCATAGTGAAGCGCGATGTGGTGCGCGTGGTTTCGGCGGGCACCGTTACCGAAAGCGAATGCCTTGACGACGGCAAAAACAACTATATCGCTTCTTTTTACAGCGAACCCGCCGGATACGGCGTTGCTTTTGCCGATATTTCGACGGGCGAGATACACGCAACCGAACTTTTGGGTGACGGCGCCGACGACAGACTGATATCCGAGTTTCAGACTTTTGCGCCGCGTGAGACGGTTTGCTGCAAAAGCGACGGAGACGCACTGAAAAACGCGGGCAAGCTTCCCGATATGCTTTATACTTATCTTGACGGCGACGCCTATACGCGCGATAACACGGCCGCCGAGATGCAAAGGCAATTCGGCGACGGCTGGCAGCAAAGGCTGGGCGTTGACCGATCGTCGCTTGCCGTAACAGCCGTCGGCGCTTTGCTTGTTTCTTTGCGCCAGTCGCAAAAAACAGATCTTACTTATATACAGTCGGTATCGTTTTATGACAGCGCGGCTTATATGCGCGTTGACGGTTTTTCACGCCGCAGTCTTGAACTGACCGAGACCATGCGCGGCGGCGAAAAAAAGGGATCGCTTTTGTGGGTGATCGACAAGACCGTCACCGCGGCGGGCAAGAGGCTTTTGCGCAGCCGACTCGAAAAGCCGTTGTTGTCGACCCGTGCCATAGGCGAACGCCTTGACGCGGTGCAAGAACTGTTTGACGACACGATAACGCGCGAAGAAATACGCGATGCTTTGCGTTCTACCGTGGATATCGAGCGGCTTGCAACCCGCTTATACTACGGTTCGGCCAATGCGCGCGACCTTAAGGCGCTTGAATACACATTGGCAAAACTGCCCGAGGTTATCAGTGCGGTGTCAAACTTAAAAGCACCGTTGCTTTGCCGCGTTTTGTCGAACATCGACAGGCTCGAGGATATTCAAACCAGCATCGCCGACACGATATGCGAAGATCCGCCGATGTCTTTGCGCGAGGGCGGAATGATAAAAAAAGGCTGCAACCGTGCTGTCGACGAACTGCGCGATATGATGACGGACGGCAAAAGTTGGATCTCGCGCATCGAGACCACAGAACGCGAACGCACGGGCATAAAGTCGCTTAAAGTCGGATACAACAAAGTGTTCGGTTATTATATCGAGGTCACAAACTCGTTTGTGCCGATGGTGCCGGATACATATATCAGGCGACAGACGTTGGTCGGCGCCGAGCGATTTGTAACGCAAGAGCTTAAAGATATGGAAAGCCGCGTTATAGGCGCCAAAGAGCGAGATACGGCGCTCGAATACGAAATATTCTGCAAACTGCGCGAATTTTTGCTCGAATCGATACAACGCATACGCACTACGGCCGCAGCGCTGGCCGAACTCGATGTTTACTGTTCGCTTGCCGCTGTCGCAAGAGAATACGGCTATACGCGCCCCGAGGTTGACGAATCCGACGCGATAACGCTTAAAGACAGCCGTCACCCCGTGGTAGAGCGCATGAGCGCAGATAATTATTTTGTTCCCAACGACGTAAACCTTGACTGCTCGTCAAACAGACTTATGTTGATAACCGGCCCGAATATGGCAGGCAAATCCACATATATGCGTCAGGTCGCGCTATGTTGCATAATGGCTCAAATGGGCTCTTTTGTTCCCGCCGCGTCGGCAAGAATAGGCCTTGTCGACAGCGTGTTTACCCGCGTGGGTGCCAGCGACGACCTTGCTTCGGGCAATTCCACGTTTATGCTCGAGATGAACGAAGTGGCCGAAATATTGCAAAAAGCCACGTCGCGCAGTCTTATAATTTATGACGAGATAGGACGCGGCACCTCAACATACGACGGCATGAGCATAGCCCGCGCCGTTGTCGAGTATACGGCAAAAAAAATAGGCGCACGCACGCTGTTTGCCACACATTATCACGAACTTACGGTGCTTGAAACCGAGATAACCGGTGTTGTAAACTATAACATCGCCGCAAAAAAGCGCGCCGACGATATAGTGTTTTTGCGCAAGATAATCAGAGGCGCGGCCGATGACAGCTATGGCATTGAGGTCGCAAAACTCGCGGGTGTTCCGCAGACGGTGGTGACAAGAGCAAGACAGATATTGGCTTCGCTTGACGACGGCAGGCAAACAACGCCCGCGGGCAAGCGACATGTTGAGTCAGACGGTGACAACATATCGTTTGCCGACATTGCTTCGGATGAAATCAAGCAAAAGCTGTCGGAAACAGACCTTAATACTCTTACGCCGTATGAAGCGCTTACGTTGCTTTATCAGCTTAAAAAAATGCTTTAAATAATATAGGACGGGATCTTGCATGGGAATCATTAATATTCTTGACAAACAAACCGCCAACATGATCGCCGCGGGCGAGGTGGTTGACAGACCGTCGGGCGCACTTAAAGAACTGCTTGAAAACAGCATCGATGCGGGCGCAACGTCTGTAAAAATAGAGATCAAAGGCGGCGGAATGTCGTTTATGCGCGTTACAGACAACGGTTGCGGAATACAGCGCGGCGATGTTCCCAAGGCTATCTTGCGCCATGCGACAAGCAAGATATCCTGCGGCGCCGACCTTGACGGAATAGTCACCATGGGTTTCAGAGGCGAAGCACTTGCCGCCATATCGTCGGTGGCAAGGCTCGAGATAGTCACTCGGCATGATTCGGATACCGCCGGCACGCACATGATATCGGACGAAAACGGCGTTGTGCTTGATGACATCGGTTGCCCCGTCGGCACATCGATAACCGTGCGCGACCTGTTTTATAACACACCGGCGCGAGCACGGTTTATGAAAAAAGATCAGACAGAGGCAGCGTCATGCTCTGCCGTTGCCGAAAAAATAGCCTTGGCAAATCCCGACGTTGCGATAACGTTTATATCCGAGGGCGAAAAAAAGTTTGCGACTCCCGGTGACGGCAACGCGGCTTCGGCCGTATATGCGCTTTTCGGTTCGGCCGTATCAAAAACGCTGACCGAATGCGACTATAACTATGCCGAGGCAGGCATCAAAGTCAAAGGATTTATAAACAAGCCCGAATCACCGCGCGGCAGCCGCAATATGCAGATATTCTTTGTCAACGGCAGATTTGTAAAATCAAAGACCGTTACCGCGGCGCTTGAAGAAGCCTTTAGATCTTATATACCGTCAAACAAATTTCCCGCAGGCATACTTTATATTGTCCTTGACGCACATCTTACAGACGTCAACGTGCACCCCGCAAAACTCGAAATAAGATTTGCCGACGAAAAAAAGATATTCGAATCGGTCTATTATTGCGTTCGCAACGCACTCGAAAACGGCAAGCGCGAGGCAGAGGCGGGCACCTTTGCACCGCAAACACAACCCGACGAAACGCCGAAACAAACCGTTAAATACGCACCGAGGTCGCAAGAGGCGCTTTATCACGCCGATCTCAGGCATTCGGGATATGTTCCGCCGCAAAACGCGGGTTCGGGCATTAAAAGTTATGCCGTGTTCAACGGCAACATAGCATCCGAAGACGCAACACCCGACGGAAATCCCGATTTTATCGTTCGCACACCGATACCCATACAGATTCCGGCCGAGACAGATCCCGAGCCCGAACAGATGGATATGCATTATGACGAGGGTGTCAGAATTGTCGGCGAGCTTTACGGTACATATGTTATTGCCGAGACAGCCGAAAGCGTGCTGATATTTGACAAACACGCCGCTCACGAACGTATTTTGTATGAAAAATTAAAAACAGAAAAAATCGTTGCCACACAGCACCTTTTGACGGGCGTCGTGGTCAATCTCGGCAGAGAAAGTGTTGCCACCATCAACGAACACGCCGGATATCTTGCGCAATTCGGGTTTGAATCCGAACCTTTCGGTGACAACTCGGTATTGATAAGGGCTGTGCCCATGACTGTTTCAAAAACAGGTGACATACAGGATATTGTCGAGACATTCGCCGCCGAACTTTCGCAAGGCGGCTCGATACCCTTTGCGCAAAAAGTTGACAAAGCGTTGTATACCGTTGCGTGCAAAGCGGCGATAAAAGCGGGACAACACACCGGCGCAGAGCAGGATATGTGGTTGGCTCAAAAACTGATATCCGATCCGTCGCTCAGACTGTGTCCGCACGGCAGGCCGTTTATCAAAGAGTATAAAAAGCAGGCAATAGACAAACTCTTTGACCGCTGAATCTTTTACCTATTCACTTATTCACTAACTATTCCCCGAGGTATTTTATGGCTTTTAAAGTTATCAAAACAGAGGGCAGAGCACGCC
>CAYOCM010000080.1:0-4781 GCA_964402515.1 uncultured Ruminococcus sp. | reverse complement strand
CGCATTTGCCGGCGGCAATGCATTCGCCTATCGCCGTGCTCAAAACATATTCGGCTGTCGGACTCTTGCCGTTTTCGGCAAGGAATGTATTGAAACTGTCGCCGAACAGATCAAATACACGCTCGTCGAAACCCCAGAAATTCATAGAAACTATGCTCATAGGGTCAAGTTCAACGGCATTTTCTTCGTTATCGATATAAGCCGCGCCTGCACCTTGAGCTATTATGCGCTTGCGCTCTACTATCTGCGAAAGCATACCGTCATCCGATGTCAGACAGACCGCACGGGTAACATGTCCGTTTTTGCTGAGTGTGTTGCAAAGCACGTATCCCGGCATGCTGAAAACCGGAATACTCGATTTTTTTGTGTTTTTTAAGCAATCGGCCATTTTTATAAATGTCTCTCTGCCGTAAAAATCATCGGCGTTTATTACGGCAAAAGGCTCTTTTATCATATCGCGGCATGAAAGCACCGCCTGTACAGTCCCCCACGGTTTTTGGCGCAGAGTTTTATTATAAGGTTCGGGAACGTCGTCGATACGCTGAAAAGCATAATCGACTTTGATATATCCCTCAAGGCGCTTGCCTATCGTCGATTTGAATATCTCGTGATGTTCGGGGCGTATTATCAATACCACACGGTCAAACCCGGCTTTTATCGCATCGTATATAGAATAATCTATAATAAATTCACCGTGCTCGTTAAGCGGGTCTGCCTGCTTTATACCGCCGTATCTGCTGCCGAGTCCGGCAGCCATTATTACCAATGTCATTTTAATACCGCTTTATTAATTAATGCATCAAAGAAACCGACGGTATCTTTGCCCAGTCGTTGCGGCCTATTACGCCGCCGCCGTCTCTGAGTATCAGGTTGCGCCATGTGCCTTTTGCAACATCGTCTTCGTTAGTGGAGTTGATAGAGAAGGTCAGTCCTATGGTATCAAGGTCGGCTATCGAAACACCGAACTCGGACATATCGAAAGCTATCTCATAAACCGTGGTCTGTGCCTTGTCATCGCGCTTGCAGACAGCTTTGCCGCCGAACGTCTTGTTTTTAGGGCTGTTTTCATAATAACATGTCTCACCGTCGTCATTCACGGCAAATCCGTATGCTCTGACTATGCCGTCGTTGTCGGCCGTCTTGTCGATAACATGGTCATAGTGTTCGGCGATATATTCGCCTTTGGGGTCTTCGACAGAGACTTTGACCTGAATGCATTCATACTTCCACATGCCGTTTGCTTCTGCAGGTGTGACGGGGCAATAATGATAAGGCGAATTTACAACTACGGCAAGATAAACATACCGGTCGTCAAAGCATACATAATATTCTGCGGTGGTATAATAATTGCCGTCGTTAAAATTGGAATATGTCCATTTTGAGTTGTTTTCGTCGATGGTGTCGATCTTATAAAATTGCCATTCGTCATCTATAACGCCGTCAATGGTTATGGGAGTATCGGTCTTTGTAATGGTATAGCCGACATCGCATGTCTGCACACCCGCAACAAACAGCGATGTTTCGCCGTCGACGCGAGTCATGCGGTCGATCATATCTTTTTGTGTCTTATGTATCACCAAAACAAAGCCGTCGTCGGGTATAGTTATATCGGAACCGTCATATTCACCCACCGCTTTTTTAGAGGTGATAAAAGTGCCGAAATTTTTGTGGTCGTATTCTGCGACAAAAACGGCATAATCGGCCGCATCACCGTCAAATTCGATATTTTTGCCGTAAAAATCATGCGTAAATAACGCGACGTCGCCGTATGATGCTGCCTCATTGATCTTGGTCAGCCTTATCGAGGTTGCATCAGTGGCACGCAAATTTGTTGATATAGCCGCCGTCGAGATAAAATTGTCTATATATTCGGGCATTTCAAGCACGGCATCATCCGAGATCTCGCTTGATTCACCGCTCGATTCTTCGTTTGAATTATCCGGCACACTGCTTTCGTCATCGGTCTCACTTGACTGGGGTTCGTCGGATACATCGGCATCTGCCGAAGGCGTATCGGTTGATGATGCGGCAGACGAACTGCCGTCATCCGAAACATTGCCCGAGCCGTCTGTACAAGCGGCAAACGCAAGCAAAATCGCAAATGTGCACAAAAGTGCCAATATTTTTTTCATTATCTTATCCCTCCGGATCATTGATTGGGCTTATTATATCACATCTATATAAAAAAATCAACAGCATAACCAAAAACCGCGCCTTAATTTGTGAAATATAAACAAAAAAAGATGCTCACAGACGTTTGAAATGGTATGGTCTCATGTTTCAAACGGCCTTTGAGCACCTTTATAAAAATTAATTATATGCTTTTTGTCTGTGCAATGCGAGTATTGATAAGTTCGACAAGTTTATCAAGTTCGGCATCGTTTGCCTTTATAAATTCAAAAGCCGTGCCGTCGGTTTGGCAAATTTTCACCGTGCAATAATCGGCAAGTTCGGATAACGTTTCGGGACGGTATGCCTCGGCTTTTGTCATATTTACATATTCAAAAGCGGAAATATCCTTATGTCCCTCATCCGAGATCAGTGATTTGTCGACATAACCGACTATAAGCGCTTTTTTGCCGAGGTAACAACCGGTTACCGAATATTTTGAAGTGCGTATCTTTTTGTCGGAACCGCATTTTACAAGCATACCTTCACCGTAAATGTAACTTGATGAAAACGAGAGGCACGAATTGTCTATTTCTTCGACATTGCGGTTGTGAGCGTTGCCGCGATTGATATAGGATTTGACATACTCGATAAACTCGGGTTTAAAACCTTCAGAGACGGTTTGGCATATCTCGTCGTATTCCGAATCTTTCATAGAATAACTCGAAAAAACAAAACCAAGCACACATGATATGACGCCGAGTATGCCGAAGATATACCACAAAGAGAATATTCTGAGAAACAAGACTACCGCGCCGACAGCCGTCAGGCACCAACAAAGCACTGCAAGTTTGCTGAAAAGCGTAGCGGAAAAATATTTTTTGTTATGTTCGTAATTCAAAGCAAATCCTCCCATTTGTTTTAAGCAGATTATACCATACAGTTAATTTTGTGTCAACAACTATTTTGTCTATATCGCTTATTTTTTTGTCTTATTGCTCGCGTTTTTTGTGTCAAATTATTGACACGAAAAAAAAATGGGTTTATAATATACACACCGAATATTCAGGAGGAAAAAACATATGATCATCACTGTGAGCCGTCAATTCGGCAGCGGCGGCAGAGAAATAGCAAAAAGGCTTTCGGACGAGCTCGGCATAAAATATTATGACAAAGAGATACTTGCCGCAATAGCAAAAGAATCGTCGCTTGACCGCGACTATGTAGAGCGCACACTTGAGGCAAGCATAAGCGCATATCCCGCCACGATATCGCATTCGTTTGCAATGCTGCCTTATTTCAGTGCGGGCGCGGCGCAGTTGCACGCCATGCAATGCAGGATAATCAAAGAGCTTGCGCAAAAAGACGACTGCATCATAGTCGGCAGAGCGGCAGACAGCATTTTGGCGGATATGAATCCGTTTCGCATATTTGTTTATGCCGATATGCAATCAAAAGTAGAACGTTGCCGCAGCAGAGCATCGGATGACGAGCATATGAGCGACAAAGACCTGATAAAAATGATAAAAAAGATAGACAAAAGCCGTGCTGAAAATCACGACCTTATTTCGGGCACCGGTTGGGGAGATATGACGTCGTATGACCTATGTATCAACACAAGCCATATTTCGATTAAATCGGCAACACCGATAATAGCGGAATATATAAAGGCGCGTTTTGAATCAGCTCAATAATCTTATGCGGCCGAAGCACAAAAACGCTTTGGTCGCGTTTTTTATGTTCCGTTTTAGTTTTGCGCGTTAAAATCGGCACATAATATAAAAAAACAAATAAAGTCCAATACGGAGGCTTTTATGACTTGCAAAAAACTGATATGCATAATATTTGCGTTTGCTTTGTGTCTGCAACTTGCGTCATGCGCGGTAAACGAGATACCCAGCGGCAAAAGCAACACCGAAAGCGCCGACGCTTCAAACGGTAACGACAGCACCGACTCGGGTATAAAAATTTATACAAAACCCACATCGTCCGACACGGCGTTCACATACAGCGGTGCCGAAATCAGATTTATGCCCAACGGTTATAAATCGGATGCTATGGACATTTCGGGCAACACATCGACCGAATGCGGCGAATATACCGCCGTAATTTCTTTAAAAGACAAGCAAAACACTTCGTGGGACGACGGAACAACAGACGATATATCGATAGAATGGTCGATAACGCGGGAAGCGACTGACTACAAGCTTGATCAGACCGACGATAACAAGCTTAATGTTATAAGCATCGACAGCGGCATAACTTACAATGCCGACATAGTTTATCCGATCGGCGCGACATATCAGATGTCGCAGGGCGGCAGACTGACATTCTTTTACGACACCGAAAGCGAAGAGGAGATCACCTTTGAACTGTCGGGAGAATTCTGCGGCTCACTGGCATTTGAGATAACCGACGAGACCGACACGGTGATTGAGCTTGACGGTTTTAGTATAATTTCATATAACGACTGCCCGATATATATAGCAAATGCAGACAACGTAGATATTTTGGCAAAAAAAGATACGGTTAACACGATAACAGACAAGCGGAATGCGACCGAAGAACTCAAGGCGGCGATATATTCGGTGTGTGACCTCAAGCTCAAAGGTGCGGGAAAACTGAATATTATATCCGAAAACAACAACGGAATTCACTCAAAAGACGACCTT
>CAYOCM010000079.1:0-4781 GCA_964402515.1 uncultured Ruminococcus sp. | reverse complement strand
TTGCCCGACCTACACCCTTAGCAGGGGCGCCTCTTCACCACTTGAGTACTTCTCCAAAGTGACGGTGAAAATATTGACGGAGAGAGTGGGATTCGAACCCACGGCTCGCATGACGAGTCACTGGTTTTCAAGACCAGCTCCTTAAACCGCTCGGACATCTCTCCATACCAGCGAAGAACAGAATAACATAAATTTGTCGCATTGTCAAGTGCTTTTTGATTGTTTGCAATAAAATGCGGTAAAAAGTTCCGACGCCCGCAAAAGCCGTATGTGACGGCTTATACAGACGTCGGAATTAATATTAAAGCCTTGAAACGGCGGCTCTTGCCGCTTTGATGCCCGAGGCACCCGCCTGAGCGAGTCCGCGCGTGATGCCCGCACCGTCGCCTATGGCATAAAGTCCGGGCAAACGAGTCTCGAGATTGTCGTCGAGTTCGACTCGTGCCGAATAAAATTTAACTTCGACACCGTAAAGCAACGTATCATAATTTGCCGTGCCGGGAGCCAGTTTGTCAAGCGCATATATCATGTCGATGATGTTGTCCATATGGCGCTTTGGCAATACAAGCGAAAGGTCTCCCGGGGTCGCCGCAAGCGTGGGATGCGTCGTTGAGTGGCTTAATCTGTGCTCGTTTGTCCTTACGCCGCGCACGAGATCGCCGAAACGCTGCACCAAGACTCCGCCGCCTAGCATATTTGACAAAGATGCTATATGATGGCCGTAATCGTTGGGTGAGTTAAACGGCTCGGTAAATCTGTTTGAAACAAGCAACGCAAAGTTTGTGTTTTCGCTTTGCAATGCGGGATCGGCATAACTGTGGCCGTTAACGGTGATAAGTCCGTCAACGTTTTCGGCAACGACTTGGCCGTGCGGATTCATGCAGAACGTACGTACCGTGTCGCCGTAAAGATTGCTGCGGTATATGAGTTTTGATTCATAAACCACGTCGGTGATATGCTCAAACACTTTGGCGGGCAGTTCGACACGCACGCCGAGGTCAACCTGATTGTTTACGGTGGGCAAGCCGAGATGCTTTGCAATGCCGGTAAACCATGCGCAGCCCGATCTGCCGGGCGCCGCGACACATACCTTGCACTCAACGTCACCGCCGTTTTTAAGCGTGAGCGTATATCCGCTGTCGGTCTTGTCTATGCACTCGACGGGAGTCAAAAATCTGAATTCTACTTTTGTGCGCAAAAACTCATATATATTTGCCAATATCTGTCTGTTGCGTTCGGTGCCGAGATGCTTGCATTTTGCCTGCAAAAGATGCAGGTCAAAACCGAGCGCTTTTGTTTCAAGCGCCTTTGCCTCGGGGGTGTCTGTTGAGAAAACCTCTGTAGTCGCACCGAAAGAAACGTTGACCGCGTCGACATAGTCTATAAGTTCCATCAGCTCTTGCTTGCCGATATAATCGCCGAGCCAACCGCCGAATTCGGTGGTGAAATTATATTTGCCGTCCGAGAATGCACCCGCGCCGCCGAAACCCGACATTATTGCACAGGGTTTGCAGCCTATGCACGATTTGACCTTGCCCGCAACTATGGGGCAGCCTCGGCTGTATATATCGCGTCCGCTTTCGAGCACGACGATATTAAGTTCGGGCCTTAATTTTATAAGTTCGTATGCGGCATAAATGCCTGCGGTGCCTGCGCCGATGACGGCGACATCGTATTTTGCCATAATATGCCTCCTTGGCAATGATACAGATTAGCTTGCTTTAAAAAACCAAAACAAATATTATCACAAAAATTGCTTTGTGTCAACCCAAACCGAGATGACACAAAGCATTTTGATTAATGTTTAATATCTGTTTTTGCGCTTGATGATTATAAGAATGACTAAGCCGACAACTATTACAACCGCGGCTATAATGACCACAAACAGCCAAGTGGGTATGCCGCTTGATGTGCTGTCGTCATCTGCGGAAGGTACACTTGATTCGGGCACCGAACTTTCACTGTTCGAAGGCTCGTTTGACGATGTGTCGGGTTCTGTGCTCTCTGTGCTCTCTGTGCTTTCGTCGCTGTTTTGAGGCTCGCTGACATCGCTTGAGCTGTCTTCGCTGTTTTCGGGATCACTTATGTCGTTTGTGCTCTCGTCGGAAATGTCGTTCGAAACAGGTTCATTGCTTACATCGGGTGAATTTGCGGTAACCACTTTAAATGAAAGATCACCGCCTTTATAAAGCTCTTCAAGCGTGTCGCTTGCTATTGATATTTCCGAAAGTTTTATTGTTTTGCCGTTGGCTTCGCCGTTTACTTTAAATGTAAAATCAATGTAAATTTCGCCGGATTCTGCGCCGTGGCCCGGGGCTATCGAGATGTGCGCGCAAAGATATTTGCCGTTTTCGATCAGTGTCGAAAGATCTTCGTATGCGCTCGAATTGTTTGTTTCCCAGTCGTCCGGGAATGTAGGAGTTGCGGAAACAAACTCAAAAACATTTTTGTCATAAATTACCTTAAATTCAAATCCCGCGGCACCGTTTGAATCGCTTACATCATCGAGTGTTACTCTAAAGGTGAAATTATCGCCCTCAAGTACGGTGTCGGATATTTTGAGAGTTGCCGAGCCCGCCGCCGAGACCGCGGTGACCATGGTTATCATCATTGCGACAGCCAATATCGCAAAGACGAGTCTTTTTGCTGTGTTTGTCATGTTGATCTTTCCTCTTTGGATTTATTTTTATATTTTTTTGCAAGTATTGATGCCGTCGCTGTTACCGCGGCAATAAATGTCAGCGCGATAACGGCATATATCGCAGTGCCGAGAGGCGAAATATTTTTTATCTCGCCTATAAGCTCGACCTCGTCATTGCGATAGATGTTGCCTTTTTGCACTGCCGCCTGCTTAAACCCGGCATAGACCGTGCCGTTTGACGGGAATGCCGCCGGAATCGTGTATTCGGCGTCGGCATACCAGCCGACAAACTCATATCCTTGTTTATAAGGAATCATGTCGGGGGTAAACAGTGAGCCTTTTTTGCCGCTTAAAGTTACAGCGGTGTCGTCGATGACGCACGTCAATTCGCTCGTGTCGTCCGCCGATGCAAGAAACAGATAGTCAAACGCATAATCGTATTTTTCATAAGCGGCAACAAACGCTATGGCGGTTATTTTCGAATTGCTTTTGAGATAAGCCGATAGGTCGATGTATCCCGACCAAACGCCCGTGATATCGTCGGGAATATTTGTTTCGTCATAGCCGAAATTTTGATAAAGCATCTGCGAAAGCCCTATCTCTTTGCCGTCGATATATATCAGAATATTCCATTTTGCCGATTTATCGCTCGGAGTTACCGAGAAATACAGCCTGTTATGCTTGCCGAGGTCAGAACCCGCGACCGAAACATTGCCTCTGAGTGCCGTCCATGACAGCGTATCGGCACTATATGTTATATTAATACCATGATCCGATTTTGTCAAGACAAAATCGCTGCTGCCCGACGATCTTGCAAGTGCCGACATCTGCGGCATAAGATCGACTTTGTTTAAATAGTCAAGTGCATCATAATCGCCCGAGATGCCGTATCTCAGTGTCGGTGCCACGCCTTTGAAGCCTTGATATCCGTCGCCGTGCTCCGGCTGAGTCGGAACGGTATAGTCATTGTCGTCGGTCTCGGCCGTATATTCAAACGACATATTCGATGTGTATCTTGCCGAACCCACTTCGCCACTGTCATAAAGCGTAAAGTTGACGTCTGCGCCGTCGTCGGCTTTTTGAACGCTTTTAAGATTGATGCCGACTTTGATATCCGCGGTTTTTATAGAGCGCTCCGTTTTTATCAGGTCGAGCTGCACGCTGAACGTATCCTGATAAGACGCATAATAATCATAATCGTCGAGCGCGGGCGAATATGTGGTCACATTCATCACGCCGTATCTGTCAAACGACAAAAGCCTTATAAATCCTTCGCCGTCGCAGGTGCAGTTGTTTACGACATGCTTGACATCGTTGCCGAGCTCTGCAAACTGATAATCGGCCAGCATCTCATAGACCTTGCGGTCTGTGTCTTCTACCGTGCGCCATTGATTGCATACGCCGTCGTTGTGACCGCAGAGTATCATCTTGACGTTTGTGTTGGGCACGGCGAGTTTATCCCATATCACCTGCGCTCTGTCGCCGCTGAAATGCCCCGAAGGCTTTAAATATTCGTGAGTGCAGATGACTGCGTTGCGGTCGCTGTATTTTTTAAGCACCGCATCTGCCCAAGATATCACATCGTCGCCCGATTCGTCATAACAGCCGAGGAACAAAAAGATAAAATCATAGCCTCCCACGGTTATAAGGTCATAGTGTGACGTGTTGTTTTTTATCTGACCGCCGTACCACTGTTTGCCCAGATATCTTTCGGCACCGAAATATTTTGCAAAAAATTTATAGTCGGCACTTTTGTGGCAGACATCGTGATTGCCGCTTACCACGCCGTTGGGAACACCCGCATCGTCAAGAATTTTTTGCATATTCGATGCTATCGTATATTCTTTGTTTGCAAGTTCGTCGCCGTATATGGTGCTGTCGACAAGATCGCCGGTGTGCAGTACATATGCAAGATTGCCGCTTTGATATTGCTCTTTGCAATAATTCATCGCGCCTTCATAGAGATAATTGAGGTCTTCAAACGACGTCATATATTGCGTATCGGATATCCAAGCTATCGTATCCGAACCGTTGCCTACTGTGTAAGGCTCTGCCTTGACGCGTATTTTGCCGTCCTGAATGCGATTTTTTACGGTTATTACAAACGACGATTCTTTGCCGCTTTGGGTAATGCCGATCG
>CAYOCM010000078.1:0-4837 GCA_964402515.1 uncultured Ruminococcus sp. | reverse complement strand
AAAATTGCGAAAGGATAAGAGCTATGTTTGTATATACTCTTAAGGCTTCGGGCATCAAATTCTTTTTGGCTATCGTGCTTTCGATAGCAATACTCGTTACTATCGTTGCCGTCGTTCCCGAGATCGAAAAACCGGGCGATGTTGCGGTGGTCGCAACCAATTACAACGGCGTATCGAACGCCGACGATGCCGCAAAATTTTTAAACGGCTTTGGCTATAAACTTGCCGATGTTCCGGTTGAAAGTTGCGAGGTAAAGATACCCGAAGAATTTGCCGGCGTTTATCAGGAATATAACGAGATACAGCGCGCACAGGGACTTAATCTTAAAAAATACAGCGGCAAAACGGCAATGCGCTATACTTTTGAGGTAACGAATTATGACGGCTACGACGGCACCGTATTGGCAACGGTCATCATATATAAAGACAAGGTCATAGCGGGAGACGTCT
Source organism: uncultured Ruminococcus sp. (assembly GCA_964402515.1). Taxonomy (GTDB): domain Bacteria; phylum Bacillota; class Clostridia; order Oscillospirales; family CAG-382; genus Coliplasma. The sequence continues at coordinate 4,387 of CAYOCM010000078.1, read as the reverse complement.
GCGGTGTGACCGGAGAAGGATTTATTCACGGATTCGAAAAGCCGTGACATGCAAAAACAATGAAAGTTTACAACGAACGAATCGACAAAATAATTGCCGCCTCGGGATTACTTACGCGCAGCGAAGCGCGTGCCGCGGCAAAAAGCGGACGTATAACGCTTGACGGCAAAAGAATATCCGACTGCTCGATAAAAGTCACACAGCAAAACGACCTGCGCCTTGACGGAAAACGAATAGCGTATTCAAGATATCTGTATATACTTTTAAACAAACCGGCAGGATATGTATGTTCGACCGACGAACGCGACGGTATACCCGTAATGGATATTTTCGGCAACGCATTCGGCAGTCACCGCATAAGCCCCGTCGGCCGACTTGACAAAGATACGACGGGAGCGCTGCTGCTTACCGATGACGGTGTATTGGGGCATATGTTGCTGTCGCCGTCACACCATGTCGACAAGGTATATCTGTGTACTTGCAAATATGATATCAAGCCCGAATACGCCGAGATATTCGCCTCAGGCGTCGACATAGGCGAAGGCCGCCCCACCCTGCCTGCCGAACTTGTTATCGTCGACAATCGCAGCGCACTGCTTACTTTGAGAGAGGGCAAGTTTCATCAGGTAAAAAGAATGTTTGAAGCCGTGGGCAACAAAATAGTATCTTTGCATCGCAAAAGCTTTGCATCGCTGTCTGCCGATGCCGATTTGAATGTCGGAGAATGGCGTTATCTGACTGCCGAGGAAATCGAACATTTGTTTGAAATTTCGGGTAAAACTGTACAAGAATGAGCAAAAAATGCAGATTATTATGCAACATATCTAAACTTTGGCCTGCATTTTTGGGTAAATAAGCACTTTTATTTTTTGCATTTTTTTGTTATTATATCAAGTAGAAAAACGAGGGCACAAATACTCTGTCCTCATATGGAGGTTTATCAATGGCAAGCGTACTCTTTAAACATATGTATAAGAAGTACCCCGGCGGCGTCACCGCCGTATCCGATTTCAATCTTGAAATCAAAGACAAAGAATTTATTATTCTCGTCGGCCCTTCAGGCTGCGGCAAGACGACCACGCTTCGTATGATCGCCGGTCTTGAAGAAATTACCGAGGGCGACCTTTTTATCGACAGCAAGCGCGTCAACGATGTCGCTCCTAAAGACAGAGATATCGCCATGGTGTTCCAGAACTATGCACTTTATCCTCATATGTCTGTTTTTGAGAACATGGCATTCGGTCTTAAACTGCGCAAAGTTCGTAAAGAAGAGATCAAACGCCGTGTCGAAGAAGCTGCCCGCATACTCGACATCACTCACCTGCTTGACCGTAAGCCCAAGGCTCTTTCGGGCGGTCAGAAACAGCGTGTTGCTTTGGGTCGTGCGATAGTTCGTGAGCCTAAGGTCTTCCTGCTCGACGAGCCTCTGTCAAACCTTGACGCAAAACTGCGTGCTGCGATGAGAACAGAGCTTACAAAACTGCATCAAAAACTGCAGACCACCTTCATTTACGTTACCCACGACCAGGTCGAGGCTATGACCATGGCATCGCGTATAGTTGTTATGAAGGACGGCATCATCCAACAGGTCGACACACCTCAAAACCTTTATGACAAACCCTGCAACATATTCGTTGCTGGCTTTATAGGCACACCGCAAATGAACTTTATCACCGGCGACCTTAAAAAGAAGGTTGACGGCAACGTGTATTTCAGCTTTGAGAATATCGAGTTTAAGGTTCCCGAATTCAAGCTCAGAGACGAGCTTGGCAACGAGCCCCTTGCTCCTTATTACAACAAGCAGGTCATCGCCGGCATACGTCCCGAACTGTTCCACAACGAGCAGGTTTATCTTGAAAAATTTGCCGACAGCCACATTCAGTGCTATATCGAGTTCACCGAACTTATGGGTGCCGAGACCTATCTGTATCTCAGACTCGGTCAGGAAACAAACGTTATCTCGCGCGTTTCTTCGCAAACCGTCGCTCACCCCGGCGATACCGTTACTATCGCTCTCGACCTTGATCACATTCATTTCTTTGATCCCGAGACCGAAAAGTGCATTGTTCACTGATTATATTTTAAAAGGTTTTAAAGGCTATGCCGCTTGATAACGGCATAGCCTTTATTTATGAAAAAACAGGGCTGTCGCGGCAGCCCTGTTTTATTATATCTCTGTCAAAAGTTCGTTGTTAAGCATGACATACTCGAGCATCAGTGCTTTGTCGAGTTTGCCCGAAAGCAATTTTGCCGATAGCCAGACATGACGTGCCATACGTTTTGCTTTTTGCCGAGCCTGTTCGTCATCGGCATAAAGCTCGGATATCTTTTTGATTATCGCAGAGTTGACATTGATTGCCAAAGTCTCTTTTACGGGGAAAGCATCCGCCACGCCTTCGCCCATCTGTGCATACATACGCATCATATCCGACATTCTGCGGCTGCTTTCGTCGCTTGAAATAAGTGCGGGCGCTGCGGTATCTTCAAGTGCGACAAATTCATATTCAAGCGATTCGTCGTTAATTGCAAGCGCAAACAGTTCTTTAAGTTTTTCATCGCCGTCTGCCTCGTCCTCGCCGTCAAGTTTGCCGACAGCGGCATCGACACGCATAAATTTTATGCCGGGCTTTTTGCTTTCGATATAACTGCAATAACTGTTGTCAAGCATCATATCGCAAACAAGCACGGTCTCGCCCTTTTGTTCAAACAGATCGACATAATAATGTTGTTCGTTGATATCGGAAGCGTAATAAACGGTGCATTCGGTGCGGTCGCCCATATATTCGGTAAGAGTGCAATAGCCGCCCGAATGTTTTTTAAACAAAACGATATCGGATACACGGTCGCTGAATTTTTCGTCTTTTATACAACCGTATTCTATAAACGGCTTTATACCATCCCATATCTGCTCGTATTTTTCGCGTTCATTGTTATAAAGCGCATTTAATTTGTCGGCAACTTTTTTTGCTATATGTTGCGCGACACGCTTGATATAAGCATCGCTTTGCAGGTAACTGCGCGAAACGTTAAGCGGTAATTCGGGGCAATCGAGCACGCCTTGTAGGTTTATAAGGTAAGACGGGCACGCTTCGGGAATATTATCGGACACAAACACAGAGTTATAAAACAGTTTTATCTTGCTTTCATAGCTCTCATAATCGTTCTTTTTTGCCGGGAAATAAAGGATTCCCTTAAAATTAAGCGGATAATCGGCGTTGATATGCACCCAGAGCAAGGGGTCACGATAATCGTCAAACAGTTTTTTATAGAGCGCAATATATTCTTCGTCGGTCACATCCGAAGGATTACGCTGCCATATAGGATCTGTATCGTTGACCGATTCGCCGTCAAATGTTATGGGATACGGCATAAAAGAGCAGTATTTATCAAGTATATGGTGTATTCTTTCATGCTCGAGATATTCGGCTTCGTCATCCGAAACATGCAGTATAATGTCCGTACCGCGTGATTCGCGTTCGCCGTCTTCAAGAGTATACTCGCTGGATTCGGTGCATGTCCAATGCACTGCGGGAGCGTCGGTGTATGACTTTGTTATTATTTCGGCGCTGTCGGCAACCATAAATACCGAATAAAATCCGAGTCCGAAATGGCCTATTATGCCGCTGTCGGAATTTTCGGCGCTCTCATACTTTGAGATAAAATCCATAGCGCCCGACAAAGCGATCTGATTGATATAAGTCATAACCTCGTCGGCGGTCATTCCTATGCCGTTGTCGCTGAAAGTTAAAGTTTTTGCTTCTTTGTCGGCAGAAACTGTTATGGCATAAGGTTCTTTGCTTTCTGCGGTCTCGCCGAGCGACGCAAGCCTTTTGTGCTTTGTTATAGCGTCGCAAGCGTTTGACAAAACCTCGCGCACAAATATATCTTTATCGGAATAAAGCCATTTTTTTATGACGGGAAATATATTTTCGGTATTGACCGAAATGCCGCCTTTTTGTTGTTGCATTGATTTTTTCCTCCTGTATTTGCTGTTTTTTACTTACAAAGTATATAACACAGAAAAATACAGCTTTTCGCTGTATTTTTCAAAATAATTTGATATTAAATTGTAATCAGGCTTCTTCCTGCTCGTCGTCAAAAGAGCAGACGATGTCGTCTTCGTCGGTGTCGAGATCACAGAAATCTTCGTCGATCTCGTCAAAATCGGGATCGGCACAAGATTTTTTGCATTCTTTTTGGTCGAGATACAACAGAGCGCCGCCGCCGATGAAACCTGCGCCCGCGATCACCGCAAATACCGTCGAAAGCTTATTTTGCTTTTTTGCGGTAAGCAAAAACGCGATAAAGAAAGCGAGTGACTGAACAAACAGATAAACCGCTACAATAAGCTTAGGTCTTTTTTTCATTTTAAATACCTCCATATAAT
>CAYOCM010000077.1:0-4843 GCA_964402515.1 uncultured Ruminococcus sp. | reverse complement strand
AAACCACGGTATTTTTCCGCGCCGATTTTAAAATAATAGTTGCCGCATTTGATACTGCCGAGATAACCGAACCCGCACATGTTTGTTCTAAAGATACTTTAACTAAGTATGAGGCACAAGAGGCAACTTGCGGTCAGGCAGGTTGGGCAGAATATTGGCTTTGCTCTTGCGGTAAAATATTCAGTGACGAAAATGCCATAAGCGAATTTGACGGCTTTAGAGTCACACAGGCTTATGGCCATGATTGGGGCGCCGGCAACGTGACCACCGCGGCAACCTGCACCAAAGATGGTGTAAAGACTTATACCTGCGAACGCAGCGGTTGCGGCGCAACAAAAACAGAGAGCATCAAGGCAAAAGGTCATAACCTTGAATATAAAGAGATAGACGGCAAGATATATAATGTTTGCAACAACGCTGGTTGCAATCACAAAAAACTTGCCGATGATAAATATCAGTTAGTTTTGGCATTAAACAATGCAAGTAAAGACGTTACCCCCACCGAACCGACTATGCATGCAATGTTTGAGGCTCTTGCTCAAAAAAAGATAAGTTTTAGCAACATGCAACTTAACAGCGTCGATGCAATCATAAATGTTATAAACACTTATGACGGAAACGGCAAAGACGGTGAAAAAATACTGTGGGATCAGTCTATAAGCAAATTTGCGGTAGTTAAAGAATCCGGCAATACCGGCAAAGTAATGTACACCCCCGATCCAACAAAAGGCGTCAGCGGATCATTCAGCTTGAACAACCCCGACGACTTCAGCAAACAAGCTTTGCTGTGGGATACGTATTCTAATTTAAGAAACATTTCCATGACTTATTATTCCGTTTACGCTGAAAAAGGATTTGCTATTACCAGTTTGTTTGATAAACGCCCAACTTTGATATTCTGCGGTGGATTCGATGCGGGTGAATGGCAACCTGATAGTACTACCTATGAACGCATATCCCTTAATTTCATAAGTCACTACGATACTGATATTATCGTAAGAACAACTGCTCTGGATATTTCCAACAATGCATCCTTAAATGGTATACACATATATCTTGAGGCAACAGCAACTGTATGCCATTACGGAGATACAAATTATGTTGAGGTTTATGATTATAATTCGGCAAATCAAAATAGATCAATGACTAATACATATAAAGAGTATGGTGAAATAAAAAATGGAATAATTATAAAGAATTTGGAAAAACAAATAAATAAACACAATTTCTACGGTGATTATAGCTACTGCAACGTATACACTCTTAAAGATGGAGTGAAATGCCTCACCAGTGAAATGTTTAATAAATATTTCAATTTCAACAAATTATCATAACAAGCACAACTTCAAGATTGCTGCCCTCCCCTGCGGGAGGGCTTTTTTATGCAAAAGGTTAGACAGTGCAACCTATTGTGTCTGTGACATTTATCCTATACTTGTTTTGATATATATATTATTTTATTGCAAAACGCCGCTTGACAAGCGTTTTGGCGCATTGTAAAATTAATTATAACTTTAGGGAGGTTATTATATGCGCAAATTTGTCAACGTTTTAGTCGTGCTGGTCATTTTGCTGTCGGTGTTTGTTCCTTCGGTCGTCGCCGAGCAGGATATGACGGGCATGATAGTCATCCTGCACTCAAACGACGTGCACGGAGCCATTGACGGCTATGCAAAGATCGCCGCTTTAAGAGATGAATATGTCTCACGCGGTGCAGAGGTAATTCTGGCCGATGCGGGCGATTACAGCCAGGGCACCGTTGCGGTCAGTTCAAACAAGGGGTTAAACGCCGTTAAAATGATGAATGCCGTCGGATATGACGTCGCTACCATCGGCAACCACGAGTTTGATTTTGGATACCAGCAGCTTGCAGACAACATGCTGCAGGCCGAGTTTAAGGTGCTGTGCGCCAATGTTTTTGACGCACAAGACAAAACTATCTTTGATGCATCGGTTATTATTCAAAAAGACGATGTAAAGATAGGTTTCTTTGGACTTGAAACACCCGAAGCTCAGACCAAAGCCAACCCCGCGCTTATCAAAGGCTTAACTTTTTTGGGCGACAACAAGATGTATGAATGCGCTCAAAAACAGATTGACAACCTGCGTGCCGACGGCGCCGATGTTATAATCGGACTTGTTCACCTGGGTGTTGATCAAGAATCGGAACCAAATACCTCGTATGACCTTTATGCAAATATCACGGGCGTTGACCTTTTAATCGACGCACATTCGCACACCGTGATGACCTCCGGCGCAAACGGCGAGCCGATACAGTCAACCGGCACCGCGTTTGCCAACATAGGCGTTGTCGTTATCGACAAGCAGACCAAAAAAATAATTGAAAACAAAAATGTTTCAACCGCCGATATCGAGGATGATCCCACGGTGACGGCTGTCGCAAATGAAATCAACAGCGCGGTAGAAGCGGAATACGGACAAGTTTTTGCAGAGTCGCTTGTTGACCTTAACGGTCAAAAGGCGCCCGGAAACCGTACCGAAGAAACCAACCTCGGTGACCTTATTACCGAAGCTATGATGTGGGCAATTAACAAAGATCAAGGAAGCGTCTCGGTCGATGCCGATCATGTTGTTGCCATAACCAACGGCGGCGGAATTCGCGCCTCTATCTCAAAAGGCGATATAACAAAAAAAGACATAAACACAGTATTGCCGTTTGGCAACACACTTACGGTTGTGTATCTTTCGGGCACCGAACTGCTCGAAGCGCTTGAGGCATCAACTTATTGCACCCCTGCCGCTGTCGGCGCTTTTCCTCAGATTTCGGGAATGCATATCGTTATAGACACGACCAAAGAATATGACGCAAACGACGAGACATATCCCGGCTCGACATATTACGGTCCAAAGACCATAAACCGCGTTACCATAACTGATATTAACGGCAAAGAGTTTGACAAAGACGCTGTTTATGCCGTTGTTACTCACAACTTTGCCGCATCGGGCGGAGACACATATTATGCGTTTGCATCCGCAACCGAAAAGTTTGATACAGGTCTGCCTTTGGACGAGGTTTTGATGGAATATATTACTGTGGCGCTTAACGGCGTTATCGGTGAAGAATATGCCGCACCAAAGGGCAATATAACTATCAGAGATATAGTTATCGGCGGCCTTGAAAACAATGTTTGGATGACCAAATACGGCAATGTTATCACCAACTGCACGGCAGAAAGATTCTTTGATGAATTCGGTTTTGAATACGGCGATATCGTCAAAGTCACTTTTAACGGCAAGTCGCTTGAATTGCCGGTAATCCCCACCTATTCGTATGTCGACTCGGGCAAACCCGCGATTGTTGCAGAAGCCGAAGGATATGTATCGCTTGCAATCAATATGGGCAACTTTGCAACAGAATACGGCATTGCCGACAAGCATGTTAACGAAGATAAATCGTGGTATTGGACGGCTGCTGAGGGTGTTGCTTTCCCTATTGATGTAAAATTCGAGATGTCTGAAAAACAGGGATACCGTGCCGAATACATACTGCGTGAGCTTGTACGTACCAACGAAAGAAGCGATTATGCCGATCTCAGCGATGAACAGTTTGCAAATTTCAGACTTATCGCTACCACAGGAATGGGCAAGAATATATTCTACCGCACATCATCACCTATAAATTCGAAACTCGGACGTAATACTTATGCCGATACGGCCCTCAAAAACGCAGGTGTTACCGTTATTATGAATCTTTGCGACACCGCCGAAGAAGCGGCAAAATATGAGGGTTTTTCAAGTACTTATTATTCGGGGCAAAAAGTAATTTACCTTTCACTTGATGACGATTTTACGGCTGACAGCTTTAAGTCGTCACTTGCCGACGGACTTAAATTTTTTGCACAAAACAAAGGTGTTTATGCAGTTCATTGCACCGAGGGCAAAGACAGAGCGGGATTTGTCAGCGCATTGCTTGAATGCCTGATGGGTGCCACTGCCGACGAGGTGGTTACCGATTATATGATTTCGTATGTCAACTATTACGGTGTTGAGGTCGGCAGCGACAAATATAACGCTATTGCCGAAGGCAACATAATAAAATCGTTGTCTGCTGCTTTTGAAACCGATGATATTTACAGCGCAGATCTCGCAGAATGTGCCGAGCGTTATATCAAATCTATGGGTCTTACCGACGACGAGATATCGGCGCTTAAAGCCAACCTTGCATCAGATGCTTCTGATATCCCCGCAACAGGCGACGACGTTCCTTTTATAGCAGTGTTTGCACTTTTGGCTGCCGTATGTGCCGCCGGGTATGCAATCAAAAAACGCATCTGATCAAAACATATATACAAAAGGTCCGCCCTGTTGCCGGGTGTTCGTAAAACAGTTAAACAAACAATTTTACTATTTTGCGACATTTGTCATGAACAACAAAATGAGCGATGCTGAGTTTTTTAGAACTTGGCATTGCTTATTTTTTTGCCAAATTGCGGAAATTTTCATGATATTATGAATTTTACGGAGGTACGTACAATGCAATTATTGTCGTGGCGGTTACAGCGAAAATTTTGCCTCATATTTTTTTACATATTATTCATTACAAGTTTCTTGTATTTCTTATTGCTGCATTGTACAATAATGAACAATTCGGAAATATACAACAAGGAGGCTTAGCAAATGATTACGATTCAGGAGATGAACGGATACGCCAAAAAACTTGGCTTGGCGTATGAACAGGCATTAATGCCGTTGAGCAGGGAAACGGGCATCCCACATACCGCAATCGGAATTCTATTGTTCTTTGCCAATAATCCCGATTTGGTAACAGCAAGAGATGTGTGTGAATTCAGAGGTCTGAAGCGGGCAAATGTGTCTGCCCATG
>CAYOCM010000076.1:0-4882 GCA_964402515.1 uncultured Ruminococcus sp. | reverse complement strand
ATCTTCCGATTTTCGTGGAAAGGAAAGCGATGGGATGGGAGAATTTCAACGCTACGCTGCGTTCTGGTGCTCACGCTTATATGGGGAAACCTTATTCACTGGAGGACTGTTTAGTACAAGCACAGGCACTTATGCAGCTATACTCGCAAAGATTTCAAATGGTTTTACGTATTTACCGATAACGATAATCTTTATGTAGAATCCGCTCACGATCACGATCCCAAATGCGCTGTCAAAAGAAGGCTCCTTCAAGAAAAAGAGTGTGATGATATCTTATCAATTTACCATCGCAGGTCTAACGGCGAGCAGGTATCGGCAGAAGCGCAAGAATGTACTCGTTCTCAAGTATATTGGTACGGAATATTCTCTGATCTTAATCTATAAAACACAAACAGCCGCCACCCGGATTTTAACGAGTGGCGGCTTTGTTGTATAACGAAAATCACCTGCTTAGCAGGTGGTTTTCGTTATACAATAAAATAAAAAAGTACGCCGATAAGCGTACTTTTTATGACCTTTAGGGGAGTCGAACCCCTGCCTTCGCCGTGAGAGGGCGACGTCTTAGCCACTTGACTAAAAGGCCGTGCGGATTGCAAAAAATATATTATCATAAGCACTGCCGTTTGTCAAGCGTTTTTTGCATTAATTTTTTTGTCGTTTTTATGTGTTTTTAATTATGACTTGCGCAATCACATCGGCGGCGTGCTCGCAAAGGTCGCAGCAGTCCTCGAGGCTTTCGTAAACCGCTTTGCCGCAAAACAGAGTTTTTGCGTCGGCGCTTGAAGCAAAAAGTTCGTGAACTGCATCGGTATAAATCTCGTCCGCTTCGCACTCGATGTCGTTTACTTTGACGAGCTTTGTGCGCAAAGTTTCGGGTTTTTTAAAGTTTTTAAGTTCTTCGGTCGCCTCGTAAAGAGCTTTTACGCAACGGCTTACCGTGCTCGACATCTCGACCGCATGTTGCGGAATACTGTCGACGCAATACATATAAATATCAAGTATCACCTCATCGAGCGCGTCGGTTATATCGTCTATTATCTGCACAAGGCGCAAAATATCCTCTTGATCGATAGAGGTTATAAACTCGGTAGAAAGTCTGTTTAATATGTCGTGGTGAATGTCGTCGGCATCGTGCTCGATCGCGTGCATTTGCGCACGGTATTCGGGAAGCCTGTCGGCAACAAATCCGGACAGTGTATTTTCAAGCAGGTTTGATGCTTTGACACAATATGCCGCTTGCTTTTTGATCAGTTCAAAATAGTTATTGCTCTTTTTAGCCATTTTAATATCTCCTTATGCAAATAATAATAAAAACAGTTTTGCCATTCCAAAGCCTAACAGTCCGCACCCCGGAAACGTGCATACCCAAGTGAGCACAAGTTCTTTGACAATACTCCAATTCACGTTGCTCATACGTCTTGCGGCACCCACGCCCATTATGGCGGTTGTCTTGGTGTGCGTAGTACTGACCGGAATGCCGGTAAGCGACGAAAACAGCAAACAGAGCGTGGCGGCAAGATCTGAAGCAAATCCTTGATACGGTTTTAATTTGACCATATCCATGCCTACGCTTTTGATTATCTTATATCCGCCTATTGACGTGCCCAGCCCCATAACAAGCGAAACGAGCACCATCAGCCATGTTTCGGGAGTACCCTCAAAAGAGCTCGTAACATTGCCTCCGACAAGCGCCTCGCCGAGCAAAAATATTGCCATGAATTTTTGGCCGTCTTGCGCACCGTGCATAAATGCCATGGCGGCTCCGCCTGCCACCTGTGCGCCCGCAAAAAATCTACCCGAATCAAGGCGATTGCGATTTTTAAATACCAATACCGTAAGTTTTGAGCAAATAAATCCCGCAGCAAAGCCGAGCAATGTCGAGAGTATTATGCCGTAAACCACTTTTATCCATTCGTCAGGGTTAACACCCTCAAAACTGCCATGTATTGCCACGGCAGCGCCGGTAAGTCCCGCGATAAGCGCATGGCTTTCGCTGGTGGGAATGCCAAAATACCATGCTGCCGTTGCCCATACGACTATTGCGGCCATGGCGGCGCACAGAGCTATGAGCGCCGATTTTGAATCGGTGCCGAAATCCACCATGTTGTATATTGTCGCGGCAACTTTGCTGTTGACTGCTGTCATTATCAAGACGCCCAAAAAATTAAACACCGCCGCCATTATTATCGCCGCGCGCGCCCCTATCGCACGCGTTGAAACACAGGTGGCTATAGCGTTTGGGGCATCGGTCCAACCGTTGACAAGTATTACGCCCAGCGTCAATACCGTCGAAACAAGCAGCATGGGATCGGCAAGCATTTGCTTGATAAAATCGATAAGTTCCATATTCGTTCCTTTCTCGGTTAACCGTATTTCTAACCGAGCGCATTATAACACGCGCATACACAAAATACAATAAAAACATTGCAAAATGGCTTAAATGGTGTATAATGTTGTCAGACAGAATACTTGAGGTGTTTTTATGTTTGACGGATATATTTTGCTTGACGGCGCCATGGGAACCAATCTTTATAAGCGCGGCATGCCCGGCGGTGTCTGTGTTGAAGAATGGAATATTAATCATCCGGATGTTTTTTGCGATATACAAAATATGTATATCAATGCAGGTTCGGATGTGATATACGCGCCCACATTCGGTGCAAACCGTATCTCTCTCGGCGCATACGGACTCGGTGACAGAGTTTATGAATTTAACAAAAAACTCACCGAACTTACAGTCAAAAACGCCGGCGACAGATGTACCGTCGCCGCGTCGGTAACCACCACGGGACTTTTTACAAAACCTTTCGGCGACACCGATATCGGCGAGCTTGTCGATGTATATAAAGAACAGATAGAGGCGATCAAAGACGGCGGCGCATCGTTTGTCGTCGGCGAAACGCTGATGAGTGCCGGTGACATACGTGCGTTTGCTTTTGCCGCAAAACAATGCGGCATACCTTTTGCGGTTACGGTCACAGTCGACGGCTCGGGACGAACTCTGTCGGGCATGTCTGCCGCAGCCGCGCTTGTTATCGCGCAGTCGCTCGGCGCCTGTGCCGCGGGAATAAATTGTTCCGAAGGTCCCGATGTCGTATATAACGCTTTGCGTGAAGCAATGCCGTTTGCGCGTATTCCCGTTATAGCAAAACCCAACGGCGGCCTGCCCGAATCGCCGCTCACCTTGGATGAGTTTGCCGACGGCTGTCAAAAACTTTTAGATCTCGGCGTTACCGTCATAGGCGGTTGTTGCGGCACCGACGGTACGCATATTTCGCATCTGCGCGGTATGCTTAATGAGAAAAAAGATATGTTTAAACTGCCTAAGCCGTCGTTTGACGGACTTGCCGATTGGCAAAACGCATACGCCGTGCCGGATGAGCTGATTTTTTCAGATGCGTGCGTCTGCAATACCGCCGACGATATTTTTTCCTGCGATTTTTCAAGTTGTGATATTGCCGTTATAGCCTTAAACAGCGTTGAAGCGGCAAGAGCCGTCGCACCCGAGCTGTTTGCTTTGTCAAAACCCGTTGCTTTTAGGTGCAACGATGCTTTAACGCTCGATGTCGCATTGCAAAATTACGACGGCAGGGCGGGAGTGATAAATAATAACGGCGATTTCAGCCTTGCTTAATAAACGGCGATATTAATATATATAAAAGAAAGTGAGGCATGTCTATGAATATTCCGCTCATACTTACGCCCAAAAGCATGGTGTCTGCCGTGCTCGACGGCGACACTATAAGACAGGCGCTTGAAAAAATGCGTCATCACGGTTATTCCGCGATACCGGTTATAGATAAAAACAATAAATATCTCGGCACGCTTTCCGAGGGTGACCTGCTGTGGTATCTTTACGGCGAATGCCTCGAAGGCAATGCTATAGACCTGCGCCGCACGCAAAGCGTCACCGTCGGCGAGATATTAAACACCACAAAATACCGTGCCGTCACTATAGGTGCCGACCTTGACGACCTGCTCGAACTTGCAAAAAAGCAAAACTTTATACCGGTTATCGATGACCGCGGATACCTGTCGGGTATAGTTACCCGCAGAGATATAATTAAGGCTCTTATGCCGCCGAAAGAGGAGAAATAAAACATGAATACCGAAACAAAGAACGCACTTTCTTATTTAAACGACGTTCAGCGCAAGATAGGCGCATTAAACCATGCCGGCGGAGTGCTTTATTATGACGGAGCAACCGTTGCGCCTGCGGCCTCGGCGTATAACCGCGGCGCTACGCTTTCGTATCTCAGCGAACTTGCATACGGGCTTGCGACATCGGATGAAATCTGCAAAGCGGTTGATCATCTGCTTTCGCATTCCGACGAACTTGACGAAATACAGCTGCGCAATGTAAAACTCTTTAACAAAGAGCGTGAATATATGCAGTCTATTCCGGTAGAAAAATATACCGCGTTCACCAAACTTTGCAGCGAGTCGAGTGCCGTTTGGCATGATGCCAAACTCGGCAACGATTATGCGTCGTTTGCACCTTACCTTAAACGTTTGCTCGAAACGCAGATAGAATTTGCCGGATATTATAAGCCCGATAAGGCGCCTTATGACGTCATGCTCGATTCGCACGAAGAAGGTCTTGATACGACGCGCGCCGACAACTTTTTTGAAGTTATAAAATCAGAGATCGTGCCGCTTATCGCCGAGATACAAAAGCAACCCGAAATCGACAGCTCGTTTTTGACCGGTACGTTTGATACCGACAAACAGCGCGTGCTTACCGATTTTGTCATGCGGTTTGAAAAACTCGATCCCAAAAGATGCATCTGCGGCGAGACCGAGCATCCGTTTACCACCGATTTTACAACAAACGATGTGCGCATAACCACGCATTATTATCCCGAAAATTTCACATTCAGCA
>CAYOCM010000075.1:0-4888 GCA_964402515.1 uncultured Ruminococcus sp. | reverse complement strand
GTAGTCTCGAAATTTTTGTTATTTCGAGTGTCTACTCTATGGGGAGCATATCAAAGTCGCCTGCCCTGTTTTTTTATATTTAATTACTCGCCTTGTTTGAAACGGCGGTTGCCGACAAAAGCACGGCACATATCGCAAGCATATAAAACGGCAGTGCGGCGGTGCCGGCAATTTCGGCAAGCAGACCGAAAATCACCGGGGCGATAAGTATTCCCGCACTGGCGGAAGCCATCTGCACGCCCATTGCCGACTGCGAAACGTCCTCGCCGAATATCGACGGTGTCAGGTGCATAAGATTGGGATAAACCGGTGCGATGCCGAACCCGATCAAAAACAGTGCGATGCCCGCAAAAACGGCGTTTGTCGGCAAGGCAAGCATTATGACCGCCAAGACCACGAGAATTTCGCCGCAGAATATAAGCGTGCGGGGCTTGAGTTTTTTGCTCAGCAGTCCCGAAACAAATCTGCCCGATGCTATGCCGATATAATAAAGCGTAACCGTGCGGGCGGCTGCCTCGGCCGTCAGTCCTTTTTGAGTGGCCAGAAACGTGCTGCCCCATGTGCCGCAACATGTTTCTATCGCGCACGAGAACGCAAACATCAGCATGACGGCGGGCATTTTTTTAAGTTTAAGCGTTTGCAGTATGCCGAGCGGTTTTGTATTCTCTTCTCGGCCGGTGATATGATTTTGCTTTTTCCACAGCGGCAGGGCGACGAATGTTAATATCGCTATGCCTGATTGCACTGCCGACATCAACCTGTATCCGTTTTGCCACGAACCTTCGCCCGACATCGCCGCCGAAAGCAGATATGGGCTTATAGAAACTCCGACGCCGTAAAAGCAGTGCAAAAAATTCATCTGCATGGCATTATAATGCAAAGCGACATAGTTGTTCAGTGCCGAATCGACTGCGCCCGCGCCTAATCCGAGAGGGACGGCAAGCAATATCATAGGCAGATAACTTTTTGAAAACGATATCAAAAACAGCGAAACGGCAGTCATCAGCGTGCTGTATGCCGTGACTTTTGCCGTGCCTAAACGCGCTATGATTTTGCTGCTTAAAAGGCTTGAAACAAACGTGCATACCGAAACCGTCACCGTGACGAAATTTGCATAAGAAACAGGCAGATCAAACTGCCCGTATATTGCCGGCCACGCCGCGCCGAAAAGCGAATCGGGTATGCCCAGCCCGATAAACGCTATATAAATAACCGCCAAAAGCAATGTTGCCATATTTGAAAATCCTTACACATATAAAATCCACGGGCAAGTATAGCGCATTTGAATATTAAAAGCAAGCAAAATAAATCGGCAAAGCCGATTTTTTTGACATATATCAGCCTTCGAGGGCTTTTTTTAGCGCGGGGTATATTGCCTTTGCCATAAAATAGTTTCCGAGGTCATTGGGATGTAAGTTATCAACCGCAAACAGATCGCGCATTTCGTGAGGAAAAAACGTCTCACTGTCGACAAACCACACGTTTTCGCCGTCAGCAAGTGCACGCTCGTATGTTCTGAGCACCACTTCTTTGCGGGCGATATCGCGTTCGGTAGCTTCGCCGTAATAAGGCTGAGTAACAAATATCACGGGGATATCGGGGTGAGCGTTTCTTACCGTTTTATAAAACGGATAGTGTGTATATTCAAGTTCGCCCACGGTAAGCGTGTTAAAAACAAAATCCATCACAAACGCGTCTATATGCCGCGAGGCAATATACATAGCAACTGCCTGCTCTCCCCTTGCGCTGCCCGAAAATCCCATATTCATATTGTTGCAGTCAAGCTGACGGCAAAGAATATGCGAATACATATTGCCGGGTCTGCCCGCGCAGCCCCCCTGCGTTATCGACGAGCCGTAAAAACACACCGTGCCGTTTTCACGCGGCATCGGACGTGATATGCGGCTGCCGTGAGGAAAACCTATCTCGACTTTTTTGACGCCCTCATACAAAGGCAGATTTATGCAAAACTCTTTTATACCGTCTTTTAATTCAACCGCACCTTCGTTTTTGTTGATATCGACGGCAAACGTCACCATAACGCCGCCGACATAGTCACGCTGCCTGCCGACGCCCTGATAAAAATCGACGCCGTATACTCCGCGGTCGGTGAAATGATGCATTCCGTTGCCGTTGCCGTTAAGCGTGACAGAAACAAACACCTTGCTTGCATCTGTGGCAACACGCACCTGCGCACCCGAAGTATTGCTTGCCAGATAACGGTTTGCGTTTGAATAACAATATTTTTTTGATGCGTCAAGGCGATAATATTCGCCGCAATTCTCATTAGGATGACTTATACCGCCGAGATCGTATACGGGATCAAGCGCGTCGATATAAACATAATTATCATCGCTGCGGACATATGCGCTTTGATATCGGTCGACAAAAACGCAATTTGCGGCAAAAAACTCGTTTAATGCTTGTTGTGTCATAAAAATACCTCTCTTTATCTGCGCCATTATAACACTTAAAAAGCGTTATTGCAATAATAAAAAATATGTGGTAACATGTATCAAAGAGGTGATATTTATGCAAGATACCGTAATGTTTAAAAACGGCTTGCCGTATTATACCGACCTTGCCGCCTTGCCGCAAGCGCGCGTCATGCGCTCCGCGGGAACAGTGCGTGAACTGTGGAACGCCGTTTCGACAAAACGAACACGCGGAACAATAACGCGATCCGTGTTGGCGGCTATGCTGATGCGTTCATGCGCCGAGCGTTGCGACTGTAAAAGTCAAACCGCCGCAAGGTACGAACTGCTAAAAACCGCAAAAGCGTTGCTTGAATTGCCGGACTGTGATGCGTTGCTTAAAAACGCGGTGGCCGATATGCTTTGTGCGGTCGAAAAAAGCACCGATATACAGGCAATAAAAAAAGCCGCAACATACGAATGCGAATCGTTAACCTTTAAAAGCACGGATATCTGCCGAAGAATAGGCATCAACACGCTTAAAGCGCTCGGCGAGGCACACACCGTTATGACAGTGGGTGAAGGCGGAGCATTGACTGCAGTAAGGTACGGCACGGCACTGTCGTTTGCCTATGTCGCAAAACAGGAAAAAAGGCATTTTAAACTGTTGTGTTGCCGCGGAGAAAGCGATGTGCAAAATGCGTTTTTGACTCACTGCGAACTGCTCGAGCAAAGTATAGAACACACGGTTATCGCCGATGCGGATACGGCAAATGTTTTGCAAAACAATTTTAAAGGTGCCGTTGTCGCGCCGCTTGACAAAAAAATCGGCGGCATATTGCAAGCGGCGATATGCGCAAAATATTACGGCATACCGTTTTATATATGTGCACCGCACGACGCGATATTTGACATGCGATGCGAGTTATCGGTTTCGGCAAAATATATTGCCGACGGAATACCCATAACGGCATTTATTACGGAATGCGGTCTTTTTGGCATAAAAACATAACATAAATGCAAAATCGAGCGGTGTATCGGCATTTTTTGCTTGACTTATCGAGCGATTTATGTATAATAGAAATGTTGACAATCAACTGCAGTCGGTTTTTGTAAAAATTCACCTACTGTATTTCGGAGGTTTATGATGAAAATGCAACGCGCGGTGTCTGTAACCCGCTTTTTGGCAGCTATACTGTGCACGGTATTTCTGCTTACGATCGCCCTCTGCGGACTTTCTGTCGGCGACATTCGTTTTGGGGGCATATTTGAAAAAGATACGATCAGGCTCGGCCTTGACCTTGCCGGCGGTTCTGTGATAACTTATCAGGCAGTTACCGACGACACGGGCAGTGACCTTGCCAACGGCATGGCTTCGATACTTGAGGTCATACGTACCCGTCTTGACAACGCAGGTCTTACCGAGGCTTTGTGCTATAAAGTCGGCGACGATATGATAACCATTGAGATACCCAGTGTTGACGATCCTGCCGAAGCGGTTGAAAAATATATGCAGACCGCAAAGCTCACGTTTAAAGATTCGGAAGGCAATGTTCTGCTCGACGGTTCGGACGTCAAGAGCGCGCAAGCGGGCTATGGCGATTATACCGGCAGCGGTTCTTATCAGTATGTTGTCAGCCTGACACTTACCGACACCGGCGCTACCAAGTTCGCAAACGCGACCAAGCAGTGCGCCAAAGACGGTACCGCTCTTAATATCGCGCTTGATGACGAGATAATCAGCAGCCCCACGGTTGACAGCTCTTATAAAGAAACCGGCATCACGGGCGGCAACGCCATCATCAGCGGCAATTTTGACCTTGAGTCGGCAACCGAGCTTGCTTCGCTTATCAATGCGGGCGCGCTTAAATATGAGCTCAAGAACGTTGAGCAGCGCACCGTAGGTGCAAGCCTCGGCGCAAACAGCCTGCAAACCTCGCTTATCGCGGGCGGCATAGGCTTGCTTATAGTCCTTGTTATACTGCTTGTTTTCTATCGTATTCCCGGCTTGATGGCAAGCATAGCACTTGTCGCTTATTCGGCAATATTCATGCTGATACTGATAATCACAAACGCCAATCTCACCTTGCCCGGCATTGCAGGCATCGTGCTTTCGATAGGCATGGCGGTTGACGCAAATGTGGTCATCTTTGAACGCATTAAAGAAGAACTCGCTATGGGCAAATCGGCAAAAGCGGCAGTCAAGAGCGGCTATAAAGGCGCTATCTGGGCGGTGCTTGACTCTAACGTCACCACGCTTATTGCGGCAGGTGTGCTTTATGTGCTCGGTTCGGGCTCGATAAAAGGCTTTGCCACCACGCTTTTCTGGGGTGTTATAATATCGTTTGTTACGGCCGTGTTCCTTACCAGAATGCTGCTTAACCTCGGCATAAACATGGGTCTTTCAAACCCTTCACTTTACGGTTACAAAAAGGAAGGAGGCAACAAAAATGCTTAAGAACTTCCACTTTGTC
>CAYOCM010000074.1:0-5209 GCA_964402515.1 uncultured Ruminococcus sp. | reverse complement strand
ACACCGCAGAAGCCGGCGAACTTATAGGAAAATATAACATCGCAGGCGCGGCCATTGCAACAAAGGCTCTACCTTATTGTAACCTTGTTTATATCGACGGCGAAGAAATGCAGACCAAACTGCTCGGCTATCTTGGTGCGCTTTATTCGCTCGATCCCGATTCGGTCGGCGGTAAGCAGCCTGATATTTCACTTTTCTATGAAGCCGAATAAGAGTATTATAATCAAATCATTATCGATAGCTGCCGCGCTTTTGGCGTGGCAGCTTGCTTCGTTTCTATTTGACATTGATTTTATATTCGCATCACCGGTGCAGACAGTGCGGCGACTGCTTATAATAATAGGTCAAAGCGGCTTTTTACAAACGATATCTATGACTTTTTTGCGTATAACCGCAGGCTTTATTATTGCATTTGTATTGGCAATAATACTTGCGACACTTGCCGCTGCATTTGAATGGATTGAACATCTGCTGTGGCCGTATATGGTAGTTATAAAGACGGTACCCGTCGCTTCATTTGTCGTTTTGGCAATAATATTTATGTCTTCAAATGCTTTACCTGTATTTACTTCTGCGATCATAGTTTTGCCTATTATTTATCAAAACGTTTTAACGGGCATAAAAACCACCGATAAAAGCATGCTGGAGATGGCCAAGGTGTTTCATCTCTCAAAATCTAAAGTGCTTAAATATATTCGTCTGCCGTCTTTAAAGCCGTATTTACTATCCGGAACGGAAACGGCTCTCGGCATGGGTTGGAAAGCGGGCGTAGCCGCCGAAATCATCGGCGTTCCCGCGGGGTCGATAGGACTCAAACTGTTTTATGCAAAGCAGGATATCGACTCGGCATCGCTGTTTGCGTGGACGATTGTGATAGTTGTTCTCAGCGTTATATGCGAAAAATTATTTATGCTCTTGCTGAGATCTTTGTTTAAAGCGCTTGAACGGAGTTGATATGACAAATAATATTATTATAAAAAATATATCAAAAAGTTTTGACGGCAAAAAAGTGCTTGATAACTTTTCATGTGAACTTGCATATGGCAAAACGACTGTACTGATGGGGGAGTCGGGATGCGGTAAAACCACACTTGCAAATATTATTTTGGGGCTTTTAAAGCCGGACGGTGGTACGGTAACGGGTGTGCCCGACAAAATTGCGGCCGTGTTTCAGGAAAACCGTCTGTGTCAATCGTTTGATGCGCTATCAAATACATCGCTTGTTACAGCTCATAACGATAAAAATATGGCGGCTGAGATACTTATCAGTCTCGGTCTGATAGACGACATGCACAAAAAGACATGCGAACTTTCGGGCGGTATGCAACGGCGTGTCGCCGTAGCACGCGCTTTGGCCGCCGATGCCGATTTTGTTTTGCTTGACGAACCGTTTCGCGAACTTGATGAAGCAACAAGATTGATGACGGCACGCTATGCACAAAAAGTGCTTGACGGCAAAACAGTCTTGCTGATAACTCACGACAAAAACGATGCCGAACTTTTTAACGCTACGATAATTAATGTATAAATTATAAAACGCTCTGCGTAGGCAAAATGCACGCACAGCGTTTTTTGTTATGAGTTTACGATAATATCAGTCAGCCTGATAAAATCAAAAATATCAAGTTCTTCGGCCCTGGCTGTCGGTTTGAGCCCCGAAGAAATAATTGCTTTTTCCACCGCGTCTTTGGTCATTTGCGGTGCAAGATGCGATAACAGCGAATTAGACAGTGTCTTGCGCCTTTGAGAATAAGCGGATTTTATCAATGCAAACAACATTGTTTTGTCGCTTACGACCAAGGGTTCGCTGCGCATATCAAATCTGATAACCGCAGAATTAACTTTGGGAGGAGGCGAAAAACTGCCGGCACTGACGGTAAACAGTTTTTTTACCGTGGCATAATATGAACAGGCAACAGTAAGTGCGCTGTTTTGACTTGTCGCTTTTTTTGCAGTAATTCTGTCTGCAACTTCGCGCTGAACCATGACAGTTATTGTTTTAAAGCCATATTCACCTTCAAGCAGTTTCATCAATATAGGTGTTGTAACATAATATGGCAAATTGGCACATACGCAAACCGGCATATCACCGAAATTGTCTTTTATTAATGTCTTGATATCGCATTCCAATATATCCGAGTGTATCAGTGTAAGATCGGTGTCTTTAAATTTATCGTGCAATATCGGTATCAATTCATCATCGATTTCGACGGCGACGACTTTAGCTGCGGTTTTAAGCAGTTCGTTAGTCAATATACCAAGCCCGGGGCCGATCTCAATAACTCCGCATCCCTCACAGCCGCTTTGAGCGGCTATACGTGAGGGAATAGCGGGTGATGTCAAAAAGTTTTGACCGTATTGTTTTTTCTTTTTAAAATCGTTCATTATATGTTTTGCAGGCAGACAACACGCTAATTGTTAAATGCGTCGATTGTTGCCTGTATCGCTGTGTTGATAGGGCCTTCTGCCGAGTCAACTTTTGAAACAAAGTTGTTTGAACCGCCGACCAAAACATTGGTATATACATACAGCGCGGATTCAAAATTAAATACCGACGCTATATCATAAACTCTGTGCGCAAAAATCAGGTCAAGCATATCTTCCGATTCGGGATCTTGAGTTTTTTGCGATTTAAGCGTATCTTGATAATAAGCCGGAGTCAATATCTGCTGGCCGTAATAAGCCATTACCTGCAAGGTATATGCGGTAATATCAAGGTCAGCTGTCGCAACATTAAGGGGAACTCCTAAAAAGAGCGACCAATAAACAGTTGCGGTTGAGTGATAAAACTCTTGATTTTTGTCGTATTTGGGCATGGGAACAATGCCAAAATTGACATTTTGGCTTGCAAGATCATTAACAAAAGCAACCTTTTGATATGTAAAAAGTGCGCGGTTTTCAAAGAATATGCGGTTGGCTTTTGAATAAGGGTCGTCTTTCCAACTTCCGATCTTCTCTGCGATTATGGTGGTGTTTTTTTCTGTAAGCAGGTTATAAACCTTTTCAAATTTGTTGATGAGTGATTGTGATTTCATATTGAAATAGGGAAGGTCGTCGGTATCTTTTTCTACCATGCGTTCGCCTAAAGACGTCATTGAAGAAAGTCCGTCGTATGTTTGCGCAACAAGTCCGTAATGACCGTTTTCGTAATCTATGTCAGAAGAATTTGTATTCTGCATGCCATAGTCTTTTGCCATTTGGTAAAGCTTGTCGATAGTCCATTCGTTGTTTTCAACCAATTCGTAAGGCGAATCGTAATTATTCTGCTCGATTATATCTTTGTTAAAAAAGCATGCCCATGTCGATTGATCGTCTGTTACAACAATATCGCCGGTAAGAAAATAAAGTTGATTTGCAATCGAAAGATCGCTTATAGCGGTTTGGTCCCAAAAGTCTTTGCTTGTATCAAGACCTTTGTCATAGAGCTGATTAAGTTTATAAAGATGGCCGCTTTGCGCAGATGAAGCCATGCGCAAAAGTGAATCGGCTATTATCTGGTATTCCGAATCCCCCGCCACATAGTTTGTCGCAAGCCAAGATGTAGGGTTGCTGCCGTCGGTAAAATACACCTCAACTTTGATGCCGAATTCTTGTTCGATAATGTTTGTGCGTTCAACGACCGCTTCATACACCTTTTCGGCGCCGTAATCGTCTGCGCTGACTTGATTGGGGGCGAGCTCATGGTTATAATAACCCGTGTCACCGCCCAAAGAAAGTATTTTAACTACTTTGGGTTTACCGTTTTCAGACCAGTTCTTATATTCAAGTCCCGTAGCTTCGGTAAAATCATGCCAAGTGTCCTCACTTGCGTCCGAAGAGGTAAGAGAACTGCCGGTGTCCGAACTCGTGCTGTTTGTTTGTTCGCAAGCACAGAGTGCAATCGGAATGATCAACAACATCAAAAAAACAATTGCTAAAAACTTTTTGTGGTTTTGCATATAGCATGCTCCTTGTCAAAATTATAAATTGTTCAACCTGACCCATTTTAACACAGATATTTTGTGCCGTCAATAGCAAAAGATTGTTATCCTTGCGTTATATTGTCAATGTTTTGCAATAATATTTTTTTGCCTCTCCATGCAAACGCACGTTGCTTGAAGTCTTCGTCACTCATATTTTCGATATATTCGCGTGTTAAATTTTCGGCGATGTCGTTTTTAAAAAAGTCGACCGGCGTTTGCTGTATATTTGCATTGAGCGGGCAAACGTCTTGGCAGACATCGCAACCCCATATTGCGCCTAGGCTTTTCAGCAACGCCATTTCATTGTCGGAGCGCTGCTTTTTTTGCGTTATCGCAGAAATGCATTTGTCTGCGTCAATGCCGTATTCGTGCAGTGCATTGCCGGGGCAATTAGAAATGCATTTGTCACACCCGAGACAATATTCTATCTCAAAATCCTTGTGATTTTGAGGGATATAACTTGTAAGTATCGAACCTATAAAACAATAACTGCCGTATTTTTTATTTATAAGCAACGAGTTTTTGCCTATAACTCCAAGCCCGGCACGCGCAGCGGCAATCTTTTCGTTTATCGGCGAGGCATCGCAGCAACCGGTAAAACTTTCATTTGGCATAAGTCTGCGCAATTCCGGCAGAATACGCGCATAAAATTGTGTGGCAAACAAATGATAATCTTTTGCTCGCGCATATTTTGATATGTTCATGCCATCGGTATACGCGGGCGGATAATAATACGGTATCAAAAATACTATTGCTCCCGCAACATCGTGCTCGGGATAAAGATGCTTATATATATATGCAAAGTTATCAAACGATGCAAATGCGACCTCGGTTATATTTTCGGCGGCAAACAGTTTTTTTATCTGTTCCATAAAAATTGCTCCTTATAACAAAGCACCCAATATGACCGTTGGGCATATCAGGTGCAAATGCTTTATTGCTTAGTCGGTAACGTAGGGGATAAGTGCAATAGTTCTTGCACGTTTTACGGCTACTGTAAGCTGATTTTGATGATGACGGCAAGTGCCGGTGACTCTGCGAGGCAGAATCTTGCATCTTTCTGTGAGATACTTCATACGAAGCTTAGGTACGTCTTTATAGTCGATGTGGGCAACCTTCTCGGCGCAAAAAGCACAAACCTTTTTCTTTTTGCGGGGGCGGAAAGTCTTTTGTCCCTCTGTTTTATCCAAGATAAAATCCTCCTTTTAAGTTTTTAAAACGGCAGATCGTCGTCTGTCGCGAGCTCT
>CAYOCM010000073.1:0-5747 GCA_964402515.1 uncultured Ruminococcus sp. | reverse complement strand
CCAAAAGCGCACAGAAATTTATAAAACACGTTTCGTCGTCGGTCGAAGGAACCAACATAAGATATGATTATAAGTACGACCCCGAACTCGGTGTTTACACAAGTCTTCTGCCCGATCAAAAAACGCTTTTCAGGTGCTATAACTCGCTTTTCGCCGATAGTTCGGCATTGCGTGACACAGAACGCACGCTTGAAATATGCATAGTAATACCCGACGATCAAAAGATGACCGATTTTTTAAGCTCTGATTGCGAGCTTAAATTTGAACCGGGCGAAGAAAACTCGGCGGAGGCAAAAATAACCGGTGTTTTTGACATCGCCGATCTCAATCGCATGACCGACGAGCTTTGCGAACTCGCCGACCGCTTTGACGGCGTTCTGCTGCCATGGATAATACAATAATACCGCAATTTATAAAAAAGGTTGCCGTGCTGTATGCACGGCAACCTTTTTTATATTATTTGGCTTTTTTATAATTTAAAAACTTTTGCGGGTTAACGGTATTGCCGTCAAGGCGTATCTCAAAATGCAGATGAGGGCCGGTAGAATTGCCCGTGCTGCCGATTTTGCCTATCTCTTGCCCCTGCTTAACGACATCTCCAACACTGACCGATACCGAATTAAGATGCGCATAATATGTACTTATACGGTCGGTATGCTTAATAATTACCAAATTGCCGAAAGAGCTGCGCGGGCCTGCGTATATTACCACGCCGTCTGCCGATGCATATGCCGGCTCGTTTTTGCAGGATGCACCTATCTTTACGATATCTATGCCGCTGTGGCTGTCGCTTTTGCCGTAAAGTTCGCGTCCGCCGTAACTTGAGGAGATCCAATAATCACTGTCCGTGGGATAAGCAAAAAATCCGTCAAACGCCGCGGTATCCATAACCGTGCTTGCAACGCCGACCATAACGACCTCGTTGACAGGCTCAGAAATAATTTGATTCTTGATATAATCGGTACTGATAAGTTCTCCGTCAACATATACCCTGTCGCAGACAACATAGGCTTCGCCGTCGACGCCCTCGGTAATGACCGAAATTATTCCGTCGCGTTTTAAGTCGGTATAAACATTTTCGGTTTGATACTTAACAACCTCGTTGCCTTCGCAATGTGCATATGTAGTTACCGAAACATTAAGTTCAAGCGTGTTGCCGTAAATATCTGTTATGGCAAAACTTGCCGAATGCGTATTATCAACACCAAGCAACGCCGCTATGCCGTCGGGATCGGCGATACAATCATCGGGATAATGGCCCTCGACGATATTTATTTCGCTTGCAAATTCGCTTTTCAGCGAACCGCTGATACCAAAAGACTCGGTTTTAAATGCCAACAGCGTATCAAGTGCGCCATCAACGGCAGTTTTGTCTGTGCAAGCGCATATAAATTGACCGTCTATATACAGTCCGTAAGCAAATGTTTCGGTAGAAACCGCACCGTCAAGCGCAATATCCGATTCTGCCGAGCCATTCGAAATGTCATCGTAATTGTCTGTTGATGACACGGTGCCCTCGGGCACGGCGTATCCGAGATCGGAATATAATTCACTTGGAGTAAACAAAGGCATAAACACCAAAAGCGCTGCGGTCAAAGCAAAAACAGAGACCGTAGGCAAAAGCGTTCGCCATCTTTTCAGTCGCATAAAAATGCTCCTCTTAATTATTCTCGTAGATTATAAACCACAATTGTGAACTTGATATTATATTGTTTTAAACATTGCATGTCACAAAGGCTGCAAGTTGGCTCTTGTATTTTTTTATAGAGAGTAGTATAATATTATGCAAATTAAGGAGGATTTAATATATGCTTATTACAATAAACAAAACGTCGCAGCCAAAGGCAAAACCCGATATGACAAAACTGGGATTCGGCAAATATTTTACCGATCACATGTTTTTGATGAATTATTCGCCCGAAAAAAACTGGCACGACGCGCGCATAGTGCCATACGGCGATCTGGCGCTTTCACCGGCCTCGATGGTATTTCATTATGGACAAGAGATGTTTGAAGGTATGAAAGCATATAAAGCGCCCGACGGACGCATACTGCTTTTCAGACCTCAAAAAAACATTGAGCGCATGAACAACACAAACGAGCGTATGTGTATTCCCAAAGTAAATAAAGACGATGTTATGCAGGCGCTTAACGAGTTGATAGCGCTTGAGCAAGACTGGATACCTACTCTGCCCGGAACATCGCTTTATATCAGACCGTTTATAATAGCAACCGACGCCATGCTCGGCGTTCACCCCTCAAGCACATATCTGTTTGCAATTATACTGTCGCCTGTCGGGGCATACTATGCCTCGGGGCTTGCACCTGTTAAAATATATGTTGAAGACGAGTATGTCCGTGCGGTAAAAGGCGGTACTGGATTTGCCAAAGTCGGCGGCAACTATGCTTCGTCGCTTATAGGGCAACAAAAAGCGGCCGCAAAAGGCTATGACCAGGTTTTGTGGCTTGACGGTGTGCATCACAAATACGTCGACGAAGTCGGCGCGATGAATGTGTTTTTTGTCATCGGAGACGAGATTTGCACCCCCGCTCTTGAAGGTAACATATTGCCCGGCGTTACTCGCGATTCGGCGATAAAATATTTAAAAGCAAAAGGATATACCGTCAACGAGCGCCGCATTTCTATCGACGAGATAAAGCAGGCAGCCTCTGACGGCACACTTAAAGAAATGTTCGGCACCGGCACCGCAGCGGTCATTTCGCCTGTCGGCCTGCTTGATATAATGGGCGAAAAAGTTATGATAAACAACAATCAAATAGGCAATATCTCGCAAATGCTTTATGACGAGCTTACGGGAATTCAGTTCGGAACAAAGCCCGACGTATTCAATTGGACCGCAGAGGTAACAAAATGACGGATCAGGCATCCCACCCTACGCAAAAAACAAAAAAGCAAAAAAAGAGTTTTTTATCCGAACTGCAAGAGGCAGGATTCGGCAAAAAGCACATGATTGTCTTTTATCTCGTGCTTTTGGCATCGCTGTGCGTTTATCTCACATCGCGGTTACTGCCGGCGTTCGGCGAATTCTGGTCGCGTTATCCCGGCACATGGCTGAGATGGCTTACGGCAAAACTCACCGGGTGGTTTGATTTTTCCATGTTTGAGATAATAATCGTATGTTTGCCCGTATTGTTAATATACGCACTCTTGCGCATTATCGTCATAGACGGCAAACAGCCCACTGTCAAGGGTGCTTATCGCACGGTCAAAGTGCTTGTATGTCTTGCGTGCATATTGCTGAGCATGTTTATGACCTCGTTCGGAACATGCTATTTCAGATATCCGCTCGAGCAAAACCTCGGGCTTGCCGACACAAAAGTTTCGGCACAGCAATTATATGACACGTCGGTATATGTCGCAACACAGCTTAAAGAACTTTGCAAAAGCACTTATTTTGAATCGGGCGGCGCATCAGTAATGCCTTATTCATATGACGAACTTGTTTCAAAACTAAACGACGACTATGCGCGCTATTGTCAAAATGCCGATTATATAAACGGATACGCGGTTAACCCCAAACCCATTGCGTTATCCGAGCCGTTTACTTATACGCATATATCGGGCGTTTATTCGTTTGTAACGGGCGAATCTAATATAAATGTTAATTATCCCGATTTTGTATTGCCATACACAATGGCGCACGAGATGGCACATCAACACGGCATCGCGCCCGAAGATGAGGCTAACTTTGTTGCATATCTTGTATGCATTCAAAGCGACGACGATTATATAAAATATTCGGCCTATACAAACATGCTCGGTTATCTGCGTTCTGCACTGTATAGGGCTAACAAAGATCTTTATAACGATTTTATCGCAAAATATTATACCAAGCAAATGCGCGACGAGCAATCAAGTTATTCGCAAATGTTTGCAAAATACCAAAACAGCACCGCTTCTACCGTTACCGACAAGATAAACAACGCTTATCTTACATCACAGGGACAGCAAGACGGCACGGCAAGTTATGGACTTGTGGTAGACCTTGCGGTCGCCTATTACCAACCGCTGCTTAACGATTGATAATTAACGTAACAAACCGATAATACAAGACAAAACGTCCGAAAGCTTTAAACTTTCGGACGTTGTTGTATAATAAATTATTCGACAGGTGTCTCGGGAACCTCGTCAGCCTTGGGCTTGCGAGTCGTTCTCTTTGCCTTGGGTTTGGGCGCTTCGGTTGCGGTCTCTGCAACGGATGCAGCTGTCTCAACCTCTGCCTTGGGAGCTTCTTCGGCGGGTTTTTCCGCTTTTTTGCTCTTTTTGGGTTCTGCGGGCTTATAAATAGCGTCAGCATCTACCATCTGAATAATTGCCATTTCTGCGCCGTCGCCACGTCTGGGACCGATCTTGAGAACACGGGTATAACCGCCGTTCTTATCGGCATAGTTGGGAGCGATGATGGTAAAGAGCTTATAAACAACGCTCTCTTTTTTAAGAAAAGCAAGTGCTCTTCTTTTTGCGGCAAGAGTATCCTCTTTGCCGAGAGTAATCATTTTATCTGCAAGCGCGCTGACCTCTTTAGCGCGGGTTACGGTGGTCTCTATCTGACCCGTCTCGAGCAGATAGGTGACCATACCTTTAAGCATGGACATTCTATGATCGGTGGGTCTTCTAAGCTTTCTTGTTCCGGGCATTTTATGCCAAGCCTCCTTTAAACTTAAATTAATCCTCGGGCTTCTTCAGAGCCAAGCCGAGAGAGGCAAGTTTCTGAATAACTTCCTCGAGAGATTTTTTGCCGAGATTGCGAACCTTCATCATTTCGTCTTCGGTCTTTTCGACAAGGTTCTCAACGGTATCGATGCCGGCACGCTTAAGGCAATTATAACTGCGAACCGACAGATCCAGCTCATCGATGGTCATTTCAAGAACTTTCTCTTTTTTGCTCTCTTCGCGATCTACCATTATCTCAGTATTGACAGCGTCGGCGGAAAGCTCTACGAAAAGATTGAGGTGTTCGGTAAGAATCTTTGCTGCAAGCGAGATAGACTCTTTTGCAGATATCGTGCCGTTGGTGGTAACATCCAATGTCAACTTATCAAGATCGGTTATGTTGCCTACACGCGTGTTGCTGACAACATAGTTAACCGATTTGACGGGTGTATAAATCGAGTCGGTATAAACGACACCAATCACAGGATTTTCGACTAACGACTTATTCTTATCGCTGGAAACATATCCCCTACCGTGATCAAAGGTTATCTCCATATAAAACGGAGTACCGTCGTCGACGGTCGCTATGTGATGTTCGGGATTGAGAATCTCGATATCCGAATCGACCTGTATATCGCCAGCTGTAACTTCACCGCCGCGGACGTTGATGATGCAGGTCTTGGGCTTTTGCGAATGAAGCTTTGCAACAATGCCTTTGACGTTGAGCACGATCTCGGTCACGTCCTCGGTCACACCGGGAACGGTTGAAAGTTCGTGCAAAACACCGGTAATTTTTATGCTGGTTGCAGCAACACCGGGCAGCGAGCTGAGCAAAACGCGGCGAAGCGCGTTGCCGAGAGTAATGCCATAGCCCCTTTCAAGAGGCTCAACGACAAATACACCGTGGTTTTCGTCCTCACTCAACTCAGATGTGATGATGTTCGGTCTTTCGATTTCAATCATTTGATAACCTCCTTATTGGTTGGTCGGGTATGATCAAATATATCACGAACTGTATGAACGGATTATTTTGAATACAACTCGACGATGAGATGCTCTTCGAAGGGGAAAT
>CAYOCM010000072.1:0-5818 GCA_964402515.1 uncultured Ruminococcus sp. | reverse complement strand
CGTCAAGTCGGCGATTTCGCCAAAAACAGAATGCGGTTTTTGTATGAAATGTCAAGCAAAAAAGTGCTTCAGTCGGGCAGACCGTCATACAGCGAGCCGAGGCTGAACATTGCAATACCACAGCCGCATTGTTTGACAATATCTTTTTGGCGCATAATTATATCCGGGTGATCTATCCACTCGGACTTGCCCTCGTCTGTGCCTGCGAATGCGTCTTGCAATCCGTTTTTGCCGGCAAGTGCTTTTGCTGCCGACAGGCCTATTATAAGTGTCTTATCCCCCGCTGCCTCTCGCCAATCGGCAAAGGTTTTTTCAAACGGACAATATTTGTTTAAAAAGCCGAAATACAGTTGAGGACAGATATAATCGATATATCCCTCTTCAACGCACCATTTTTTGACATCGATATAATAACCGTCGTAAAGCGAATAGATATTACCTGCGGGAGAAACACCAAACAAAAGGTTGCCGTCAACATTTTTTACGGTTTGATAAAGCGACATGACAAGCTTATCGGTGCAATCGCGCCTGAAAGAAGCGAGATCGGTAAAACAAGAATCGAAAAAGTCGTATTTATCAAAATCTGCGTCTGAAGTCGGATAAAAATAGTCGTCGATATGCAGTCCTGCAAAATCATAGCGGCAGAGCATTTCACTCACATAGGACATAAGCAAATCAAGCGCTTCGCTCGATGACGGCAATGCATAAATCCGGCCGTTGACGACAGATATATTGCGGCTGTCTGTGTCATACCAATGCCTTACGGCATAGCGCGTATCAACCGACAGCACTTCGTCGGCGGTCATAAATCTGTAAGGATTTATCCACGCATGTACGGCTATGCCGTTTTGACGAGCATAATGCATGAATATTTCTATGGGGTCATATGCGAGTTCTCTGCCGTATGCTCCGGTAACATATTTTGACACGGGATAATAATCGCTTTGATACATACTGTCGCCGTTTGGATGCATCTGCAAAAAAACGCTGTCGTATCCGTCGCCTTGCAAACGGCAAAGCATGTCGCATACAAGCGATGCATATTCGTCACGCGGGCGCTGAACACCGTTTTTGGTGTAAAATTTTGTCATATCAAATTGTGTAAGCCAGAGCGCCTGCGTTATCATATCGGTTTGCTCGTTTTTTGTCATGCATCCTCCGTTTGCAACAATATCGGCGCCTTGCATTCTGCCCGACATACGACTTAAAATTATCAGCATCGTTAAAAGATAAACTATGCCTTTGATATTGCTCGCCCCCATTTTGAATAAGTCTTTTTAATCTATGTGATGTTTGTGTTACTTATTCTGTATGATAGGCAAAATAATTCCGTCTTATACAGACGGAATTATTGCAAATTATTTTATATCATTTATGTTTGCGTTTAATGACAATGATCACTGTCGCCGCAATCGCCAAAACGGCTATGGCGACTATAACTATGATCAACGCGGTGGAAATGCCTCCGGAAGATGTGTTTTGACTGTCGTCATCCGACGAAAGGTTAGATTTGCTGTCGGTGTTTGAAACATCATCGAAAGACGTGTCGCTCGATTCGGGAAGAATATCGTCATCGGAGCTGTCATACGACGAGTTGTCGCCTGAAATATCGTCATCGGGCGGTTCGGGAATTTTGCCATCGGGCGACCAATCCATCATATCCGATACGGCAAGTATGCGTGCGAACGTTTTTATATCGTATGTCAGCATATCTTTCGCGTTTGACTTTTTGACACCGTCAAGCATTTTGACAAGTGCCGTGACCTCATCGTCGGTAACATCCGATTTGTTAAGCGCGGTTGCCGCAGCAAGTATACTGTCGGCTGTATTCGCCGAAATCTTTCCGTCTGATTTCATAAGTTCAAGGCGCTTTGAAATCTCATCGAGTTTAGCTTTAACAGCGCCGTCCGATGTGGGTGTCAGCGCTTTTTGAGAATAAAGCCCCGCAAGCAATTTTGGCATCATTCTGCTGAAATAAGACGTTGCCTCAAAATAGCAAGAACCGTTGCCGCCGACATTGTTAACCAATATTGCTTGGCGCTTTATGCACGCCGACGAGATAGCGTCGTCAAATGTGCCGAGTCCCACAGAAAGCATCGTGCGAGTGCCGCAACGTTCGGCAAGGTCAACAAAGACCTCGTCATAATATTCGCCATAGCACATGGGATGCAACAGGTCAACCATACCCTCGTTGAGCCATGAGAGATAATCTTGATATAAATATTCTTTTGCGACATCGGGATATCCGCCGACATCAAGCGAAAGCACCGTACCCGGTCTTGTTTCATCAATAAGCGTTCTTATGCTGCGGACCATATCGGTGACAAACTCGGCACGAAAATCGCACCAATCGTCCCAATATTTTGCATATACGTTATATTCGGGCTTGACGCCGTATTTTTCTTTAAATGCATTTACAAGCGCCTCGTTATAACCGTAGTCCTCTGAGCCGCGCTCCCAATAGCGTATATAGTCCAGTTCAAAACCGTCAATGTCGTATTTTTTAAGTATCCATTCATATGTCTTGAGCAAAAACTCTTTGACCTCGCTGTTTGACGGATCAAGCATATAAAACTTGCTGGGGTTGGTTGCACCCATAGTCTTGCCCTGATCGGTTATGCTGAGCCATTCGGGCTTTTTATAACCGACACTGAGTTTTTCGTTTTCAATGCCTTCATGTCCGACATAATAAACAGGCAACCATATATGCAATTCCATGCCGCGTTTGTGGCATGAATCAATAAACGCCTGCAACATGTCAAAACCTTTCCAAGCGGGGTTTTGCTCAAACAAACTGTCGGAAGGCATAGGCATTATCATGCAGTTGTTATAAAGCGTTTCGATACAAATGAGGTTTATACCGGTATCATAAAGTTTTTGAACATAGTCGTCAACCTCTTGCGCCGTGGTCTGCACAGGTCTCAGCCATACACCGCGGTATTCGACAGACTGTGACTCGACCAAAAGCAACGCCGCTGTATTTATAAGTTCTTCAGCCACGTCATAACTTTGCCAAAAGTCATCACTGCCCGATTTGTTTTTTGACACAGCGGTATTAACTGCCGATTCGGCAGCGTCGATAGCCGCCCCGGCTTTTTCTCGGTTGATCAGCAAACATTGGGTTATTGCATCCTGATAACTTTGCCGGATATCGGCAAGATCGCTTTTAAGCGAAAGTGTCGCCGCATTTGCGGTGTATCCGAAAACAATATATCCGTCTTTTATCTCCGCGGTCATGCCTTTAAATACATTGGCAACCATCCATTCATATGAATCTCCGTGACCCGAAACAATAAAACTGCCGCTTGTTTTCGGCACGACGTTATCGTTGCCGCCGACAGAGGTAACAACGCCGTTTTCGACGATGGCTTCTATGCCCCAATCGTTTGTACCTGTCTTTTTGCCGAGGCCGTTATAAATCACCAACATATCTTCGTCGCGGAAAATATTAGTGCCGTTGATTTTTCTGGATACTGTGTATTCACGCGATACGGCAACGGGAGAATCGGATACCGTAAGCGTCATGGATTTTTCATTATAGTATACATACGAACCTTTTTTGATCTCCGTCTTAACGACAGTTGCATTGTCGCCGTGGCCCGATACGACAAATCCTCCCTCGGGAATGCTGCTGTTGCCGTTTGTCGATATTGAAACGCAAATATTGTCGGCACCGATCACCGCCTCGGCCCCCCACATATTTGTTTCGGTAGTTGCACCGAAATCCGAAGTATATACTATCAGTGCGCCTTCACCACGCGTGGTATTAATGCCTGTAAGCGCATATTGTACTGCTTCCGCATCGACATACAAGCACGGAACAAGTGCCGTTGTTAAGACAACAAACGACAACAAAAAACAAAACAATTTTGATCTTGATTTCATATCAAATGCCTTTCTGAAAGAATGATATTATTGTAAATATTATATAACGGCTCAAGTAATTTGTCAATACATACAAAAAAGCTTTCGATAAATACCGAAAGCTTTTTAATATTGCTATAATCAGTCTTCGTAAACTTCAAACTTATAGCCGACGCCCCAAACAGTTTTAAGCAGCCATTTATCGGATACGCCCTCAAGTTTTTCGCGCAGACGCTTGATATGTACGTCAACCGTGCGCGAATCGCCGGGATAATCAAACCCCCAAACTTTATCAAGCAATTTGTCGCGTGTAAACACGTGATTATAATTTGAAGCAAGGAAATAAATAAGTTCTAATTCCTTGGGAGGCAGGTCAACGGGCGTGCCGTCGATCTTGAGTTCGTATTTTTGCAAAGAAATCTCGAGTTTGTCAAACTTGATAAGTTCGCCCTCATCACTGCCGCGATTGGCATAACGTCTGAGTACGGCCTTAACGCGTGCAAACAATTCTTTGTTGTCAAACGGCTTGACGAGATAATCGTCTGCGCCGAGTTCAAGGCCGAGTATCTTGTCAATGGTCTCACCTTTGGCGGAAATCATTATAACCGGCTTTGACGAATGCTCGCGTATCTCGCGGCAAACCTGCCAACCGTCTTTTTTGGGCAACATGATGTCAAGCAGAACAAGGTCGGGCTCATACATTCTGAATGCGGTAATGCCTTCGGCACCGTCGTTGGCGCACATAACATCATATCCCTCGTGAATAAGACTCTTACTTAAAGAGTCGCATATTTGCAGATCGTCATCGATAATAAGTATTTTGACCATATCCGATTACCTCTTTTGTATACAACATATTTTATTAATAATATCATTTGTTGAGATTATACCACGTTTTATCCATCCTGTCAACAGTGATTTTGCAAATTTTGTACAAATTATGCACTTTTTTATTTGTGTACAAAAATTTACACCGTTTGCCGCCACGATCACTTGAACGATATGACAAAACCGCCTTGCAAAGCAAACATGCTGCAAGGCGGTTATAAATTCAAATTCAATCCATATGAAACGCACCGTAAGGCAAATAACAAGGCGCGGCGGTAATCTCGATGGCATATCTGTCAAAAATCTCTCCGTCATATGCCATATCTATCCATCGCTGTTCAAATTCGTTTTGATCCAAATAACAATAACCCACGGTAGCGGGATCGTTAAAATAAAAACGGTATGTCTCCCCTGTCAGTTTATATCCGACACAGATAACCCAATGGCCTTCTGTCAAATATGTTTCCGGGTCATTGCTGTTTTGAGTATTAAATGTGCCGTCATCGGCAGTCGACCACGCTTGAATAGGCATCATCAACGGATGACCGGCATCAAGCGCATTTATCACCGATTGCAAGACCGTCTTTTCGTGAATACTATATGCAACGCCGTTATCATCAAAAAATCGCGCGACGTTTGCGGGCGAAGTACCGGTTTCGTCGGTGGTCGACAGCAATTCTTCATACGCGGCGGGATTAAGATCGCCATCATAAGGCTTAAGCCAATTCATAATCATCTGTACACATGTTGAACCGCAGGTATAGCCGCCGTATTGACGCAATGTCGGCATTTCTATAAAAACATCGGCATTTTTTATCGAATCATGATACGGCTGAACGAGATCCGAATCGCACGAACATGAGGTCACAGCAAACAAAACGGCAATTATCAGCAAGGCGGCGATCACATTATGTTTCATAACAGCTCCTTAATTCTTAATCATATATGCAGGATATCACCCATTTTCAGAGTTGTCAATATTTTTTTGCAAAACAAAAAAGTCTTGTGCGCGATGCAAAACGCATAAGACTTTTTTGCCGTCACATTTTATGTGACAGGTTTATTGCTAAAAACTCTTATCTGCCCGAACGCATTGCGTTTTCGGCGTTCTCGATCATTTTCTTGA
>CAYOCM010000071.1:0-5900 GCA_964402515.1 uncultured Ruminococcus sp. | reverse complement strand
AAGCGTTCATTCGCGCATCTTTTTCTTTGGGCGAAAGTCTGCCGTGAACCGTCTGTGTGGGAATTCCGTCAAGTACCGTGCCCGTAAGCAATGCGGCGTATCCCTCAGCGGCGCGTTTGCCTCCGTCATCATCGTCTTCGACAAGCGGGCATATTATATATGCCTGATGTCCGTCGGCTATCTCGCCTGCTATCAGATTATATGCATCGCGCCTTTTTGCCGAATTATATGTATATGTTGTTATAGGATGCCTGCCGGGAGGCATCTCGTCTATCACCGAAACATCGAGGTCGCCGTAAAGTATCAGCGACAGCGTGCGCGGAATAGGCGTCGCCGACATGACCAGCGTATGCGCCTGAAACGGCTCGGCACTCTTGCCGACCAATGTTGCCCGCTGCATTACGCCGAACCTGTGCTGTTCGTCTGTGACGGCAAGCACGAGGTCGTCAAACACGACATCCGACTGCAAAAGCGAATGCGTGCCTATGACCACATTTATGTTTCCGTCGGCGAGTTGTTGCTTTATCCTGCTTTTTTCTGACGCTTTTGTCGAGCCGAGCAAAAGCGCAATGTTAAATCCAAAAGGCGCAAGTTGTTTTTTTAATGTGGCATAATGCTGTGAAGCGAGTATTTCGGTCGGCGCCATCATGGCCGCCTGGCCGCCGTTTTTGACCGCAAAATATATTGCCGCCGACGCGACCACGGTTTTGCCGCTGCCGACGTCGCCCTGCAAAAGCCGCATCATGGGAACATCTTTGCACATATCCCCGAGAACATCCTTTACCGCTTTTTGCTGCGCTCCCGTAAGCGCATAAGGCAACGAGTCGAAAAACAGCCTGATGCCGCTACCTTTAAACGCAAGCGGCTTTGCCGGCACAGACGAAACGCCGTCTTTCATTCGCCGCAATGCGAGCTGAAATACCAAAAGTTCTTCAAACGCCAAAGTCCTGCGGGCGTTATAAAGCCTTTCGCGCGATGTAGGCAGATGCAGTTCTTTAACCGCCTCGCCTTTGTGCATAAGCCCGTATTGCGTTATTATATCGGGGTGCAAAACATCTTCGATGCCGTCGCATAGCGGCAATATCTGCCTTATGCAACCGAATATCATATTCTGCGTCAATTTGCCCGACAGCGGATATACCGGCATGATATCAAAAAGTTTTGCGCCGTCAAACACCGCCTCGGCAACGGGATTTGTCATCTTTGCGCCGTAAAGTGTGCGCGAAACGCGGCCGTAAAAACGCATTTTGCGGCCTTTGATAAGCATTTTTGTCATCCACGGCATATTGAAATATACTATCTCAAGGCAGCCGCTGTCGTCAAACGCGTTTGCCGTAACGAGTTTTATGCCTTTTGACGAACGGCGTTCGACGGCGTTTGATTCTACCGTAACTATGACCGAAGCGATATCACCCGTTTCGATCGCCGAAACGGGCACCGTATCGCCGCGGAACTGATATGTGCGAGGATAAAGCGTCAGCAGATCGCCGGCTGTGAATATGCCCGCGTTATTAAACATTTTTGCTCTTGCTTCTCCTATACCGTCAAGTTCGGATATAAGTGTTCGGTGCGTCAGCATTGCTTAAGCTCCTGGTTTGAATAAGGCAGTTCAAGCGCATCAAGCGCACGTATCTCGCGGTCGGAGCATGATATCACGGTTATCTGTCTGTCGGCCGAAAGATGTGAAAGCAGTTTTAAAACAGACGGCAGTCTTTGATCGTCTATGCAAACGAATGCATCGTCGAATATCAACGGTACCGATATATCGGGATACATCACGTCGGCAAGCGCAAGCCGCAACGCTATATAGGCACATTCACGCGTGCCTGCCGAAAGATATTCGCTGCTGTGGCTTGCAAAACCGTCGCCGAAAGTCAGCGCAAGTTCGGTATCGCTGTCAAGCTGTGAATATTTGCCGTTTGTAAGCGCGGAAAAATATGCGCTTGCGGCGGACGAAATGCGCGGTGACACCGAAGATTTGATATATTCACCCGTTTCTTCAAGCACCTCTCGCGCAACCGTAAGCGCATCGTTAAAGCGCTTAAGCTCGAGTACACGGGCATTTGCAGCATCAAGCTTTCCTTTGATAAGCGCCGCATCGCCGTGTTTTACTATCAATATTTCGCGCTCGTGGGCAAAATCCGAGTTTTTGCTTTTAAGCTGTTCGGCTTGCGTTTTATAAAATTTTATCTCGGTCTCAACCTGTTTGCGATCGCGCGCGGGCCTTTTGCCCGCAAAGCGTTTTGCCTTTGCGCCGAGTTCGGCGGGATCTTTGCCTTCGCTTTCGTTTTTAAGTTGCTGTTCGGCTGATTCGTATTTTAATTTTAATTCGGCAATGTGTGCCGAAGATTCGATTATGCGATTTATCTGTTGCTGATATTCTTTGTCGCTGACCGATGCGGTAACGCGCGATATTGTGTCGTCAAGCAATTCTTTTGCTTCTGCAAGTGTTTGTTCGGCGTTGCACATCAGTTCAAAAGCCTTGTTGCGTTCGTTTTTTACACGTTCGGCTTCGGCAACAAGTGACGGTATTTCAGACAGTAACTCTAAAAATTCATTTTGCGTATTGCAGCCGCATTGTTTTGCAAGGCTTGTCACATATCTTTTGCTTTTTACGGCGATCACGGCAAGCCCTGCCGACAGTGCCAATGCAACAACTGCGGGTATAGCAAGATCGGCTATAAAACATGCAACCGCACAAGACGCGGCAAACAGCGCCGATGCAAGCATTATGCCAAAGCGCTTTTTATGCGTATCGATGTCTTTTTTTGATATATTAGCACATTTTTGCGGAATCCGTCTGTCGGCAGCGGCGGTTTGCGCCTCTGCATCTTTAAACCGTTGTCTTGCCGTATCGGCCGCGTCACACGCCGAAATATACGCGCTGTGCCTGCTCATGAATACCCCGGCACCGCCTATATCGGCAAAAGCATCGCTGTCAAAACCCTCACAGGCTCTTTTATATTCGTTTTCCGCATCGTCGCGTTTGCTTTGCAAGTCACGCAGTTTCAGCAGCGTTTGCAATGCCTCGTATGTTTCTATATTATCAAGTTCGCTTTGCAACCCGATAAGTGCGTCGTTTGCTTTTTGTATTTTTTCGCTGTTTAAAGCGGCAGAAGCGTCTATTTCGTTTATGCGCTCGGATGCGCGGCAGGCGTCCGTAAATGCCGCCGAATATTCCGCGACCGCCGCCTCTGCTCGGTGTATCTTGCCGTGGCGTTGCTTATTTGTAAGTTCGCCTTGCAATTTGGCTAGTTTTTTTGCGGCCGCGTCGGCGCTTTCGCGTTCGTCGGCAGAAACCGCTATGTTGCGCAGGCTCTCGGCAAGCGTTTTGTCGCCGTTTGCCGGCAAAGTTAGCTGCTTAAAAAAGACGGTTTTTGCAAACAGTTCTTCTCCGACACCGAAAAACACCTCACCCGGAACCGCGTTTGCAAACGCGGGCTTGCGTGTTATGAGGTCGATCACGTTCAGTTTTTCTTTGCCCTGACGGTTAACCGATCTGTCTATACGGTATCTCTCGTCGCCGAAAGTCAATTCTATTGCGCCCTCGGCATTTTCACCGTTCCAAGGCATATAAAGGGTGCGCTCGTTTTCGGCAATGGAGTTGTTGCGTGTGCCCGCAAAACCGTAAAATATAAATTTTATAAACATAGCGTATGTCGTTTTGCCGCTCTCGTTTGGCAGACAAAGCACTCCGAGTCCGCAAGCGGGCTCGACTGCGACACGCTCAAGCTTGCCGAATGATGTGATATAGACACGATCTATTGTAAGCTTTTTCATTGTATGCCACCTCCGGGAATTTCTATCGTGCGATCGGCAAGCGCCGCAAGTCCCAGTTTCATCGCTTCAAGCACGGTTTCATATTCTCGGCTGCCCGGTTCACAGTTTTCAAGTCGGCTTTTCATACGCGCATAAAATGCGCCTTTTATGGTTCCGCTCGTTTCAAGCGCCGTATAATCGGTACGCGGAACAGTGTTGTCTGTCAGCGTGCAGTTTTCGCATATTTCGGATGCGTTTATCATCACGCCGTCGCCGACCTCGCCGATAAGCGTAAGGCGCAATTCGGTATCGGGTTTCAATGTGCGAAGTTCGGAACGTATATGTTCGAGCGCATCCGACTTTGACATAGATGCCGAAAGTTCTACCGTGCGCTCCGCAAAAATATGCCGTGCGATAGGATAAAATCTTATGTCGGCATTGCCTTTTTCCAAAAGGCCTATCATTACGCCTTTTTCACCTGTTTCGTCAAAGCCGCGGCCCATAAGACAACCGGGATAACTCCAATAAGTATTGCCTTCTTTTTGCAATCCGCTGTTTTTGTGTATATGGCCGAGCGCTATATAATCAAAACCCGAGGCGGCGATCTCTTTTTTGTTTATAGGGCCGTATTCCGAAAGCGGAACATCGACATCACCGTGGCAGACAAGTATATTAATGCGGTCTTGGCACAATCTGTCAAATCCGGCAAGCGGACTTGATATCATACTGCGCGTTTCAAAAGCCGTGCCGTATATATCGACATCGAGTTCTTCAAGTCGACAGACGTTACCGTCTTTGCCGAAAACAAACACGTTTTCGGGAAAATCCGTATTTTTATATATCGAGCCGGCAGTGAGGGGGTCATGGTTTCCCGGACAGATAAAAAATTTGCATTCGGGTGCCGATGCGAAAGTGCTTATAAGCAGATCACGCGTGTCGGGTGTGACATATTCGCTGTCAAACAAGTCGCCGCTTATCAGCACTATATCAATACTGTTTGATTTTGCCAAAAGTACCGCCGAGGTAAATGCTCCGCGGAGTTCGGTGCGGCAACGTTCGGCCTGCGACGGCGAACGCATCGAAAACGGTGAATCAAGATGTATATCCGCCATATGCATCAGTTTTATCATTTGTGAGTCTCCTTTTATAATACTATAAACGCAGCCATGACGCCGCGATTTACGCCGTCTCTGCGATGCGAAAAGAAATGTTCGGGATGGCAGACGGTGCAAAGTTCGCTGTCGTATATATTTGAACCGTTTATGCCCGCGTCTGTCAAAACACGCTTGTTGGCCGAAACAAGATCG
The DNA here is from genome assembly GCA_964402515.1 of uncultured Ruminococcus sp. Lineage (GTDB taxonomy): Bacteria > Bacillota > Clostridia > Oscillospirales > CAG-382 > Coliplasma. Next base: position 834 of record CAYOCM010000071.1, on the reverse strand, counting down.
AGATGCGGTCTGCCGCCGAAATCTTCAAAGCAATCGGCGTCAAAATAACATTTAAGTTCGTTGCCGACCTCATAGCAGCATTTATGAGCGCACGGCCCTATTGCCGCGATTATACGTTCTTTTTGTGCACCGAGCGATATCATGGCGTCTATCGCCGCCGAAGATATGCGCTGTGCCGTTCCGCGCCAACCCGAATGCACTGCCGCCGCGATATTTGCAACGGGGTCGCAAAGCAGAATCGGAACACAGTCGGCCGTTCTTACCGAGAGTACAACTCCTTTTTGTGCCGTCACAAGCGCGTCAATGCCGTTTTGCGGGCGGGGGGTGATTATGCCCATGCCTTTTGAATGCTCGTCGCATATCATAACATTTGCGGTATGTGCCTGATATGCTCTGCAAACATCCGATGCGTGATATCCTAGCTCGGATGCGGCCGATTCATAATTTGCCATAACATTTTGCATCGAGTCGGTGATATCTCCCGAGCCTTCGGCAAAATTAAGCGAATCAAACGGTTTTGGGCTGACTCCGCCTATGCGTGTGGTAAACATATGCTTTATGCTCGCGGCATCAAAGGCCGGACAAGTATAATATTCTGTTTTGTTTTTGTGCAAAACAAAAGCCATAAAACGCCCTCCGAATATTTTCAAATATGATTATACTATGCGCGGCGGCAAAATGCAATTAATAAAACTTGATTTTTTTAAAAAAAGCACTTGACAAATGTGCTTTATGCTGATATAATCAACCCGTTGCCCGATGTTCCGGCAATATTTCACGGCGGAATAGCTCAGTTGGCTAGAGCATCCGGTTCATACCCGGCAGGTCGTAGGT
>CAYOCM010000070.1:0-5945 GCA_964402515.1 uncultured Ruminococcus sp. | reverse complement strand
TAATAAACTATATTTTGTGCCTTGTCAATAGTTATTATCAAAAAAATCAAAAAAATTTATCGTTGCACGCCGTTGCAAAAAACGAGTGTATATGTTATATTGATGACATGGTTGAAAAGAGGTGTGTCAAATGATAGTTATAGGTATAGATTTCGGTGATGTCCGCACCGGATTTGCATCGTGCGATCCCATGCAAACGGTTGCCAGTGCACAAGGTATAGTCAAGGCAAGCGGCATGGAAAATATGCTATCTGCGTCTGTGTCAAAAGTAAATGAGCTCGGCGGCGAATATCTTGTTATAGGTTGTCCTGTTAATATGGACGGCACAAAAGGCCACCGTGCCGAACGCTGCAAAAGATTTGCCGAAAAACTGTCTGCCGCAACGGGGCTCGGATATGAAATGATTGATGAGCGCCTGACTACTGTTGAAGCTTATACTTACATGAATATAACTGATACAAAAGGTCGCAAGCGCAAAAGCGTTGTCGATGCATTGGCGGCACAAATAATATTGCAGACATGGATTGACGGCCAAAAGAACAAAAGAACATAACAAAAAGCGGTGCCGCGGCACCGCTTTCGCATTTTAAGTATATGTGTTACATATAACACTCTGGCTTTAACACACCTATATATGAAAGGTTGCGGTAATCCTCGGCAAAATCAAGGCCATATCCGACAACAAATTCGTTGGCAATTGAAAAACCGACATAATCGGCCGAAATATCGGCAACTCTGCGTTCCGGCTTATCAAGCAGTGTGCAGACTCTAACCGATGCTGCGCCCATATCGATTATGTGCTTTTTGACATAACTCAGTGTTACACCCGAATCAAGAATATCCTCGATTATTAAAACATCTTTGCCCGTGACATCAGCCTTGACATCCATGCGAATATTGAGTTTGCCCGATGAAGACGTACCGGAGCCGTATGATGAGGCGGACATAAAGTCAAGGCGCAGATTGAGTTTTACGCTTCTTACAAAATCTGCCATAAATATAAAAGCGCCCTTGAGCACCGAAACAACTATCAAGTCTTTATCTTGATAATCACGCGTCACCTCGTCGGCGAGCTCGGCGACTCGCGCTTTTATCTGTGCTTCGTTCAGTAGTATATGGTCTATATTTGGGTTGGGATCAAACATCTTACGATACCGTCCTTTAATAAAACTATGTCTCATAATAACATACTTTTTATACTAATGCAAGCAAAACAACAAAAATATTTTTATCTCTTTTTTGTTGCCAAGAGCACATATAAATGTTATAATAGGGCATCAAATCCTGTGAGGTCCTATATGAATTTGTTGCATATGAAATACGCTGTTGAGGTTGCCAAGACACACTCGATTAACAAAGCTGCTGAAAGACTCTATATAGGTCAGCCTGCGCTTAGTCGTGCGATAAAAGAACTTGAAAACAGTTTGGGAACGGTTTTGTTTGAACGCACTGCCAAGGGGATGACATTGACAGCCGAGGGTAAACTTTTTATAGGTTATGCCGAAAATATCTTGCGTCAGGTTAATGATATTGAAAGGCTTTTTGCGGCAGGGGGGGCGAAACGTCACCGTTTTTCGATATCGGTTCCCAGAGCAAGCTATATTTCAAATGCATTCACACGTTTTAATGCTCTGATTGCAGATGACAACGATATTGATATATACTATAAAGAAACCAACTCGATGCGTGCTATATCCAATATTCTCTCGGGTGAATACCGTCTCGGCATAGTCAGGTATGCTGCCGCGTATGATCGATATTATAAGAACATGCTTAACGAAAAAGGGTTAGACTATGAGTTGATAGCTGAGTTTAAATATAAACTTTTGCTTAATAAAAACAGTCCGCTGCTTAAGTTGCCGTGCATAACTAAATCGGAACTTGCCAATTACAGCGAGATAGCTCATGCCGATCCGTATGTTCCGTCACTTTCGTTTGACGAGATAAAAAACGCAGAGATGCCGTCGGGTTCCGGCAGACACATATTTGTTTTTGAAAGATGCAGTCAGTTTGAATTGCTCGCTACCGACAGCAATGCGTTTATGTGGGCATCACCCGTGCCGCAAGAAACGCTTGACAGATACAATATAGTTCAGACAGACGGTTTTGATACCGGAAAAACATATCGTGATCTGCTCATACATCGCCACGAGTATGCACTTACCGAACTTGATCGACAGTTTATTTCGGAACTTGTAAAAACAAAGCGCGAATTGATAGGTTAAATCGCTATATAACATATCGATACAATGCATAGCGGTTATGCACAACGGGCATTTTACATTTTTGCTTTTATCGTGTATAATTTTGTCGTAAACAAAAATGCCTTAAATCAGAGGTTAGAAATGAGAATATTCGATACAAAGGTTCAGCACCTTAAATACAAAGTATTGCGTGAGGTAGCGCGTGATGCGTGGGCAGATACTCTTGCCGAAAATGCAATAGACATTCCGCGTCGCATTGTTCCGGGAAAGACACCTACTATGCGTTGCTGTGTCTATAAAGAGCGCGCGATACTTGCCGAGCGAGTCAAAATCGCTATGGGCGGTGACAAGACTAATCCTAATGTTATTGAGGTCATTGATATAGCATGTGACGAATGCCCGATAGGGGGATATGAGGTCACAAACGCTTGCCGCGGCTGTCTTGCACATCGTTGCGAAGATGTATGCAAGTTCGGCGCAATTTCGTTTGATCATAATCACGTCGCTCATATCGATAAATCAAAATGTAAAGAGTGCGGTGCCTGCTCAAAAGTTTGCCCTTACAGCGCAATACGCAATTTTAAGCGTCCGTGCGAGTCGGCGTGCAAAGTCAAAGCAATTTCAATGGGTGATGATAAAGAAGCGCGTATTGACAATTCAAAATGCATAGCTTGCGGTGCTTGTGTTTATCAGTGTCCGTTCGGCGCGATAAGCGACAAATCGTTTATGCTTAATGTTATTGATATGTTGAAAGGCAGTCACGGCAATAAGAATTACAAGATTTATGCCATTGTCGCACCGTCAATATCCAGTCAATTTACATATGCAAAACTCGGACAAGTCATATCCGGGCTTAGACAGCTCGGATTCCACACAGTCATAGAAGCGGCGCTCGGTGCCGATATGGTTGCTCAGGCAGAGTCAAAAGAACTTGCCGAAAAAGGCTTTTTGACCAGTTCATGCTGTCCGGCGTTTGTTGATTATATAAAAAAGAATTTCCCAACACTCGAACAGTTTATATCTCATAATCTCTCGCCTATGGCGACTATCGCAAAATATGTCAAAGAAAACGAGCAAAATTGCAAGACCGTTTTTATCGGACCTTGCACCGCCAAAAAGATGGAGGCGCAAAAGCCCGAGGTCAAACCGTATATTGATGCGGTGCTGACTTTTGAGGAATTACAGGCATTGTTTGACAGCCGCGATATCGAGATAACCACGTTGCCCGAAGATGTTCTTGATAACGCCTCTTATTTCGGCCGAATATTCGCACGCAGCGGCGGACTTTCCGATGCAGTTGCCGAGGCAATAAAAGAACAGAATATCGAGTTTGTATTAAAGCCTTGCACTTGCGACGGTATAGAGCAATGCCGTATAGCACTTTTGCAAAAAAAAGCGGGTAAACTTCAAGCCAACTTTATCGAAGGCATGGCGTGCGTCGGCGGATGCATAGGCGGCGCCGGATGCCTGACTCACGGCGAAAAAGATAAAGCCGAAGTCGACAGATACGGCAGAGAAGCTTTTGAAAAAACTATTGCCGATGCCGTTTCGGTACTCAAATAGTGAGGTTTGCAACATATGAACGGCGCAGGATTATCAAAAGCCACGCTTGGCAGATTGCCGCTTTACTTGAAATGCCTTAACAGCTTGCCGCGCGGTACTGCAAATATTTCTTCAACGGTGATAGCGCGAATGCTTGATCTCGGCGAAGTTCAGGTGCGCAAAGATCTTGCGGCAATATGCGGCTCGGGCAGGCCCAGAGTGGGATACGATACCGCGGTGCTTTACCGCAGCATCAAAAACAAACTCGACAGCGACGGCGCATGCGAAGCGGTCGTTGTGGGCGCGGGAAGATTGGGAACCGCCTTGCTTGAATATCCGGGATTTTCCGAATACGGCATAACTGTTTCAAAAGCGTTTGACATCGATGATGAAAAGTTTTCACAGTCGGTAAGACCGCTTGATGAATTAAAACAATATTGTCTCGGCCATCAAGTTGAGATCGGCGTCATGGCCGTTCCCGCACAGGCTGCGCGCACGACGGCGGAACTGCTCGTCGAATGTGGCATAAAGGCAATATGGTGCTTTGCTTCGGTCAAACTTGATTTGCCCGATGACATAATAGTGCAGTACGAAAATTTAGCTCTTTCGCTTGCACACCTTAATCACAGAATAAAAAGTTACAACTAAAATAAAGGAGTTTAACATGGAAAACACCGAAAGAAAATTAATTGACAGCGTACCCGAGCTCAAAGAGGCGTTGGTACGCGTCCGCGAGGCTCAAAAGCAGTTTGCGACCTACACTCAGGAACAGGTTGACGCTATTTTTAAGGCTGCCGCCATTGCCGCAAACCAGGCACGTATTCCGCTTGCAAAAATGGCTGTTGCCGAGACCGGCATGGGCGTTGTTGAAGACAAAGTCATCAAAAACAACTACGCCGCAGAGTATATCTATAACGCTTACAAAAACACCAAGACTTGTGGCGTTATCGAAGAGGATACCGCATACGGTATTAAAAAAATTGCCGAGCCTATCGGCGTTATCGCCGCGGTAATTCCCACTACAAACCCCACGTCTACCGCAATATTTAAGACTCTTATCGCTCTCAAAACGCGCAATGCGATAATTATCAGCCCGCACCCCAGAGCAAAGCAGTCAACTATCGCTGCCGCAAAACTCGTGCTTGAGGCTGCCGTTAAAGCAGGCGCACCCGAAGGAATTATTGATTGGATCGACGTACCCAGCCTTGATATGACCAACTTACTTATGAAAGAGGCTGATATTATTCTTGCTACCGGCGGCCCCGGCATGGTTAAAGCCGCTTATTCGTCCGGTAAGCCCGCTCTCGGCGTCGGCGCGGGTAACACTCCCGCAATAATCGACGATACTGCGGATATCGTTCTTGCCGTCAACTCTATCATCCATTCAAAAACATTTGACAACGGCATGATATGCGCCTCCGAACAGTCTGTTATCGTTCTTGATGGCATATATGATGCGGTTAAAAACGAGTTTGCGGAACGTGGATGTTATTTCCTTAATCCTTCCGAGACCGAAAAAGTCAGAAAAACTATTCTTATTAACGGTGCACTTAACGCCAAGATAGTCGGCCAGAAAGCAAGCAGAATTGCAGAGCTTTCAGGTGTAAAAGTTCCCGAAGGTACCAAAATATTGATAGGCGAGGTAGAAAGCGTTGAACTTTCAGAAGAATTCGCTCACGAAAAACTCTCGCCTGTGCTTGCAATGTATCGTGCAAAAGATATTCATGATGCATTCGATAAGGCAGAACATCTTATCGCAGATGGCGGTTATGGTCACACCTCGTCGATATATCTCAACCCCGTCACCGAAAAAACAAAACTTGACGAGTTTGCGGCCCGCATGAAGACCTGCCGTATACTTGTCAACACTCCTTCGTCGCACGGCGGCATCGGCGACCTTTATAATTTCAAACTCGCACCGTCGCTTACGCTCGGCTGCGGCTCGTGGGGCGGCAACAGCGTCTCCGAAAACGTCGGCGTAAAACATCTTATCAATATCAAGACCGTCGCTGAAAGGAGAGAGAATATGCTCTGGTTCCGCGCACCCGAAAAGGTTTATATCAAAAAAGGCTGCCTGCCTGTTGCACTTGACGAACTCAAAAACGTTATGGGCAAAAAGCGCGCATTCATCGTCACAGACACATTCCTTTATCAAAACGGCTATACAAAGCCCATCACCGATAAGCTCGACGAAATGGG
>CAYOCM010000069.1:0-6068 GCA_964402515.1 uncultured Ruminococcus sp. | reverse complement strand
GAGTGCAGGATGTGGATATCAGCTACAACTATATCGGCATACTCCCCGCCAATTTACTCTATGACATTATAAACGGAGAAGCGGCATGACCGAAATCATGCCGCCTCCCCGAAAATATTACGATACTGTCTTATTGAACCGCCCTCTCGAGGACTGTCCTATTTACAATGCAGATCATATTCATCAATTCGGCACCTATACTATTGACGAGGGTAAGCAAATAGAAGATGGCGAAAATAATGGCAAATGGCAGTATACTATTACTCTTAAGTGCGCTATATGCGAACAAAAATATGACACTATCACCCTCATTGTCGAAGAAAAAATTCAGTTTAAAACAGAAATAGTCGAAACGACCTGTGAACACAGTGAATGGAGCGAATGGGTAACCAAGGACGCAACATGTACAACTCCCGGTTACAGAACACGCACTTGTACATTGTGCGGACATACCGAGGTTCAAGAAAACGCCAAAGCTCTCGGTCATGATTGGGAAGAGCACGCTGCAGTAGATGTAACATGCACCCAAAACGGCCATAGCGCTTATAAGACATGCAAACGCGATTGCGGATATACACCTGAATATTACACTATAATAGCAGAAGGGCATAATATTGACTATTGTTATGATTGCAATACTGATGAGTATACTGAAAAATGCTCCGCTTGCGATTATTCAAAAGATGTTACTGGAACTTTGAGTAGCGATAAAAAATTAACCGTAAAATTCAATGCTGCATTAAGTGAATCGGTTTTGCAAAACAAAACCATGTATGATGCTTTCTGCGAGATAAAAGCTAAATATAATTACGCTTCTATCACTGCGGTAATAGAAAATATAGATAACGCCGAAGAGCGCCTTGGCACGCACATCCTTTGGAATCAGACGGTTGACAGATTCGTGCTTGCCGAGTATAATGATAAAAAACAACCCCAAAAAATAACATATTATCCTAAGAATGTCGGACTTAATTACGGTTCGAATATATCGGATTATCAAACAAACTTGTGGGATACATTTGACGAAAATGATGAACTTACCCCAGTTGAACTGCGTCTTTCTCTTTATTGGGCCGGAACTGACAATACAATAAAGTTTGCTAACAACACGTATAGGACTGAACTTGATAATACAACTAGAGCTGTAAGTGATATTGACCTGTATGTCGGTTTTGATTTCGGCGAACATACATTTAACAGTGAGTTTAACGCAGTAGTGACGACAGTTAATGCGTATTATGAGGTTACTTACAGGACTGTCGATAATGTAAATCTTATCATTAATCAAAAAAGTCCCACAATTCATCATTACGGTCAACTTAATAAGCTTCAAATTGGCCTGCCCGATAAAAAAGGTATTAATAATGTACCGCAGAGTTATCAAGGGAATAACGCTAAAATAACATACCACGAGTACGGTTGCGTTGATACTGTTGCTGTTACAAACGGTGCCGCTAAAGATGACGACAAGCTTACAGAAATAGCTATCATTGCCGAATCAACCGCGAAATTCAAGCAAACTCAAGATCAAATCAAAGAGCTGGCAAAAGTTCAATTAACGGTTAAGGATGGCGCATGTTTTAATGCAGTAAATTAACCGACTGTAACACAATAGATTATATCAACAGTAAAAAATCAAGGCCGTTAATACGGCCTTGATTTTTTGCATATTATTCTCTTATATCAATATCGGTTGTATCTGCATTTTAGAGGGAAGCAGTTATTATGCAGTGCAAAGGCTTTACATCTTAAACAGTCTTATCTCGGCCTCTTACCGCGCGGGGGCAGACTTTAAATCCGTCGACGCCGGCGCGTTCTATGGCGCCGAAAAGTCGCATTTTAAGGCCGGGGTCGTTTTTTTCCATCTCGTGCAAAAGTTTTTTAACTCTTTCTCTGTCGCTGAAACCGTCGTTGGGGCATAACTTGGGCAGGGGAGTAATGTTTGAAACGCGCACAAAATGAGTTATGTCTTTTTCGGGAGCGTATATAAGAGGCCTGATGACGGTGATGTTCTTGCGCGACATATATGTCACCGGCGAAAAACAGCCTATGTGTCCTCCGTTAAAAAGGTTCATATAAAACGTTTCGACCACATCGTCGAAATGATGCCCCAAAGCGACTTTGTTGCATCCGCAGGCTATCGCCGCATCATGCAGCGCACCGCGCCTGAGGTTGGCGCAAAGCGAGCAGGGATGCTCTTCTTTGCGAACATCAAAAACTATCTCTTTGATATCGCTTTTAAATATCTTAAGCTCACAGCCGATTTCGTCGCACAGCGTTTTGACGGGCGAAAAATCCGCGCCCTCAAAGCCCATGTCTATCATCACCGCTTCGAGCTCAAAATGCCTGTCGTAAAATCTTGACAAACCTTTCATTGCCGCAAGCAGCGTCAGACTGTCTTTGCCGCCGCTGACACCTACGGCGACACGGTCACCCGGCTGTATCATATCATAATCATAAACCGCGCGCCTGACGTAAGACAGCATCTGCTGCATCGCTTTTTTATCTATCATAATTATCGCACCTCGCTTTTACAACGGTATGATATCAGTTTGCTGCATAAAAATCAACAACGTTTTGAGGCATTGCCGTTGCGCTCGAATGTAAAAAATAAAGAAAACGGCAGAAAAACGCAGGTTTTATATTCAAAATCAAAAAAGTTTTTCAAAACCCCTTGACAAAACAAAATTGTTTGTTATAATGATGAGGCTTGATTAAGAATAAGAATTTTGAAAGGAATCATTACCATGTCAACAACAATGGCAAAAAAAGAGGCGATCGAACGCAAATGGTATGTTATCGACGCCGCAGGCAAGCCTCTGGGCAAGGTCGCGGTTCTCGCTGCTACCATACTTAACGGCAAACACCGCCCCGAATATACCCCTCATGTCGATTGCGGTGAATGCGTTATCGTCATCAATGCCGCCGAGACTGTTCTCACCGGCAAAAAACTCGACCAAAAATATCACTATCATCACAGCGGATATATCAGCGGACTCAAGTCTGTTAAATATCGCACTTTGATGGCTACAAAGCCCGAGATGGCAGTTGAGCTCGCAGTTAAAGGCATGCTGCCCAAAAACAAGATCGGCGACGCAAGCATCGCAAGACTGCGCGTCTTTAAAAACGCCGAGCACGGCATGCAGGCTCAAAAGCCCATCGCCGTCGAAGTTAAATAAGGAGGATAAGTTCAAATGACATATCAGTCTGCTATTCCCTATTTCTATGGCACCGGCAGAAGAAAGAGCAGCGTTGCACGCGTTCGCCTTATTCCCGGCTCGGGCAACATCACCGTCAACGGCCGTGATGTTCACGATTATTTCGGACTCGACACTCTTAAGCTCGTCATCAATCAGCCTTTCGGCGTGACCGAAACAGTCGGCAAGTTTGATGTTATCGCAACCGTCGCAGGCGGCGGCATCTCCGGCCAGGCAGGTGCGATCCGTCACGGCATCGCAAGAGCATTGCTTCAGGCAAATGCCGAATACCGTTCTTCTCTCAAAAAAGCAGGCCTCCTCACCAGAGACCCTCGTATGAAAGAAAGAAAGAAATACGGCCTCAAGGCAGCTCGCCGCGCAAGCCAGTTCTCAAAGAGATAAGTTTTTATCAAAAAATCAAAGCACGCCGCATTGCAATGCAATGCGGCGGTTTTTTATACTACTCAGACGGTGCCGGTTATGACAAGTGTCGAAACGCCCGGGGTTGCCGACCAGATGCCGGTTGCGGCGCTTTGGGTATACGTTGCCGCCGGTGCGGATATCACTCCGGCGGTTGTGGTGAATACGCCGGTGGTTTGATCGTATGTATATTCGTTGCCCGCAGTCCACGCCGTGCCGTTGTATGTAACGGTTATATTTGTGAGTATCGGGTCGAACGTGTCGGTTATCACCGCGTTTGCGTTGTCGGTAAGAGCGGTGTTGCCGGTGTTTTGTATCTCAAACGTATAAGTTACAGTGCTGCCTTCGGTGACTGTCGACGGTGAGATCGCTTTTGTTATCGCGAGCACCGGATCTGTGCTTGCGGTGACCGTCGCGCTTGCCGTCAGCGCCGTGCCTACTCCGGTGCCGGAAACAGTGACCGTATTGACGAGCGTTGCGCCGTTTGACGGGTTGGCATAATCGGTCACGTCGGCTTCGTAAATTATCAGCGCGTTGCCGCCCGCGGGCACGTTAATGCCGGTTATCGTAAGCGGAACGGTTTGGCCGACGGTGGGATCCGCCTGCAAAACGCCGTTAACATAATATTTTACACTGCCCGCTTTATATCGCAGCGGATAAAGTTGCAACGTCCCCGATGTATAAGCCGCAAGGTCGTCGGTAACAGTCAGTGCGGTATAATTTGCCGTGCCCGAGTTGGTAATCGAAACGACATATGTTATATCGCCGCGGTTGTCATATACGGTGCCCAATGCGGTCTTTGTCACGGCAAGTTCCTGCTCAAATTCGCCGGTAACGATATTTGATGCCGTGGTAACTCCGTTGTATGTCAAAAACGCCTGGTTTGTAAATGTTGCCATATAATACCTCTTTAATTTTATTTTAGGTGCAGAAACAGTCTGCCCGTTTTTAATATATGATGCCGTTGCCATGCTTGACAGGCGGCGGCAAAAATGATAATATTCTGTTTGGCATTTATTTTAAACATATTTGAGAGGTATTTGATATGAACGATAAAGATATAGGCGCATTGCGCCGCCGTTTTAAGCCGGACAAAAATAATATAAGCATCGTCAGAGGCTGCTATGTCAACGAAAAGCACGAGATATTGTCGACATTCAAGTCGTCGATGCTTTCTATGCCAAACGAAGAAAACGAAAAATATCTTGCCATATTCCGCAAGGCGCTCACGGGCACTCACGGCAAAAACCTGATAGATGTCAGCTACGGCACAAACGATGTCGCACTCAGCGACAATCACAAACTGCTTTCGGAATTGCGTTCCACATCTATAAATGACGACGATGCGGCGCAGAGATTTTTTGAATTTGCGGTGCAAAACCTGCCCGACGACGACAACTATCTTGTTTTGCTGACATGCGATGCATACGATCTGCCGCCTAAGAGCAAGGACGATGACTCGTGGCAGACGTTTACATACATGGTCTGCTGTGTCTGCCCGGTCAAAAACAGCAAGCCGTCGCTTAGTTTCTGCGCCGATGACGGAGCGTTTCACAACACAAAACTCGTGAGAGAGATAGGAATGCCCGTGTGCGGATTTACGTTTCCCGCTTTTGAAGACGGCGGAGCCAATATATACGGCGCACTTTATTACAGCAAAGACGGCAAGGGAATTTCGGACAGCTGCATAGGCACTATTCTGGGCGTTGAAACGCCTATGCCGGCATCCGAACAGCGTGACACATTCTGCAACGTTCTGGGCAATGCGCTTGGCGAAGAATGCTCGCTGGCGGTGGTTTCAACCGTTCACGACAGACTTTGCGATATAATAGAAGATCACAAGCAAAACCGCGATGACGCTCCGCTTTTGTTTACAAAACACGCCATAGGCACGGCGCTTGAACAATGCGGCGTCAGCAATGAAAAGATAGAAGCGTTTGAGACCGAATTTGATTCCGCGTTCGGCGCAAATGCCGAATTGCCCCCCAAAAACATCGTCGGTTCGGGCAGAATGGAGGTCAAAATGCCCGACATCGTCGTCAACATCAACCCCGCAAAAGGCGACCTGGTAGAAACAAGAGTGATAGGCGGTATAAAATATATCATGATACGCGCCGAAGACAGTGTGCAGGTCAACGGCGTTGACATAGCCATAGAAAACGACACGGAATGATTTCTTCCGCAATGTGTTGACATAACCGAATTTGTGTGATATGCTCAGTTTGTAATAAAGGCCGAATGTCACATTAAAGGAGTGTGTAACATGTCACGGGCTGTAAATACAAATATACTATATCATCTCGTTTTGATTTTTTAAGCGCATAGGTCGCCCAAAGGACGGCTTATGCGCTTTTGCCTACTTACACATGACCATGACGATTTTTCAGGAGGAAAAACATGAAAAAACATTTTATCAGAACCGTTTTGTCTCTTACGTTGGTCTTTAGTATG
>CAYOCM010000068.1:0-6103 GCA_964402515.1 uncultured Ruminococcus sp. | reverse complement strand
GCATAAATAAAGATATAGAAACTAATTAAACAGCACCATAAACATGGTTGACTAACTTAGCAAGCATCTCATTCCCTCATAACGACACCTGCCCGATACCTTTAAGGTACCGGGCAGGTGATTTATTTTATCGCTTTATTATTTAATAATTCCGTCGATAAGGCCGTATTCAACGGCTTCTTCGGCAAACATCCAATTGTCGCGCTCGGTGTCGGCGGCGACCTGCTCTATGGGCTTGCCGGTGTTATCGGCAAGAATGCGGTTTAAGCGCTCTTTGAGCTTAAGCGTATGCTCTACGGCTATCTTCATATCGGTTGCCTGTCCCTGAACGCCCGACGAGACCTGATGTATCATTATCTCGCTGTTGGGCAGTGCAAATCTCTTGCCTTTTGCGCCCGCCGAAAGCAAAAACGCGCCCATGCTTGCCGCCATGCCCACGCAAATGGTAGAAACATCGCACTTTAGGTGCTGCATGGTGTCATAAATGCCCAGTCCCGCGGGAACGCTGCCGCCGGGGGAGTTGATATAAAGATATACGTCTTTTTGCGGGTCGACCGACTCAAGATAAAGCAATTGGCCTATTATCGAGCAGGCAAGGTTGTCATCCACCTCGTTAAACAGCAAAACCACACGGTCTTTGAGCAGTCTTGAATAAACGTCATAACCTCTTTCGATGCCGCCGTCTTTTTCATAAAATTGGGGATTGATTATCATAACGATATTTTTTCCTTTCGATGTCTGAATATTATGTGATATTTGATATTTTTATTGCGTATTCGGTCAATGCCTTTTTTGTGTTGGGCAGTTCGCGCGATATGACTTTGTCAAGCAATTTGTCAAGCGTCTCGCCCAAATGAGCCGACTGCGATATGCCCGCGTCAATAAGATCGCGTCCGCTTACCGCAAGCATTGCAAGGCAATAACATTCGCCCGAGTTTATAATGCGTTTTACGTCGTTGTCGAGTGCTTTTGTCTGCGACAAAATATCGGGGCGGCAGGCGTATCTCAGCGCGATTATGCCTTCTGTGACCTCGGCGCCGTATTTGCACAGCATTCGCTTTGCATCAAGCATATCGTCAAGCCCCGACAAAAGCGCTTTTGTGCGTGTTTTAAGTTTGGTGTCGCTGCGCAGATCGGACAATATCGCGGCCGCCTCGTCCGGGGTATATATATCGGCAAACAACGCCGCATAACGCAGTTCGCGCCTGTTGCTTATCAAAGACAGTGCCGGCCTTTTGCACGGTTTATAATCTTTAACAAACACCGCAATTACGTCGGGATAAGCCTCGACGATGCTTTGCGCACCGTCACCGCACAAAAGTTTTGTAAATTCGGCAAAAATGCGTTCTTTTGATATGTTTTTAAGCAATTCACGCTTTGAATGTACCGCGTCGGACGTGTTATTTTCAAGCGTAAACCCGAGTACCGACGCAAAACGCAATGCGCGCAGTATGCGCAGACCGTCTTCGTCAAACCGTGCGCACGGGTCGCCTACACAGCACACCGTTTTTTGTTTTATATGCTCTTTGCCGCCGAATATGTCGACTATATTGCCTTTTATATCGCACGCCATGGCGTTTATAGTAAAATCGCGCCGCGAAAGATCGGTGGCAAGGTCGGATGTGAATTCAACGTTTTTTGGATGCCTGTTGTCGTCATACGCGCCGTCTATGCGGTAGGTGGTTATCTCAATAGGTTCGCCGTCTTTCAGCACCGTAACCGTGCCGTGTTTTAAGCCGGTTTCAATAACGCGGTCATCGGCAAAGATTTCAAGCACTTGTGTGGGAATCGCGTTTGTGGTTATGTCGGTGTCGTGAGGTGCTTTGCCCATGCACATATCGCGCACACAGCCGCCCACGGCGTATGCCTCAAAACCGGCATCGTTCAGTTTGCGCATAACATAGCGCGCTTGTGCGGAAAATGCCGTCATTTGCCGCTACCTGCCGTTATGCCCAGTTTGCGTTGCAACGATTTGCCTTGAACGTATGTCCATTTTGACAGTGCGGTAACGCCGTCCGCCTTGCCGAAAAAGTCAGAAAGTCGTGATTCGCCCAGACGCACACCGTTGTCCTGCAATCTGTCAAGCTTTTGCAAAGTCAGTTCTTCAAGCTGGTCGATACCTTCGAGCCATGTGAACGACCGCAAAAAACCGAAATCAAAATCGGCAAGTTCGTCAAGCGTATAATCGTTTGCGACTATCGCGTTTTCGGCGTCTTTTTTTGTGCGGCATTCGGGGTGAGTTGCATAATAAAGGTCTACCGCAAGGCACGAGAGAATTATATAAGGTTCCGAAGGCGATGTAAGCATGGCGATGATAAGTTTTTTTACCTGTTCGCGGTTGCGCTCGGTATTTTCGATATCTGTCTGCTGCGAAATAAGCGCATCCTCGGGGCTGCCCGCCGTCAATTCGGGCGGAGTAAGTCGCGGTAAGTCGCCGTCTTCGACGGGCTCGTCTATGCTGAACGAGAGTTTATCGTATTCTTTTTTCTTTTTTTGATAATGCGAGTTAAAAGCCCATATCGCGCGACGCGACAGCCATTTTTCAAGTTCTTCGGGGCGTTTGTCATCGGCTGTGCCGTCGGAATAAAACGAGTGAAATACCTCTTTGTATACTCTTATCAAAAACGCGCTTTTTACCTCTTGCAGGTCGTCATAGTTGCTGCCGTTGTCATATGATTTAAAAAATGAGTCGGCAAAAGCATCCGCAACACCGAGCAATGTGTCATACACATGCGGTGTGCCGCAGACTTCGTCGGTAATCAAATCAAAAAGCGATTCTTCGATCTTAAAATAGCCTGCCATCTTTTACCTCCCGTTTATCTTATATAACAACAGACTGTTTGAAAATTCGCAAAACAGCGGGATATTATTCGTTGCCATCCGACGGTTCTGCGGGATCTTGCGATATGTCGTATCCTTTTGCTTTTTCGGCCGCCTCAAGTGTGGTATAAAAAGTTATTGAGTTGGTGTCGCAATACATTGCGGCGGTAGATGACGCGGATGTGACCACAAAGCACGATTCCGAGCCGTCAAGCAATCCGTCACCTATGGTTTTAAGGCTGTCGGTGAGTATAAGAAAATCAAGTTCGGTGCATTTTGAAAAAACCTTTGAGCCCAATTCCGAAACATTTTGAGGTAACTGCACTTTTGTCAGCGACGAGCAATAAGAAAATGCGCGTGTGCCTATCTTTTGACACGAAGAAGGTATATCGGTTTCTGTCAACGATGTGCAGTAATTAAAACAGTAGGCGGGTATCTCGGTCAAATTGTCGGGCAGGTCAACCGATATAAGGCTCTGACACCAGCCAAAGCAACGCTCGCCTATTTTTTCTACATTTTGCGGCACGGTCAATGACATAAGTTCGGTGCAAAGATAGAATGCGCTGTCGTCAAGCCTTGTTACCGTATTGGGAATAACTACCGATACAACATCACTGTTGCCGCTGTAAAAGCACAGTGAACCTATCACGGTCACGGGCAGACCGTCTATATGAGAGGGGAGTACGACATCTGTCGCTTCGCCCTTGTAAACGGTCAGCATTATGTGATCCTCATAGACCTCGTATTTGTACTCTTCGTTTTCAAGCGTTTCGATAAATCCTTCGTCGCGTGAGACCAAACCTTCGTCGGTCATATACTTTTTTATAAACTGTTTCAGATCAAAACCGTCGCCGCAGGCGCACAGCGAAACCGTAAGTACGCACAGCATAAATGCCGCCGAGATCTTTTTAAATATTCTGCCGATTTTGTTATTCATGACCGCTTGATCGTTCCTTTCAAAAAACTGATATCAAAAACTATAACAATTCACCTTGATAATAGCATAGCACACTCGATTTGTCAATTTTTATTATTGACAATCGGGCGATAAAATAATATTATATAGTTAAACGATTACACGTTAAAATAATTGTATTAAAGGAAGTAGTGCGTTATGAACAAAGAAACCTTTGCATCCTACAGACAGTTTTTTAAAAAACAGTTGCTTGAGGACGTTATTCCGTTCTGGCTCGGCAGCGACCTTATCGACAGACAAAACGGCGGCTTTATAACCAGCGTTGACCGTTGCGGCAAGAGCTATAACGACGATAAGTCGGTGTGGTTCCAGGGCAGGTGCGTTTGGACGTTTTCTCACCTTATGAATCGTTACGGCGTTCGTCCCGAATTGCTCGAAGACGTCAAGGCCGGTGTTAAATTTATGAACGAAAAATGCATCGATTCGGACGGCAGAATGTTTTTTACCGTCACGCGTGAGGGCCTGCCTCTCCGCAAACGCAGATATATGTATTCCGAGAGCTTTTATGTTATCTCTATGGCCGAATACGCCGCTCTTACGGGTGATAAAGAGGCACTCAAAAAAGCTGAAAACTGCTTTGAACTGATGCTTAAAATGTTCCGTGACCCGTCGTCCGACCCGTATGTCTGCACTCCCAAGTCCTATGCTTCCACCAGACAGGACAGAGCAAGCGCCGTCCCCATGGTTTTGGTGAGCAGCGCGCAGCTCTTGCGCCGCTGCGATCCCGCAAAGGCAGAGTATTATACACAGATAACCGAAGAAATGGTACACGCCATCATAGATTATCATTACAAACCCGAATTCAAGTGCGTGCTTGAATGCGTCGGCCCGAACGGCGAGTTTATCGACAACCCCGCAGGCCGTTGCATTAACCCCGGACATTCTATCGAAAACAGCTGGTTCCTGATGAATGAGGCGGTTTATACCGGTGACAAAGAGCTTTTGCAAAAGGCGCTCAACATACTCGAATGGTCTCTTGATTGGGGCTGGGACAAAGAATACGGCGGTGTGGTTTATTATACCGATGTTTCACATCGCCCGCCCGAACAGCTCGAGCACGATATGAAACTCTGGTGGGTGCATAACGAGGTTCTTATCGCAACGCTTATGGCGTATAACATCACCGGAGAAAAGAAATATTGGGATTGGTTTGAGAGGGCATTTCATTATTCTTTCGGCCATTTCTCCGACAAAGAATGCGGCGAATGGTACGGTTATCTGCATAAGGACGGCACGGTCAGCCATACTCAAAAAGGCTCGATGTGGAAAGGCCCGTTCCATCTGCCCCGTTGCCTTATGCACTGCGAACGCATACTCGGCCGACTCGAAAACGGCGAGCCTGCGGGCAATATTATGTAATAATTTTGATAAAGTCCTGTTGCCGACAGCGTTTTTTGCCGCTGTCGGCAATTTTTCTTGATAAATATGTGCAAAAAAACGCAAAAACCTCTTGCAAAAAAAGCAAGGATATGATACAATCAATCGGTTTTGTCAGA
The DNA here is from genome assembly GCA_964402515.1 of uncultured Ruminococcus sp. Classification (GTDB taxonomy): domain Bacteria; phylum Bacillota; class Clostridia; order Oscillospirales; family CAG-382; genus Coliplasma. The sequence goes on along the minus strand of CAYOCM010000068.1, from coordinate 811 downwards.
AGGGGCAAAACATTACACACACCGCAGTCATGCCGCAGGGTGCGTCAAAACGACGCTTGGTCGGCATAAATCCAAAACCGCGGTGGCGGGGCAACCCGAAAGGAGCAAAAATGTCTGTTATTTCCATGAAACAGCTGCTCGAAGCAGGCGTCCACTTCGGTCACCAGACCAGAAGATGGAACCCCAAGATGGCAGAGTACATCTTTACCGAGCGCAACGGCATCTACATCATCGACCTGCAGAAGACCGTTAAAAAGGTTGAAGAAGCGTATATGTTTATACGCCAGGTATCTATGGACGGCGGCAACGTTCTGTTCGTAGGCACCAAAAAGCAGGCTCAAGAGGCTATTAAAGAAGAAGCTCTCCGTTGCGGCATGTACTATGTCAATGTTCGTTGGCTCGGCGGCATGATGACCAACTTTAAGACTATCAAAAAGTCTATCCAAAAACTCAACAACCTCACCAAAATGTCTCAAGACGGCACGTTTGACCTTTTGCCCAAAAAAGAGGTCGCCGCTCTGCAAAAGCAGATGAACGATCTCGAGCGCAACCTCGGCGGTATCAAAGATATGAAGGGCTTGCCCGCAGCTATCTTTATCGTCGACCCCAAAAAAGAAAGCAATGCCGTTGACGAAGCACGCAAATTGGGCATTCCCATTGTTGCTATCGTCGATACCAACTGCGACCCCGATGAGATCGACTATGTCATTCCCGGCAACGACGACGCTATCCGCGCCATCAAACTCATCTCGTCCGTAATGGCCGATGCCGTTATCGAAGGCAAGCAGGGCGAACAGTTCACCGATTCATC
>CAYOCM010000067.1:0-6199 GCA_964402515.1 uncultured Ruminococcus sp. | reverse complement strand
ATGATAACGAAAAATGTACGCCTAATATAGTATTAGGCGTACTTTTTGTTGTTTTGAACTAAAAAAGCCGATTTTTTCGGCTTTTTTCATTATAATAATATGTCGGTTAAGGGTTGCATTTGCCGCAGGGAGAATAACCGTCGTCGATAAGGTCTTTGCGCGGGCCTGTATAACGCTGTTTGTTATATTCGTTTATATCGTCGACATGCTCGCAGTCGGGCTTGTGAAACTTTTTTGAGCTTGTGTTGATGATATATGTGCCCGATTCGGCGGGCTTTTGGCCCTGCATATAACTTGTGCCGTCGGTATAGTCAAGTTCTATGCCGGGCTGAACATTGTATGCAAATACGCAAAAACACACGCCGTCGCCGTCGTCCTCAACCGAATAAGCCTCAAGCAATACACCGCGGGCAAGCAGTTCGTCACCGTCAAACACGGGTGTCACGCGGTATATGACGTGCATATTTGTTTCTTTTACAAAGTCGGCTATCATATTTTCAAACGGCAACATACCCGTAACGTTGAGATATCTTGTGCCGGTTATCAGGTTTTGGCGGTTTGCGTTTTCTCCGGTAAGTTGAAAACCTATCAGGTGGCAGCGGTTATAAAGCGAACCCACGCCGTCATATGTAACCGAATGCCACGCGGTGGGTTTTATCGACGATATATCGCCTCTGTCTTGAGTGGGCATCAGGTCTTTGCCGATGCTTGCGATGCAGGACGTGCATCTGCCAAGCGAATCGAGTTCGCCGTAAGTTTCAAACGATTTGTCGGTCGCCAGACTTTTTACGGGCGGAATATTATCGCAAAGTATATAATAAGGTTCGGATGAATATTCCGGCACGGCCGAAAGGTCTATGCCGTATATTGCGATATCGCCCAAAAAGCCGTCGGACGGCGCCGCGGATATAACGGATGACTCACCGGACGGTGTTTCAAACAGCCCGCTTGAATAACAGAACGCAAACGCAAACAGCAATACCGCTATGCAAAGTATGGGTATAAACGAAAAACCGTTGTTTGATCTCTTGCTTTTTCTTTTGCTTTTGCTCATATATGTTTATGCCATACCTCTTTTGTAATATTATCGTGCGACGAACCGACAAAGTCATATGTGTCGCACAGCACAAAGCCGCATTCCGCGGGAGTTTTTGACAGCGTTATATCGTGAGGATAGTCGCGATTCCATTTATAAACTATTATTGTTTCAAATAATTTATAATAGGGTGAGGCGTCGACGCATTCGCAAAATACATTGCCGTCAGCAGATGCGAAAATGTTGTCACAGACAAAAATGTTTTGCGCATCGGCAAAAAGTTTTGCCGAATATTCGGTCGTTTTGATGATGCCTTTTGCCGATGATAGTATGTCGGATATCAAAACGCTGTCGCGGCTTTGGCGACGTCGGTTAAACGCAACGCCGTTGCCGTTGTCTGCGGTTAAAAATAAAGTCATTTATTACCTCTGAGCCGTGCTATGCACGGACGTTTTTTATAATTCCTTCGCGCCATGTGCTTTTGGCAAAAAGCACAAGTATGGGGAATATCTCAAGTCTGCCGACAAGCATATCGATTATCAGCACGATTTTTGATATGGGCGAAAAACACGCAAAACTCAACGACGGGCCGCACGCATCGTATCCGGGGCCGATATTGTTGACGCACGATATGACGGCCGAGATATTTGTTTCGAGCGAGAGTCCGTCAAGAGAAACCAAAAGCGCGCTTATAATGATTATAACAAAATATGCGGCGAGATAGACATTTGTGGATTGAACTACGGACTCGTCGACCGCTTCGCCGTCGCGCCTCACCGTCTCGACCTTGTCGGGATGCAACGTCCGTCTGACGGTGCGTTTTATGCTTTTAAAAATAAGTATAAGGCGCGAACATTTAAATCCGCCGCCAGTGCCGCCCGCGCACGCGCCTATCAGCATGAGCACAAGCAGCAAAGATTTTGAAAACGACGGCCAGAGGTCAAAGTCGACGGTGGCAAATCCCGTGGTGGTCATTATGCTTGAGACCTGAAATGTTGCGTCACGCAGGGCGTGCGAAAATGTATCGTAGCCTCTCGAAATATTAAAACATATCGCTATCGAAGATCCCGCAAAAAGCCCGAGATAAAGCATAAGCTCGCCGTTTTTAAAGACCTGTTTGAACTGTCCGAGCAAGACGAGATGATATATGCCGAAATTGACGCCGAATATCAGCATAAACGCAGTTGTGACGTTTTGCAGATAAGGGCTGTAACTTGCCATGCTGTCGTTTTTTATGCCGAATCCGCCTGTGCCGGCCGTGCCCATCGCGGTGCAAACCGCGTCAAAAACGGGCATGTCGCCTATTATCAAAAATATAAAATCAACTGCCGTAAGCGCGATATAAATAAAATATAAAATGCTTGCGGTCTTGCGCATCTTAGGCACAAGTTTATTTACCGAAGGCCCCGTGCTTTCGGCACGCAAAAGGTGCAGTGTCGAGCCGCCGCCCGATACGCGCGGCAGTATTGCCATCAAAAATACCAAAACGCCCATTCCGCCCAGCCAATGACTGAAAGAGCGCCAATAAAGCACTCCGCGCGAAAGAGCTTCGACATTTGTCGAGACGGTCGCTCCGGTAGTGGTAAAGCCCGAAACTATCTCAAACAAAGCTTCGACAAACGACGGAAATTCACCCGAGATACAAAGCGGCATCGCGCCCGCGAGCGAAAGGACTATCCAGCTCAGTCCCGTGCAGACCATGCCCTCACGTGCAAACATTCTGCCGTCGCTTTTGCGACAGATAAAATAAAGCACCGAAGCCGCAACAAACGTGATGACGATCGATATGCCGAAGGCCATGGCCGTTTGGCTGTTACCGTCAAATATGCACAGCAAAAACGACGGCATCATAAACACCGATTCAAGGGCAAGTATCTGAGAAATAATACGTCCTACCGTGGCATAATTCATAAAAGATACACCTCTTTTTCAGATCGTATCACGCAAAAATGTCGTTAAGGCATAATATGCGGCTGTTGTTGTTTGTAACGACAACTATCGTATCTCCGGCATCAAAACTTGCGTTGCCGTCGGGGATAACGGTTTGCGCACCTTTTGAAATGCACGCAATAAGCACATTGGGCTTTAGTTTAAGCTGTTTAAGCGGAGTTCCCGTGCCTTTTGAATTTTTGTCGGCGACAAATTCTATTGCCTCTGCCTTGCCGTCGGCTATAAAATGCACCGCAGTCGCAGCACCGGTCTGGTTGCCCATGGCGCGCACATACCTGACTATGCTGCTGCAACAGAGTTCTTTGGGGCTTATTGCCGAACCGAGTGAAAGCTCACTTAAAATACGGCTGTCGTCTATATGCCCGAGTTTGGTTATTATCTGAGGAACTCCGACGCTGTTGCCGTAAAGCGAAATAATTATGTTAACCTCGTCCATGCCGGTTACGGTGATAAGAGAATCGCAGTTTAACAGGCCTTCGCTTTCAAGCAAATCACGGTTGGTTGCATCTGCGTTAATTATGTCGACATCAGGCAACAATTCCGAAAGCGCTCGGCAGCGATCCGTGTCTTTTTCGATTATGCGGGTGTTTACACCGCTTGCCGCAAGTTTTGCCGCAAGATAATAGCTCGTCCTGCCGCCGCCGCATATAAGCACTCTCTTGACCTTGCGCGTGATGGCGCCGAGGTTGCGCAAAAGCAACGTAAGGTTTTGCGTAGAAGCGGTAACAAATATGCGGTCGCCGTCTTTTATCACAAAATCGCCCGAAGGCATTATCACCACACCGTCACGCAATACCGCACATACCAGCACTTTGCATCCCGCAATATGTTGTATCGATGTCAGCGGAATATTGCAAAGCCTGCTGCCTTCGTCAACACGAAGCTCCACTATCTCGACTCTGCCCTTGGCAAACGTATCGAGTTTTAACGAACCCGGAAACTGCAAAAGCCTGTGTATCTCGTCGGCCGCCTGTTTTTCGGGGTTGACTATCATCGAGAGGGCAAAAACATCGCGCATCTCGTATATCTGCTTGGTATATTCGGGGTTGCGTATGCGTGCGATTGTATGCATTTTTGGATTGATATAATGCGCTGTCATACAGCACAGCAAGTTTGTTTCGTCTGAACCCGTCACGGCAATAAGCAGGTCGGCATCGCCCGCACCGGCGTTTTCAAGCGTTTCTTTTACGGTGCAGTTGCCTTGTACCGTCATAACGTCTATTTGTTCGGCAAACGTGCCCAGCACCCGATCTGAGCGGTCGATGACGGTTATATCGTTGTTTTCGCCCGCAAGCCTGCGCGCCGTAACTCCGCCGACTTTGCCGCCGCCTGCAATAAGTATTTTCATATTTGTTATCTCTCCTCAATTAGCAGTCAGGCATCTATTATAAGCTGTCCGTATTCGAGGTCGGTAAATCCGAGTGATCTGTATAGTTTCACAGCCTGCTTGTTGCACGCAGATGCCTCGAGCCTGATGCGCGATACGCCGTGACCGAGACGCGATATAATGCTTTTTAAAAACTCTCTGCCTTGTCCCATGCCGCGAAATTCGGGCTTGACATATATTTCTTCAACCCATATCACGATGCCGCCCGCCTCTTGCGAGAATGTTTTTGCAAGCAGGGCATAGCCCGATATTTTGCCGTTTGTTTCAAAAATATAACCTTCGGCATACGTATCTTCGCGCATGAGTTCGTCAAAAGTTTTTTTAAAATTTTCGGAGTCTACCGTATGGCAGACCGCGTCGGAATTATAAAAATCGGTAACCATATTAATATATTCCCGCCTGTCGGCAGCCGTAATTTTACGTATCATTTTAAACCTCGTTAAACAGATAAAGTCGCAGGTCGGTTATTAAACCGACCCGCAAAACAAAAATTAAATATTAAAAGTGCGCACAAAGACAGAATAATATTCGATAAAACTTTCGTCAAATCCTTCTTCAAGACCTATTATAAACGCAAGCACAAAAAGCGCAAGTATCGCAACCGTTATCAAAATACCGATAACAAGTCCAACTATCGAAAGTGCGTGACCTGCGCTTGCCGAACTGTCAAACGAACCCGCAATGCGCTTGTATTGCTTTGCGTTGTTTAAGCCGACAATGCCGAAAACTATCGAGAGCAGCGAAAAGCCGATAAAGTTGAAAGCAAGGCTGAGTATGCCCCAGACCAAAACATTCGGCAAAGGGCGGCTCACATTATACGGCTGCTGATATTGATACGGATTTTGATATTGATATTGATACGGCGGAGTGTATTGCTGCTGTATCGGTTGCGCGGGTTGCTGTGCCTGTTCGGCAGATGCGGATTGTGCGGTGTCGGGCGCCGATTGCGCAAGAGCAGAACCGCAATATTGACAGAATTTCGATCCTTCGGCATTGTTGTTGCCGCATTTTGAGCATTGCATAATAAATCCTCCGTGTTAGAATGCGGATATTATAACATATAAAACGTTTAAAGTCAACTTGTTTAAAAAACGTCAAAACATCTTTGTGCAAAAATAGTTTTATTTTAATATAAAAAAGTCTTGACTTTTATGTTTGAACGTGCTAATATAACCATTGCTGACGTGCGACATTAGCTCAGCTGGATAGAGTGCCTGGCTACGAACCAGTAGGTCGGGGGTTCGAATCCCTCATGTCGCGATCAAAAAGCACCTGCAAAGCAGGTGCTTTTTTGTATTTGTTTATTTTTGCTACCTATTATCGTACCGCCGGTACAGACAGTGTTTTTAATTTGTTGCTGCCGGCCTCGGTATATACAAAGTGATAACAGGGAGTAGACGCATCGTCGGTGTAGGCATAACGGATAAAGTATTTATATACCGTTATATCTCCGACAGAATATTCGTTTTGTGCCAAAATATTGTCAAACGCTTCTTCAGGTGTGATTATATCTTTATAGCCTACGCATTGATCATCTTGGGTATAAAGGTTAGCAAGAGTAAAACCGAATATGCCCGCTGTTTCTTTTTTGTCGTGACCGTAACTTGCGTAAATCGAAGCATCTTCGCCCCATGCAAAATCCAGTTCCGATATAAGTCGCGTGCGATATTCATCGGCGTCCGGATCAAATTTAAACAGATTTTTATAAAAATATACCTGCGCACTGTTGTATTTGCTTATTTTGACATCAACAATATAATCATCGTCGTAAAGCTGTGTGCTGATAAGACAGTAATTTGAGAAAATTACGAAATCGGCAACTGCAA
>CAYOCM010000066.1:0-6217 GCA_964402515.1 uncultured Ruminococcus sp. | reverse complement strand
TGCCGTATGCGTTTATCTTTATCGCTCTGTCGGCGGTATAATAGCAAAGCTCGCCACCAACGTTTATATCGTCCGGTGTGACGGTAAATATATATGTTTTTGACGAAATATTGCCGCATGAATCTTCGGCCGTGACATAAAGGCAGTGGTCGCCCACCGCAAAGTCTTTATACTCAAAGCTCGTGCGGTATACGCTTTCGCCGTCTATCCACGCACTTGAAACACATGCCGATCTGTCTATTGCCGAATAACTTATAATTCCGTCGGCGGCCGCAACGGTTATAGACGGCGCCGTGTTGTCGATGACGACGGGAATCGTGCTTGCAACGGTGCCGTTCTTTTTAAGTACTATGTCATATTCGCCGTCTTTAAACACGGCGGTATCGATATTGAATGCAAAAATATCAAAACACGCGTCTTTAAAAACATATCCGAGTTTGATGGGCGTCTGCGGTGTACTGCCGCCCAGGTTTGTCGAGGCGTTCCAGCCGTCGCCGACCGCGATGTTCGATTCGTATGTCGCTTCGACAACGGTGCTGCCCGCGGAATTTATGACAGGCATATATTTTTTAATGCCGCTCGGATTAATTACGGTCTCGCCCAACGTTATCGATACGGCGTTTACCGCCATATCGTCGATGTTGTATGTGCCGTAAACCTTTTTTTCGGCTTCGTCGGCGGTATCGGGAGAACCGGTGTAAAGCACAACCGCAAGCTCACTGTTTGTGTTTATATCCGAGAGCTTGATCTCAAACTCGTTTTTTCCGTCTTTTAATATGCCCAGGCGTTTGCCGTCAAGAGTAAGAACGTTGTTTTGATAATCTACCCCGCTGCAATCGACCGAAACCGTCACGCTTATTTCCGACGGGTCGGCAAGTTTAAACGCAACGCCGTTTATTTCGGCGGTGTCGGCGTCGACAATGCTTTTTAGCAAATAAACACCGCTTATAGTGTGCTTCGGCTGTGATAACGCGGCGGCGGATAAAACTGTCGACATTAAAAGCGCGGCAGATAAAAACATCAAAAAAACTTTTTTTAACATAAAACGCCCTCCGCAATTTTAAAGGATAGATTAAACTGTACAATATATTATACAATCGCGTTCGGCGGTTGTCAAGGCGATATGTTTCGGTTGACATATAAATAAATTTTTGTTATAATATGCGTATTAAACAGGGGAAGTGTCGGCGTATGATAAAAACCATCACCTTTGCCAATCAAAAAGGCGGCGTGGGCAAAACGACTTGCGCCTTGAATATAGCCGCTTGCCTTGCGCGCGGCGGCAAAAAAGTGCTTTGTGTCGATTGCGATCCGCAGGGGAATCTTACCTCGGGGCTCGGTATCAGCAAGCGTTGCGGCGGTGATACCGTCTATGATGTTCTTATAGGCAGAACCGATGCGGCAAACGCGGTTACAAAAACAAAAATAAACAATCTGTTTTTAATACCTTCGGGCATGATGTTGGTCGGTGCCGAACTTGAGCTTGTTGACAGGCAAAGGCGCGAATATCATCTCAAAGACGCGCTCGGCACACTTGCCGACGTATATGATTATATTATCATCGACTGTCCGCCTTCGCTGGGCTTGCTTACCGTAAATTCGCTTGTCGCTTCCGACGGCGTGGTGATACCCGTTTTGTGCGAATATTTTTCGCTTGAAGGTCTGTCACAACTTACGCAGACATTAAAACAGATTAACAGACTGTATAACCCGACGCTTTCGCTTGTCGGCGTGCTTATAAATATGTATGACGGCAGGCTGAATCTGTCGTTGCAGGTTATGGAAGAGATCAAACGCCATTTTAAAGATAAACTTATAGCAACGCCTATACCGCGCAATGTCAGAATAAGCGAGTCGCCCAGTTACGGCTTGCCGGTTATCGAGTATGACCGCAATTCAAAAGGTGCGTTGGCGTTTGCGATGGCTGCGCGAGAGATAGACAAACGCTGCGGAGGTGCATAAAATGAGTGCAAAAAAAGGACTTGGCAGAGGACTTGACGCTTTGCTTTACGATAATACGGTTGACAGTGCGGGCGGCGGAGTTATGATGTTGCGCCTTTCGGATATAGAACCGAATCCGTTGCAGGCGCGCAAAGAGTTTGATCCCGAGGCGCTGCGCGAACTGAGCGAATCGATAGCAATGCACGGCATAGTGCAACCGATAGCGGTCAGACCGACCGCAAGCGGTTTTTATGAGATAATAGCGGGTGAAAGGCGTTGGCGTGCCGCAAGAATGGCGGGACTTGCCGAAATACCATGCGTTATAAAAGACGTCGACGACCGCACCGCGGCAGAGATATCGCTTATCGAAAATCTGCAACGTGAAAATCTTAATCCTATCGAAGAGGCAGAGGGATACAGGTCGCTTATGCAGACATACGAACTAACTCAAGAGCAGGCCGCCGAGCGCGTCGGCAAGTCGAGAACCGCCGTAACAAACATATTGCGCATACTTAAACTGCCGCAAAAGGTCAGAGATATGGTTTCAAACGGCGATTTAAGCGCGGGCCACGCGCGCGCATTGGTGCCGCTGTGTGACGATATGCCCGAGAGCGATGTTTCGGCGGCGGCCGAAAGAGTTTTAAAAGAGCGCCTGTCGGTGAGACAGACCGAACAGCTTGTTAAAATAATGCGTTCGGCCAAACCGTGCAAAGCCGTTCCCGCACAGTCTCCGGTTTCGGCGGCATATTATCGCAGGATCGAAAGTCGCGCGGGCGACAGTTTGGGTAGGCATGTTTCGATAAAGCGCAAGTCGGACGGCAGCGGCGTTATCTCGCTTGCCTATTCCGGTACAGACGATCTCGAATCGTTGATAAGATCTATATGCGGCGACGGATTTTTTGACGTCGATTGAAGGTAAACAATAATTCTATTTAAAATACAGAGGTAAAACAGTTATGCTTGATATCAAATTTGTCAGAGCAAACCCCGAAATCGTAAAACAAAATATACGCAATAAATTTCAAGATCAAAAATTGCCGTTAGTAGACGAGGTCATCGAGCTTGACGAACGCAAGCGCGCCGCCGAGCAAGAGGGCAACGATTTGAGAGCCGAAAAAAACCGCATCTCAAAACAGATAGGTGCGCTTATGGCACAGGGCAAAAAAGACGAGGCCGAAGATTGCAAAAATCGCGTAAAAGATATCAATGCGCGTCTCGAGGAGCTCGCATCGCTTGAAAAAGAATTACCCGAGCGCATAACCTCGATACTTATGACATTGCCCAATATCATCGACCCTTCGGTGCCCATAGGCAAAGACGACTCGCAAAACGTTGAGGTAGCACGTTTCGGAGACCCCGTTACGCCCGATTTCGAGATACCTTATCACACGGATATAATGGAGTCGCTTGACGGCATAGACCTTGATTCGGCGCGCCGCGTTGCGGGCAACGGATTTTATTATCTTACCGGAGATATTGCCAGACTGCACAGCTCGATATTGTCTTATGCACGTGATTTTATGATAAACAAAGGCTTTACCTATTGCGTGCCCCCGTTTATGATACGTAGCGAGGTTGCGGCGGGTGTTATGTCGTTTGCCGAAATGGATGCCATGATGTACAAGATCGAGGGTGAAGACCTTTATCTGATAGGTACCAGCGAGCACTCTATGATAGGCAGATTTATCGACCGCGTCGTGCCCGAAGATCAGCTGCCCATAACGCTTACCAGTTATTCGCCTTGCTTTAGAAAAGAAAAAGGTGCACACGGCATAGAAGAGCGCGGCGTTTATCGTATTCATCAGTTCGAAAAGCAAGAGATGATAGTTATCTGCAAGCCCGAAGAGGCAATGGATTGGTATGAAAAAATGTGGCGTATGAGCGTTGAACTTTTCAGATCGCTCGACATACCCGTCCGTCAGCTCGAGTGCTGCTCGGGCGACCTTGCCGACCTTAAAGTCAAGTCGTGCGATATCGAGGCGTGGAGCCCCAGACAGCAAAAATATTTTGAGGTCTGCTCATGCTCAAACCTCGGTGATGCTCAGGCAAGGCGTTTGCGCATTCGCGTCAAAGGCGAAAACGGCAATTACCTTGCAAATACGCTTAACAACACGGTGGTCGCGCCTCCGCGTATGCTTATCGCGTTTATTGAGAATAATCTTAACGCAGACGGTTCTGTCAATATTCCCGTCGCTTTGCGTCCTTATATGGGCGGACAGCAAAAGATAGAGCGTCGCAAATAAAATTCGCAACGATCACAACAGCGGTCTTTTACAGAGGTGTTTTAATGAATCCTATTTCGGTTATTTGGGCGATTGCAGCGGCTTTTGCCGCCGCAACGATATACTCTGCCATATCACAAAAGGCATACGGCGGCTTTATCAGCGCATTGCTTGAGATAGACGCGGTGGGCGAGGCTAATGCCATCGATGCGTCAAGGCTTGCCTGCGCGCCCGGTCGCACGGTCGAACAGGCGATAGGCAAAAGCGGCATGTTCGGTAAAACAGTCGCTATGACACCCGAGGGCAGATATTATATAGTTCCCGAGTTTAAAGAAGCGGCAAAGACATTTTATGCAAAAGAAAAGCATCTTGTGATAAAGACAGTGCTTTTGCTTGTTGCCATCGTCGCGGTGGCTGCCCTTGCCACGGCGCTGTGGCCGGTGTTTGAAAACGCTCTTGACGGAATATTGACAGATCTCGGATACGGGAGATAAATTGCAATGAACAAAATCGTCAGACCGATAATATATATTGCCGCTGCCGCGCTTGTTTGCGTGATAGTGCTTTTTGTTGCGCTTTCGGTGTTGGGCTATGCGCTGATAACCGACGACGAGGGCATGAGGTTTATCGGCAGGGCTGTTGACGGTCAGGCGGTTAAAGGCACGGTCAGATATCCTTCGGGTGAAACCGGCCTGCTTGACTATGAGGCCGGCACCATAACGTTTTCAAACGGCGACAAATATATAGGCGAGATAAAAGGGCTTTGCCGCCACGGATACGGCACTATGCAATATGCCGCTACGGGAGACGTATATGTCGGGTATTTTTCAAACGATAAAATAAGCGGCATGGGCGTGTTTACTTATTCGGGCGGCGACATATACGAAGGTTCGTTTAAAGACAACAGATACGAGGGCACGGGCACTATGACCTATTCCGACGGCAGCGTTTATACGGGCAGTTTTGTGTCGGGCGTAAAAAGCGGATACGGCGTATATACATGGCCGCAGAACGCCGACGGTTCGGCAACAAAATACGAGGGCTATTTTGCCGATGATGTAAAAAGCGGGCAAGGCACTTTGCGCTATGCAAACGGAGACCTTTATCGCGGATTTTTCAGCAACGATATGCGTCACGGAGAGGGTTCGTATGTGTGGAACGACGGCGAACGCTATGACGGCAATTTTGTAAACGGCCTTATGGATACGCGCGCGCTTGATGCCGACGGCAATTTTATCACCAATGCCGACGGCAGTTATGTTCACGGCGCAAAGGGCAAGTATACGTTTGCTTCGGGCAAGTCTTATACCGGCTATTTCGAGGCCGGCAAGGTATTGGGCATAGAGGCCGAAGTCAAAGAAACAGACTGATTTTAAAAAGAGGCTTTATTATGGCTGATTTTGTGCTTTCGGCGTTTGCCGACGAGATAAGTCCGATATTTTCAGAGCAGGTCGGCGCGCTCGATATATTGGGCATAAAAATGCTTGAATTGCGCGGTGTTGACGGCAAAAGTTTTGTTTCGCTTGACGACGGCGAGGTCCGACGCGTTCGCGATATGCTGCATTCGCACGGTATAAAACTTTCGGCGCTCGGCAGTCCTTTGGGCAAGATAAAATGCGGCGACGATATGTCGGCGCATATGGCACTTGCCGAACGCATTATGGATATAGGCGAAATGTTGCAATGCAACCGTATAAGAATGTTTTCGTTTTATCCCGCCGACGGTATGAACGACGCCGAATTTAAAAAACAAGCCTTTGAGCAAATTGGAATGCTTTTAAAACTTGCCGAAAAACGCGGCTTTGTTTTGTGTCACGAAAACGAAAAAGATATATACGGCGAAACTCCCGAAAGAGAACTCGAATTGCTTGAATATTTCGGAGGTGCATTGCGCGCAGTGCTTGACCCCGGCAATTTTGCTTATTGCGGTGTCGACGGCACACACGCGCCCGAGATCTTGCGCGATTATATAACATATTGTCATATCAAAGACTGCGATGAGCCCGGCTGCATAGTCCCTCCGGGAGAGGGCAGGGCGGATATCGCGGGCGTGC
>CAYOCM010000065.1:0-6270 GCA_964402515.1 uncultured Ruminococcus sp. | reverse complement strand
TGCATTTTGTTGCGCGTCGTGTCTTTGTCAACCTCTTGCAGACCGCAAATGTCAAGTTTCATATCGATTATGTCTTTTGCGATAACCGCAAAATCGTGCCCGACATCAAGTCCGTTGCGAATGTTATAACTGCCTGTTTTTATATTCATAATGATTATTATTTCTCCGTATGTTGTTTGTCGCAGTTGCCTATGCCTTGTTTGTCGCATTTTGCACAGTCGCCATGGCATGACGGCTTTTTTAAAAGCCTTATTACGCACAAAACGCAGGCGACGGCAACGGCAAATATCACGGCATAGTCCAAAAAGTTCATATCATCACCGCCGAAGCTATGTTAAATACCGCGAACGCGGTGATATATGCGAGAACGCATTGAAATACCGCAACGAGCAATGCCTTAAAGCCCGAGTTTAATTCTCTTTTAACTGTGGCTATCGCGGCAAAGCAAGGCGTATAAAGCAGTGTAAACGCCATAAACGCGCAGGCGGCGGGCGCCGATATCATAGAGCGCAATGTCACTGCAAGCGCGTCTCCCGAAGCGCCGGTAAGCACGCCGAGAGTTGAAACAACGGCTTCTTTTGCCGTTATGCCCGAAATGAGCGACGTAACTATGCGCCAGTCGTTGAGTCCGAGAGGTTTAAACAGAGGAGCTATCAGCATTCCGAGATGAGCGAGCATAGAACTTTCGGCGTCTGCAACGGGATTGAGTCGCATATCAAATGTCTGCAAAAACCATATTATTACGGTTGCAAGGAATATGACCGTAAATGCTTTGGTGATAAAATCTTTTGTTTTTTCCCACAAAAGCAATGCAACCGAACGCGGCGACGGCAGGCGGTAATTGGGCAATTCCATAACAAACGGCACGGGATTGCCCTTAAACAGCGTATGCTTAAAGACCAGCGCGACCAATATTCCCATCAGCATTCCGCCGATATAAAGCGATATCATGCATACCGCGGCGTGTTCGGGAAAAAACGCTGCCGAAAGCAGTGCATAAATGGGTATTTTTGCCGAACAGCTCATAAAGGGTATAAGCAATACAGTCATTCTTTTGTCGCGTTCGGATGACAGCGTGCGTGCCGAAAGTATGGCGGGCACCGAGCAGCCGAAACCTATCAGCATAGGCACAAAACTGCGGCCCGACAGACCTATTTTGCGCAAAAGCCTGTCCATGACAAATGCCACGCGCGCCATATATCCGGTGTCTTCGAGTATTGACAAAAAGAAGAAAAGCACGACTATAAACGGCAAAAACGACAACACGCTGCCGACGCCCTCGAATATGCCGTCTATCACTAGGCTGTGTACCACGGGGTTTATGTCGTATTCTGTCAGTGCGACGTCGACAACGCCTTTTAATGCGTCGATACCGAGTTCGAGCAAGCCCGATAGCCATTCGCCCACAACTCCGAACGTGAGATAAAATACCAAAAACATTATGCCGAAGAATATGGGCAGGGCGAGATATTTGTCTGTCAGAATGCTGTCTATCTTTATGCTGCGCCGCTGTTCTTTGCTTTCTTTGGGTTTGACTACCGCGGTCTTGCATACAGATTCGATAAAGTCGTATCTCATCGATGCTATGGCGGCGTTGCGGTCGAGTCCGCCCTCGGTCTCCATCTCGAGCACGCTGTGTTCTATCAGTTCCAACTCGTTTTGCGACAAGTCAAGGCGCCGAGTTATGTCGGGGTCGCTTTCGATAAGTTTTGTGGCGGCAAACCTTGACGGTACGCTTATTCTTGCGGCATGGTCTTCGACTATATGCGAAACCGCATGTATGCAGCGGTGTACCGCACCCTCGGGACAAAAGTCGTGACGTGCGGGTTTTGTTTTGTTTTTTGCCACCTCAAGTGCGCGCTCGACCAGTTCACCTGTGCCCTCGTTTTTTGACGCACTTATAGGCACAACGGGAATGCCGAGCCTTTCGGACAGTGCCTTTGCGTCTATCGAGCCGCCGTTGCCTCTGACCTCGTCCATCATGTTAAGCGCAAGCACCATGGGTAACCCGAGCTCTAAAAGTTGCAACGTGAGATAAAGATTGCGTTCGATGCTTGTCGCGTCGACTATATTTATTATGGAGTCGACCTCACCCGACAGCAAAAAATCGCGCGTAACGATCTCTTCGCCGCTGTAAGGCCTGATTGAATATATACCCGGCAGGTCGACTATCTCGCAGTCTTTAGCGTTTTTTATCATGCCCGACTTGCGTTCTACCGTCACTCCGGGAAAATTGCCTACGTGCTGATTAGAGCCCGTAAGGCAGTTAAAAAGTGTTGTTTTGCCGCAATTTTGGTTGCCGGCAAGTGCAAATGTAAGCATCACTTTTCCTCCGCATCGGGTATTATCTCTATAAGAGCGGCGTCATCACGGCGAATGGTAAGGCTGTATCCCCGCAGAAACAGTTCTACGGGATCGCCGAGAGGAGCTATCTTGTGTACCGTGACGGATGTGCGCGGAATAAGTCCCATATCAAGCAGACGGCAACGCAATGCGCCTTCGCCGCCCACGGCGGTTATAACACCGCTTTTGCCCACGGGCAGTTTATCGAGTGTCATATCTTTCTCCCTTGCAAATCAAACGACTTGAAATATATAAAACTTTAAATATTCTGTTTCGGGCACGCCCCACAGTATGGGATGATCGGGCGCTTGACGCCTGATCTCTATCTGTCTGAGCCTGACATCCGCCTCGGATGCCGCTTCGGAGAGCATTTTTTCAAACAGATCCGCAGTCATAAAATGCGAACACGAACACGTTGCGAGATATCCGCCGCGCGGCAGTATGCGCATGGCAAGCGTGTTTATTTCTTTATATCCGTTAAACGCGGCACGCACCGTTTTGCCGCTTTTGGTGAACGCGGGCGGGTCAAGCACTATAAGGTCATAAGGATGTTGTTTTTTTGCCGCAAGTTCGGTGAGCATATCAAAAACATCGGCTTTGATAAAATCTATGTGTTTGTCAAGGCCGTTTAATCTTGCGTTTTTTCTTGCCGACTCGAGCGCGTGATCGGATATATCGACGGCGTCGACGTGTTTTGCGCCGCCGAACGCCGCATTTAAAGCAAAAGCGCCGGTATGAGTGCAACAGTCGAGCACGTTCAGTCCTTTTGCAAGCGATGCTATGCAGCGCCTGTTCAGCTTTTGATCAAGAAAATAACCGGTTTTTTGACCCGAAGCGAAATCAACAAGATATTTTATGCCGTTTTCGGTTATTTCGGCAGGGCCGTCGACGGCGGGATATCCTTCGGCAAATCCGCAAAAAGGTGTTATGCCTTCTTTGGCGCACAAGGGAGAATCGGATCTTTCATATACCGTGCGCAATGTTATGCCGTGTTTGGCAAGTGCTTCGCATATAAATTTAAACAGCGTGTTTTTTATGCGCGAAAGCCCGAGGCAGAGCACTTCACACACCAGTATATCGCCGTAAAGATCGGCCGTCATTCCGGGGAACATATCGGCTTCGCCGAATATCAGCCTCGAGCATTTAAGGTCGTCACCCATGACACGCGCGCGGTAATCAACGGCATATTCTATGCGCCGCCGCCAGAAATTACCGTCAAATCTGTCGTTGGTATTGCGGCTGATGAGCCTTATTTTTATCTTTGAGTTGCCGTTATAAAACCCGCTGCCCAGCCATTTTTGCTTTTGCGAATAAACGTCGACTATCTCGCCGTCGACCGCTTCGCCGCAAATATTTAATATCTCGCCGTCAAATACCCAGGGATGACCTTTTTTGAGCGACGCTTCTGCTTTTGCCGAAACGGTAAAAGCGGGATAAGGTCTTTGCATGACAAATGTTCCTCGTATCTTTTGATGACTGCATTATACTACATCGTGCTTGTCTTGACAATAGCTCAAAGCAAAACGGATGATAAAAAATATATGTCGGTTGCGATTTTGCACAAAAACCGTCTTGACATTTGTTGTTTTTATGGTAAAATAAACACATAAAACTATTTCGCATATAATGCGGAAAACTAAGAAAAAGGAGACTCTGCTATGAAAAAACTTATCTCGGCAATCATGGTGCTCATAATGTGCACCTGTCTGTTATCGGCTTTTTACATCGATGCATCCGCAGTCGGAGAGGTCGCTTTGATCTATAAGACCGACGACAACATAGTCATCGACGGCGAGCTCGACGACGGTTATACCCTTATTTCTTATTCTTATAACACCAAAGACGGCAACTGGTGCGAAAATGAAGACCTGCTCGAAAGCCTCGACAGCAATGTCGAGTTTTATGCCTGCTGGGATGACACAAACATCTATCTGTATGTAAAAGCTCCCTGCAACGAAGACCACAAATCCTATATGGATGATACCGAGACCCACTATATCTTTAACGGACATCACTGCATGTGGGCTTTACTTCCCGATAACCCTTATCAGGAAAAGTATAAATACGACAGTGAAACTTATAACAAAAACAATCCCGATTCACCGCTTTCACCCGAAGGCAGCTGGCCCTGGGGCGAAATATACAGCGCACAGTTTATGTATGAATGGACCACCATCTGCGATTCGCGAGACGGCTCTACCGTTTATACCGACCATTTCAGAGATCTTACCACAAAATCATCGTTCCAATGCGTATGCCTTGCCGACGGAGAATACGACACCTATGAAGTCGCTATTCCCATGGCCGATGTCGTCACCAACGATAACCCGGGCGGCATCGTTCCCGAAGAAGGCTCTATGTTCGGCATAGGCTTCAGAGTAGGCCTGATGGACAGCGGCCTCGGTTACAGCGGCGAGACCCCCGAGCTTGAAGTCGCATATGACCAGAAAGTTTCTTACAGCGATTATTTTATAGGCGACAAATATCCTTACGGCCTTACTTATGCGAAACTTGCGGCAAAACAGGCAAGCACCGAACCCAAAAAGGTCGAGAGCAAATATGAGATATTCCCCTCGCTTGCGGGTGAATGGCAGTATACCGACCACAACGATACCCGTTGCAACGTCACCATGACCGGCGACAAGGCCACAATCAGCGGCTCAAAAGACGGTTCTTGGCCCTCGGCATATGTCAACCTCACCGCTCCTCTGCTGGTCGACCCCGAAACAGCATATCTTGTTTATGATTTCTCGTTCACATCGGGACAATTCAGCCTCAGATTCAACGAAGACGAAGCGCTTGGCAAGCTGATATCCGAAAACATCGACTCAGGCAGCGGCGACCTTAACCCCGGAGAATATAAAGGCGCTATTCCGTTCAGCGCCATTGCCGAAGAATACGGCACAAATGACGACGGATATTATCAGATAGACAACGTCACCGTGTTCAGCGTAGGCGGCGCGGAGATCACCGTCAACATGCTCAACATCGTTCCCGATTATCAGGCAGACAACGATACATCGAGTGAGCCCGATGAACCGAGCGAGCCCGATGATCCCAGCGAACCCGACGAACCGAGCGAGCCCGACGAACCCGACGGACCCAGCGAACCCGACACTTCGAGCAAACCCGAAGAATCGACACCCGCGCCCGACGACCAACAGGGCAACATGACCTGGCTGTGGATAGTGATAGGCGTTGTTGCGGCCGCTGCGATAGCCGCCGTCGTAATCATCGTCATCAAAAAGAAAAAGCAGTAACTCACCGAAGGTAATCTAAAATGAAAAAAGTGATTATTATGTTTCTTGCGGCAATGCTTCTTCTTACGGCGTGCGCACCCGCCGATAACGGCGAATCGTCAGCTCCCGATGTTGATGCTTCGAGCGGCGACGCTTCGAGCGATGTTTCGAGCGACGAAACTCCGAGCAACGACATAGATAACGGCAAACGCGACGATTTTGTGCCGGTGTTCAGATTTGTTGCGGCTTCGGACTCGCACGTAAACGTTTATGAAACAAAACAGGCAGACCGCCTCAAAAAGATGTTTGAAACCGCATATGCATATGCCGAAACAAGCACATATAAAAATCTCGACGCCGTCATCATGGTCGGCGACCTCACCGACAACGGCACGGCGCAGGAGTTTAAGCTGTTTAACAACGCGATAAACGCCGCTATCAAAGAAGGCACTACGCTGCTTACCGTCATGGGCAACCATGAATATTATCAGGGCGGCCAGGCGACTTATACCGCAAATGTCGACGAAAGACTTGACAAGCACGTTGAGATAAACGGCTATCATTTCATCGGACTTTCGACCAGAGCGGACAACGAATATACCGACGAACAGATAGCATGGCTCGAAACCGAGATGGCGGCCGCGGCCGAAAGCGGCAAGCCGATATTCACGTTCCAGCATCACCATAT
>CAYOCM010000064.1:0-6368 GCA_964402515.1 uncultured Ruminococcus sp. | reverse complement strand
AAAATAAGCATTTTGCAGTTTTTTGCTGCCGCAAATAACGCCTTTTGCGATTTCGAGTGCAAGCGTGTCGGCGAGTTTAGCATCGCATTCCAACGCTCCCGCGCCATCTATGATATCGCTTATGCCGTTGTCAACAAGGTTTATGCCTATGCCCACGACGGCAAAATCGAGCCTTGGGCCGGCAAATCCGGTCTCGACCAGTATGCCGCAGACTTTTTTATTGTTAAAAATAAGGTCGTTGACCCACTTGATAGATGTCTGCACGCCGGTAACGCGCAAAATCGCCGCCGAAGTTTCGCATGCCGTCATTGCCGTCAGCAGCATCAGTTGTTTTGAGGTTATCTCGGGGCGCAGCAATATCGACATATAAAGTCCGCTGTCGGCATTCGAAACAAACATGCGCCCCATTCTGCCTTTGCCGGCCGTCTGACTGCGTGCGACGGCGACAAGTCCCTCGGGCTCGCCGCACAGTGCGCGCGATTTGACAAGGTCGTTTGTCGACGTAACAACATCGTAATATTCAAATCTAAGTTCGGCCATTTTTGCCGCCTCCGATGCTTAAAATGCATAAGCACTTTAACATGTTTTGTGCATAAAATCAACTGATAAATGTTGACAGGCATGTTTTTTTGTGATAAAATTCAAAATATAATATAGTGCATATTTGTCTGCACTCGCACTTTTAAAAAGAAAGGACTCTATCATGAAAAAAGCATTATCGCTCGTTCTTTGTCTGTTGATGCTGTCGGCACTTTTGCTTACCGCCTGCACACCTTCGAACGATAACCCCTCGGTTGACCCCTCAAAGTCTGACACTTCGTCTGCCGACGAAAGCAAAGGTGAAGACCAAGAAGACAGCAAATACTATGATTCCGACAAAGACTTATATGTTCTGCCCTCGGATATGCCCGAATTTAATTTTTCGCAAAAAACGTTTACCATAGGCGTAATCAGCCCGATCGCAGAAGCCACCTATTATAACGAAGATATCCTGCCCCGTGAAAATACCGACGAAGCTATTGCCTCGGCTATTACCGAACGCAACAACATCATCGCCGACAGATACGGCGTTGAGATCAAAATTTATGACTCGGATAACATTTCAAACGACATCAGAACTCAGTGCATGGGCGGCGACCAACTGTTTGACGCCGCAATGCCGTATATGAGCGCTGCCGCAACTCTTGCCGCCGACGGCAAATTGCAGGATCTCGGCTCTTTTGAATCCATACACCTCGAAGCCCCCTGGTGGGAAGACACCGCAAACAACACCGCAACCATCAAAGGCAAGACATATTTCACCACCGGCGATATCTCGATAATGCCCAAGATCGTCGCATTCTCTGTTGTGTTTAACAAAGGCATGCTCGAAGAGATCGATTCGTCCGTCGACCTTTATCAAGAGGTCAGAGACGGCACATGGACGTTTGACCGCCTTATGGGACTCTCGAGATTGGCCGCTACCAACAATATCGGCGCGACCGGCGACGACCCCAACGCAAGATGGGGACTTTCGTCTTCTTACACCGACACCAGAGCTTATTATATAGCAGCCGGCCAAAGCTACTGCACCGTTGACGCAAACGGCGTCCCTCAGATCTCCATAGGCACCGAGCGTTCTATCACCGTTGCTCAGAAACTGCTTGAGAACTATGCCGATTATCAGAGCTGGGGCTGCTATCTCTGCAACAAAGACGAAGGCAAAGTTACCAATATCTGGGGCACTTCGCTCGACGTTTTCGGCGAAGGCAGATGCCTCTTCAGAACCAATGCTTTCTCGGCAGTCAAAAAACTGCGCAACTATTCGCAGGGCGTTACTTTCGGCATACTGCCCCTGCCCAAATACGAAGAAGCACAGGACGAATATTATACCTACACCAACCCCGACTATGCTACCTGCATCGTCATCCCCGCCACTGTTGAAGACGCCGAATTCTCGGCTTATATGATCGAAGTTCTGGCTTGCGAGTCAAAGAACTACCTCACCGACGCTTATTATGAGACCGTTCTTAAAGACCGCGACTCAAAAGACCCCGAGTCTGAAGAGATGCTTGACGAATATGTATTTAAAAACATCGTTTACGACGTAGGCATCGTTTATAATTTCAACTCGATAGGCGCAATTCTTTACAGCCTTACCGCATCGGGCAGCACCGATATAGCTTCTACTCTCGCAAGCTCAAAGGATGCAACACAGACAGCCATTGACCAGCTGGTAGACGCTTATAACTAAATTAACAATTAAAAGATTTTATTGATCATTGCTCGGCACATATGTGCCGAGCAATAATTGACAGCGGCGAAATCGCACAAGCAAATGCTTATGTGCCGCTTGAGAAATAAGGCCGATAAAAGATTATAATATTTAAATATTAAACATCAAGAACAGGAGATTTAAAATGAAAAAACTTATCATCGTGCTGCTGTGTCTGACGGTGATGCTGTTGCCTGTGCTCGCTTCGTGCGCGGATAACAGCCCCGGCGGCGTTTCGACCGACGGCACATCAAGCTCCGACGGCGCGTCAAAAGGCGACGAGTCAAAAGTCGAGAACGATATCCCGGGCTATAATTCCGAGACCGGTCTGTATGAGCCCGACCTGCCCGAATACAAATGGGAAGACGAAAAAGTGTTTAAAGTGCTGGTTTATTCAAATGCAAAGCAGGACACTTATTTCTCCGAGGATATCGAACCTAACCTTTATACCACCACCGACGCGGCTCTCAACTCGGCGGTTGAAGAACGCAACAACCGACTTTATGAGAGATACGGCAAAGTTACGATCAGGGCATACTGTGTCGACGACGTTGTCGAAGAATTGAGAAAAGAAAACACGGCCGGCGGTGTCAGCGGCGGCGGCGTAGGCTATGATGCCGCAATGCCGTTCCTCGGTTCTGCCACCACACTTGCTCAGTCGGGTTATTTCTATGACCTCACCGATTTTGACGATTATATCAACCTTTCGATGCCCTGGTGGGATGACAACTTCACAAGCACCATGTCTATCGGTAACAGCGTATATTTTGCGGTCGGCGATATCTCGATAATGCAGAAGATAGTCAGCTCTGCCGTGTTGTTTAATAAGCCTCTGCTTGAAGAAGTCAGCAAATCGGTCGGCGAAGAAATAGACCTTTTCCAGGAAGTCAGAGACGGCACATGGACATTCGACCGCATGTATGAGCTGGCAAAAGAATATACCCAAGAGTATGACGGCAACCCCGGCATGACTTATAAAGACAAATGGGGTCTGGTCGCAAGCTACGGCCTGCCCATAAGCTATTATCTCGCCGCAGGCGAATCGTTTGTCAAAAAAGACGCAAACGGCTCTCCCTATGTTTATATCGGCTCTACCGAACGTTCTATGACCGTTGCGCAAAAAGTGCTTTCGAGATTTGCCGAGAAAGATACCTGGCGCATCTACTGCAACGAAATATCCGCTTCCGGCATTTCCATCTGGCAGGCCGGCCTCGATGTTTTCGGCGAAAACCGCGCACTGTTTTATAACAGCGCATTCAGCGCCATCAAAAAACTGCGCAATTATAAAGGCCTCAACGAATGGGGCTTCTTGCCGTTGCCTAAATTTGACGAAACTCAAGACACCTATTATACCCCTTGCACCGGCACATGGGCATACGGCATAACCATTCCCATTACGGCTTCCGACCCCGAGTTTTCGGCATTCATGATCGAAGCCATGGCCGCAGAAGCAAAGAACACTATCACCCCCGCATATTATGAGACCGTCCTCAAGGGACGCGACACCAAAGACCCCGAGTCAGAAGAGATGCTTGACGAATATATCTTTGCCAACATTCACTATGACCTCGGCGCACTGCACGATTTCGGCGGAATATCCAGCATGTTCTCTACTCTCGCACAGTCTTATTCTTCCGACGTCTCGAGCAAACTCGACTCTATAAAGGGCCAGATCCAAAGCGACATCGATACCATGCTCGAAGCATACGGCAAATAACGCACATCGTTTATATGAGCGCACCTTGTGTGCGCTCTTTTTATCTCGCGGGCTTTAAACCGGGGGATGCGATGTTGATTTTGCACATAAAACAGATCGCGTTTTTGTATATTACACCGATTGATTGGCAATTTGAATGATGATAAAATCAAATCAATGTAAGCAAAATGCCAAACAGGAGGCTTTAAAATGAAAAAAGCTATCATTGCACTGCTGTGTCTGACGGCGATACTGCTGCCATCGCTCGCTTCATGTTCCGACGGCAACTCCGATATTTCCGTCGACAACACATCAAGTTACGGCGACATATCAAAAGGCGACGAATCAAAAGACGAAATTCAGGGATATAACCCCGAGACGGGCAAATATGAGCCCGACCTGCCCGAATACAAATGGGAAGACGAAAAAGAGTTTAAAGTGCTCGTTTATTCAAACACGGTGCAGAGCACATATTTCTCTGAAGATATCGAGCCCGACCTTTACAAAACCACCGACGAGGCACTGAATTCCGCCGTCGCAGAACGCAACAATTTGCTTTACGAAAGATACGGCAAAGTGTCTGTAAAAGCATACTGTGTAGACGATGTCGGTGACGAGTTACGCAAAGAAATCAGTGCCGGCGGCCTCAGTGGCGGCGGCGTTGGCTATGATGCCGCAATGCCGTTTTTGGGCACGGCAACCACTCTTGCACAGTCAAAATATTTTTATCCGCTCAACGATTACAGTGAATATATTGATTTTAACATGCCATGGTGGGATCAGAACTTTATCGACACGATGATATTGGGCGACAACATATATTTTGCGGTCGGCGATATCTCGATAATGCAAAAGATAGTCAGCTCGGCTCTCGTTTTTAACAAGCCTCTGCTTGAGGATGTCGGCAAGGGAAAAGGCGAAAATGTCGATATTTATCAAGAAGTGAGAGAAGGCAAATGGACTTTCGACCGCATGTATGAGTTGTCGAAAGAATTTACCGAAGAATACGACGGCGTTTCGGGCATGACATATAAAGACAGATGGGGGCTTTCTGCCGGCGCGGCCGGGACATGGTATCTGGCATCCGGCGAAACGCTGGTGAAAAAAGACGCAGACGGCATTCCGTATATGTA
The DNA here is from genome assembly GCA_964402515.1 of uncultured Ruminococcus sp. Classification (GTDB taxonomy): domain Bacteria; phylum Bacillota; class Clostridia; order Oscillospirales; family CAG-382; genus Coliplasma. The sequence goes on along the minus strand of CAYOCM010000064.1, from coordinate 1,285 downwards.
TATAGGTACCACCGAGCGTTCTGTAACTGTCGCCCAAAAACTGATTTCGAGGTTCGCCGAGAAAGACACATGGCGACTTTGCCACGATGAATCAGATGCGCCGGGCGTACCCGTATGGCAGATAGCACTCGACGTTTTCGGTGAAAACCGTGCGCTGTTTTATAACTGCTCATTCAGCGCGGTAAAAAAACTACGCAATTATAAAGACCTCAACGAGTGGGGATTTTTGCCTTTTCCAAAATATGACGAGCAGCAGGAAAAATATTATTCAACATGCAGCGCAACGTGGGCATACGGCATAACTATTCCCGTCACGGCTTCAGACCCCGAATTTTCGGCATTCATGATCGAAGCCATGGCGGCCGAAGCAAAGAACACCATTACGCCCGCTTATTATGAAACCGTGCTCAAAGGTCGCGACACCAAAGATCTCGATTCCGAAGAAATGCTTGACAAATATATCTTTGCCAACATTCAATATGACATAGGAGGATTTTATAATTTCGGCAGAGTGGCGGACGTGCTCGGGATTTCAGATCCAACCGCTCTCGCGAGCAAGCTCGACAGCATAAAAAACGCGGTAACCACCGACATAGACAAGCTGCTTGAAACATACGACAAATAGAATACAAACAAAAAATCAGGGCAAGCCCATCGGGCTTGCCCTATCTGTTTATTTTGCTCTTGTTTTGATCACTTTATTAAGGCACATACAATGATATATGCGTTGCCGCGTGATACAAAAGCGTTTTTGCTTTTCATCTTATTTATGCTTCGCTGCCGAAAACCTCAAGCTCGCCTATGCTGATAAAATGCGATGTTCCGCCGGCCGCGCCTATAAGCCGCACTCCGACGCATTCGGTTTTATCAAACTCAAACGTATAGGTTTCAAAACTCTTGCCGAAATCTTTTTGGCTGTTGCCCACCGGATATTCGGGAACGCTCGGTATATCGACGTCCACCCATTCGGCGCCGTCGCCTTTTTTGACAAGCAACTGCAGTTTCATCGAACCGTCGTCAAACCAGCCGCCATTGTCAAAATGCATTCCTTCGGTAAAAACCACTTTGTCGACGGTAAACGTTGTTAAAAATACATAGCCGACATATTCGGTATGCGGTGAAATGTTATTGTTAAACGTGTCAAATTGTTTTACAGTCGCATAAGTTCCCACACTAGGCACTATTCCGTCACGCAGCGATTCGAGAGTCTTGCTGCCGGTTCCCGCGGGAGCGGTCACCGTGCATATCGGGTATGCTTCGGACGCTATATTGCGATAAACGCCGA
>CAYOCM010000063.1:0-6400 GCA_964402515.1 uncultured Ruminococcus sp. | reverse complement strand
TAAACAGATGATTTGCCGTGCCTTTTTGGCCGGCGTTTGCACCTATAAATGCGGGAACACGCCTTGACCCGCTTACATTCTCGGCACCGTTGTCGCTTATTTGCGAAACGCTGATCTTTGCCGGGGTATCCGACGCATCGGCATACGGATATTTAAACCCTATAAGCGCCAACGCGTCTGCACCGATATCGTCATCGTATTGCACACGTTTTTTGACAGATTGGCCATATTCCGCTTGCACATTCGAAATATCCGTCTGTTTTACAAAATCACATTTTTTGCCGTCAAGCGCACCCAATATCCACTCAAGCGCCGACGAAGCATCGGCAGGAGAAACGGAAACGGCATCGCTTTTTAACGTGTCGCGACACGCAACAACATAAAGCCTGTCTTTTGCTCTTGTAAGCGCCACATACAGTTTGCGCAGTTCTTCGGCGGTATTTTCTCTTTTTATCTTAAGCGTCGAAACCTTGCGAGACGGTGTGTCGTGCTTTTCGAGCATTTCGGGATAATTAAGCAAAAAAGATATTCCGCTGTGATGCCCGATATGCAATGCGGCATTACTGTCTTTTGTATTAAATTTGCGATCGGCGCTGACATAAAAGCAAACCGGATATTCAAGACCTTTTGACGCATGTACGGTCATCAGTTTTACCGAATCGTCATCACTAAGCTGTGCGCCCGCGATATCGGCGCCCTCTTCGGACAGTCTTTCGATGTACGCCCTGAATGCCGAAACTCCTTTAAATCCCCTGCCTTCAAAAGCGGCGGCATCCTGATAAAGCCTGAGCAGATTTGCCTTTTGTCTCGGTCCTTCGGCAGAAGCGGCCGCCATCAGACCCGAAGTTTGATAAAACATCCATAAAAATTTATGTGCCTGCATTCCCGCGGCGGCAGTACGGTATGCGTCAAGCTGTTTTAAAAACTTTGCGGCATCAAGTTCGGGCCTTGACGTTTTATTTAAAACGCTTGTCACCTTGTATACAGCGCGCGGCAAACGCTTTTTATTAAGATGCATTCCGTGCGCATAACGTCTTACGCAGGTGATAAACGAATACGCATCGTTGCTTTTTCTTATTTTATAGAGCGCATCGGCGCTGAATTTGAACATCGGCGACCGCATCATCGAAAACAGCGCGACATCGTCGGTGGGATTATCTATTGCGGCAAGGCACGAAAGCGCCAAGGTTATTTCGGGTGATGTCAGCAAACCTGCGGATTTCATCACACGATAAGGTATACCGGCACGCGAAAGCGCGTTTTCAAACGGGATCGAAGCGCCCTTGATCGCCGAAAACAGCAAGGCAATATCGCTGTACGGCGTTCCGTTTGCCGCAAGGCGTTTGATCTCGCCCGCAATATAATCGGCGCAACGGTCTATGGCTTTTGAACGGTCGTTGCCGCTCTTTGAACCTTTTTGATAATCCGCAAGTGCTATCACCACGGGTTCGAACGGCATATTGTCACCGCGGCTGTATATCAACGCTTCGTCTTTGTATTCGTCCTCAAGCTCGCTGCCTTCGGCCGCATAAGATGTAACAAGGTTTGTAAAATCTATTATGCTTTTTGCGCATCTGAAATTTTCGCGCAAAAAGATCACGGCGTTATCGACTCCCGATTCAAAACTGCCGTAACTGTTTTTATAATCTATAAATATGCCGGGATAAGCATTGCGAAAACGGTATATGCTTTGCTTTGTATCGCCGACGGTAAATCTGTTATCCTTGCGCGAAATCAACCTGAATATGCGGTCTTGCAAAGGATTTACGTCCTGATATTCGTCTACAAACACCTGTTTAAATGTTTTTTGCATTTTAACGCAAAATTCTGTCGGCTCGCCGCCGTCTGTTTCAAGCAATTTAAGCGTCAATTGTTCGAGGTCGGCAAAATCCACACCGCCGCGTTTTTGTTTTGCGGCAAAAAACATACCGTCAAGTCGCAATATAATTCTGCCGAGCGCATCGCACACCGCGGCGCACTCGTTAAACACTGTTTTAAAATCGGACGTGCCGAAATCAAAAAGCGTTATAAGAGATTTTATAAAATCGGATATCACGGTGCGCGTAGCATTGTAATATTCTTTTTGGCCTTCGTCAAGATTTCTTGTATACGCATTCGGCACTTTTTGACTTAAAACCGTCATCATCGCGCCGTATGTACCGGATTCGATTACATCATTCAATATTGCGCGCAAAGCGACAATATGTTTGCGGCAAGACGGAGAAGCGTCGGCAAACGCCTCGTCAAGTTCGCACACGACGCGATAAAAAGGCTTTGCCGCCTTTATCACATCATCATGCAGCAACATACCGCTTTCGGTGGCAAAAAGATCGATTTCGGATTTTTTTGCCTCTGATCTGTAATGATCGCCGCATTTAAAAAGCCAATCGCGATAGCCGTAAAACGCGCGTATTCGTTCGTATACTTCGGTCAAAACAGATGCGAGTTCAGACTCGTTGCCCTTTGGGCACAGCCTTTCGAGCAACAAAGTCAAGTCGTCATCCGACGATGCAAAAAGCTCGTCAAACATATCGCTCATCACATCGGCAAACAGCGACTTGCATTCCGAATCGTCTATGACGCGGCAATTTTGAGAAATACCCAAAAGATTAAAATTTTGCTTTACAAGCTCATAACAAAATGAGTGTATGGTTGATATCCGCGCGCCGGAAAGCAAAAACAACTGATTATAAATATGTTTGTTGTCGGGTTCGGCTGCCGATGCCTTTGAGAGTTTGTCATACAGTTTTTGTTTTAAATCTGCCGCGGCGGCAGTGGTAAATGTGACAACCAGAAAATCGTCAAGCGAATCGCCGGCCGTTATCATCTGCACAAGTCTTTCGGTAAGTACCGATGTTTTGCCGCTGCCCGCACCCGCCGAAACAAGCAAAGACCTGCCGCGACGGTCACTTATCGCATTGTATTGCGACTCTGTCCATTTCACAGCCGTCACCTTCTTTCATAGCGGCAAGCGCCGCGATATTTGCAATAATTGCAGGCATCGTGCATATCGTCTATATGCTTTGGTTCTATATTCATACAGCCTTTAAATATGCCCTCTGCGGTTTTTAAAATCTGCGCGGCAAGTTTGTCGCGGACTTGCGAAAAACGGTTTTTATCAAACGTTTTGGCAATATCGTTGCCGTATACCGTGTCCTCTTTTGTAATGCGCACCGGCAGATAAGAACCGCGCTCTCTGTCGTATTTAAGTATGACGTTGACATCGTCACTGACTATGCCGTTGCGCTCAAAGCACTTATATATACGCTTTTTAAACTGCTCGTCCGTCTCATTCGGCTTGCGTCCGTCATATTTTAGAGTTGCCGTATAATACATGCAACCTGCAGGCTCTGCATTTGAAGCGTCGCAAAGAGAAAACAGATACATCGGCATTTGCATATCGAGTCCTTCGTCGATAAGCGACATGCTGAATTTTTTTTGACCTGTCTTATAGTCTGTTATTCTGATATATTTTACTCCGTCGACAACAGTCATATCCACTCTGTCCGCAACACCGCGCACATACACGCTGCTGCCGTCAACGTCAACGGACATTGCCTTTTTACTGCCGTCTTTGCCGTTGCCGAGCCTGACCTCAAACCCAACGGGCAAAAAATCACACACCGCAAACTCGCGTGAAATATCGTCGAATACCGCGGTCAATGTGCGTTTTATGCTTTTTGCAAGTGTCGCATATCTTTCGCCGTCTGTGTTTGATTGAAAAAATTCGCCGACTATTCTGTCTGTTTCGGCATCGCACTCATCTTTTTCAAGCGGCACAAATGTGCCGTTTTGAGTGCATTTGCGCATATATTCCTCAAGCGCTTTATGTATCAATGTGCCGGTTTGTGCGGCGGCAAAACGCAATCTTTCGGTTTTTTTAAGTCTCATCAGTCTTGAAGCAAAATAAGAAAACGGACAATATACATAGCGTTCGAGTGCCGACGGCGAAAGCCCGAATTCTTTCGGCTTGTCAAACTCTATATTAGCTATGGGATCAAATATCGATGCCGAATCATCGGGCAATTCAAAACCCGCATTGATTATTGCCGTGCCGAGACTTGATTTTAAATCGCAGTCGCCGAGCGTTATATATACATCCGACGCCGATGCGGCAGAAAACACGCGATCGGATATACAATCGCCGAACATATAAGGTTTAAGTTCGTCAAAAAGCGACATTGTGTGCATAAGTCCGAGCGACATACGCTTTTTTTCGCCGGATATTCCGCCGAGCGGGCAGGTAAGCATTAATTTTTGCGATGCCGAAGTGCATGCGATATAAAACAAAAATCTTTGCCGTCTGATATGTTGCTCACGCGGGGTGAACGCGTTTATTCCCTCGCCCTCAAGCACAACAAGCTCGTCCTCGTCAAAAAAGCCGTCGTTGCCTTTGTAAGAAGGGAACGCACCGTCGGTAAGCCCGCATATTATCGCGATATTACAGCCGTCGGCTCTGAAAAGTTCGGGCTCGCCCACTGTTACGGCGTCCGCCGATGAAGGTATCGAACCGACGCTGTATTCCGAACACATTATCTCGATAAGTTCAGAAAGTTTTGAAACAGCTATGACCTCGTTTTCGGCAACAAGGCAAAGCTGGTCAAGCAGACCTATCATGCAGTCGTATACCTGTGTTTCGCGCATGGCGCCGTCGGAATCGCCGGTATTATTTAAAAGTTCGGCACGCGCATTGACCTTTGACTCAAGGTCTTGCTCTTGCATAAAACGGTATATTGCCCTTGCCGCATCACCAACCGTCAACCCATGAGCACAAAGTCTGTCTCTGATCGGCAAAACAGATCGCACAAGTTTGTATCTGGCATTGTTTATAAACACCCTCAGTTTTTCGCCCGACTCGGTGATAGCGTCAAAACCGTCGGGATTCATCATCCATTCGTTCTCGGAATACCACGCTCTGCCGCGCAGATTCCACATTTCGGCGTATCTCAGCAAAAAGTCGCACTGCTCCGGCGACAGCGGCGAAAAGCCGCTTTTTAAACATCTGCGCACAGATTGCAACGAAAAATCTTCTGCAGCTATCTGCAATACTGACAAAACAAAAGCAAACAGCGGTTTTGATACAACCGCCTCTTTATGAGACAAAAAGCACGGTATGCCGTGTCTGCCGAGCACCGACTCTAATATATCGTTATATTCCGATGCGTTGCCCGCAATAACCGATATCTCGCGGTATCTGCTGCCGTTTGATACCGACTTTAATATGTAAGAGGCTATCGCCTCGCATTCTTCAAAAATATTTGCCGCGGTAACAACGCTCACATCGCCCGCCAAAAACGCCGGTTTTGTATTTTTGCCCCATACCGACGACTCTATATGCCTGATATCCGCGCTTTGCGAACGCTTGAATTCACCTACCGAAATATCTTTATATTCACGACAAAACGACACTATGCGCGATGCGGCGGCACGGTTATCGGCAAACAGGTCTCGGCCGTCGTCGACAAACGTTATATATACATTGCGGCATTGCATACAAAGGCGTTTGATAATCTCATATTCTTGGCCCGTGAATGTATAGTACCCGTCTATAAAGACATCGGTGCCTTTAAAAAACATATATGTATCAAGTTGCTTTGTAAGCGCCGAAAGCGCATCAAGCGGATCGCGCAGGTCACCGTCGGTTCGCGCCTCGTATTCACGCATGATAACCGCCATGTCATGTATCTTGCGGCACAAAAGGCGATTGTCGGATATGTTTTTTGACTTGCATATCTCAAAAAGGCGCTTTGAGTCGACTCCGTCGGCCTTAAAGCGCGATATCATTTTAGCACATCCGCGAACAAAATCCGGATCGGAACAGCAAGGTGCGTATTCGGTAAGCTCGTTATGAGCTTTTATAAGCACGAGAGAAAGCAGCAGATCTCTGCCGCCTTTGTCTATATAAGATACCGCTATACCGCCCGCCTGACGTCCTACACGGTTCGGCAAGCGCTCGAAATTAAGCACCTCGCATAACAGCGCACCGCGATCGCCCAGAGCATGGGCAATATTGCGTTCGGCGGCAACAGACTGTTGTTCGGGCACTATATAATAACATGTGCGCCCGCTGTTTACAGACTCGGCTATGCGGTCTGTGATATATCGGCTCTTGCCCGAACCCGCAGGACCGAATATACGGTAAAGCATATTTTCTCCCCTCTTATTTTTCTCTCGCAGTGTTTGTCAATTGAACCACTCTAAAAATCTGAATCTGATAATAAATTTGCGGTCTGTGTATACCTTATAAGAATTATCGCTTATGCCCGCGCTGCCAAGCCCGTCCTTTGCGGTGGCGGCAGACAGGCACAGCGGAGGAAATAAAACGCACCACCAATTATGTCCGTTACCCTCGCCGAGAACTATGCGCAGCGACATATATTCCCCTGCGGGAAACGATATG
>CAYOCM010000062.1:0-6427 GCA_964402515.1 uncultured Ruminococcus sp. | reverse complement strand
CGTAGATAATTAACCGTGTACTTGTTACCATGATGATTGATTTTTGCTGTGCCCTTTGAAAATGCTGCGGACAAGGTATCTCTTCCTAATTGCCATGTATTTTCACGTCCATCAGGGCGCAAAGGCCAGACACCAATTACATTCTCTTCTGGTGCCAAAACTGATTCTTTAGACATATCAATAGGAATATTATCTCCTATTGAGTGTAATTTTCCATTTGGATAAACCCAGATGGGATAAAACAAATTAGGACGATCTTTTCGAGAACTGTTAGATCCCGTTCTCATCAATGAAAACCAAATAGGATTTTTCTTTTGTTCTCCTTCAATCACATCATAAACAATATTTGAATTAGTGCCAATTAGGGCAGTGCCCTGCTTTGAGCAGTTTGACTTTTTCAAAAGCGTCGTTTAAGGTGAAAGTATATACCGAACCCATAAACCGTTCGCGGTGATTGAATATATGAAATTCGGTAAGTGAATAACTTTGAAATATGTGAGCTTTGCAGTTTTTGCAGAAGATACTAAGGCGTTCTACCTGTATGATATCGTATTTTTGATAAGTTTCTCCGCCTTTTGTTTCTGTGCCGTATTCTTCTAAAAGCGCAGTGCACGCAAATTTGTCTTCGGGCAATTGTTTACCCGTGAACCAATAATAACTTTCGGCTGGAGTATCGCCGACCGTATCGTCAACATATTCGGGAAACAAGACATCATTTTTATAAATAACAAACATATCCGTCACCTCTAAGCTTCTCATAAATACAGTATATCATATTTGGCGAATAAATCAATAGCGATAATGATATGTGTTTAAAATGTATGCGACAGGGGAGTGGGCTCATGTTTTGTGCCGTCTGATCGTCTTGTGGCTTAAAATAATAGTCAAATTAACTATATACAAAATTCGATTTCAGCCGACCGATAAGGTCGGCTTTTACTATATCTTGATAATTTGGAATCGAGAACGACTAAATATGGGTTTTGTTTACAATGTTGACATAATTATATTTACATAATGTATAGGCATAATCAACAATAATTAAAAAACTTGTTTATAGCTCTTGCAAAATGCAAAAAAATGTATTATTATATATGTGCTCTTAGAAAAGTTGCAGGCGTACAGTGGCTTTTTTTATCGGTGCCGCTTAACGCTTGCGTATTTTTTCGCCGTTTATTGTAAACTTGTAATCGACATAATGCGCCGTATTTGTTTTTGATATTGGCGCATCCGCGTGCATATAATTATGCGGTGATTATTATGAGTTTTAAAGACAGGTTTATATGTTCGGTTGCACGCATCGATGCGCTTTGTGAGCAATCTTTTTGTGCCAAACGGCGCGTGTTTGTTTTTATAGTTTTTGTATTTGTTTATTTTGCGATGCTCGGCGGCGTATTTTCGGGTGACGGTGCTTCAGTTTATACAGTTGCGACTTTTATGTTTGACACCGTTTGCTTTATCGGCGTCATCATATCTGTTTATCTTTCGGGGTGCACGGTTTTTGCGGGTGCTGTTTGTTTTGCCGGTATAATTCCTTTTGCCTTTGTTAAAGGCTATCAAAGCACCTCTTTATTTGTCGGTCTGTTGCCCGGCGTCTTACCTTATTTTATTTTTGCTCTCTATTTCGCCGCTCTGCTGTTTATTTATTGTGTTGCCACAGCCCTCTCGGTGTCCTTTTCGGCATATTCCGCTTGCGGTATTCATGAAATGCTTTTGCTGGGGCGTTTTAGAAACTATTCGTTTAAATTTTTGTTGTTGATATCTGCCGCCGTCGGCATTTCTTATGCGATGTATAATTATTTATTTTGATCGGAGTTTTTTTCTGATGCAGGGGATCGTTCAAACTACAACACTCGCTGTACAATTAAATAGTTTTGTCGAGTATTTGCGCGATCAAAAGAATCCGTCGCAAAATACTCTGATGGCGTACATACGTGACTTGTCCAAATTCACTGATTATGCCGAGACCAACGGTATTGCCGATGCGTCGGAGGTAGACGTCGATACTGTTGAAGATTTTAAAACACAACTCGTTTCTGCAGGGCTTTCCGCTGCTTCGGTCAGCCGTTGCTTGTCGGCTTTACGCACGTTTTTTACTTATCTTGTCGATCAAGGTGTTGCGGAGTTTAATCCGGCAAAATCTGTACATAACGCCAAACCCGAAAAGCATGATATCTCTGTGCTTTCTCATAAAGAGATCGAACTTTTGCTCTCGCAACCATCCGGTGACGATATCAAAGGCATACGTGATAAGGCTATGCTTGAGGTTCTGTATGCTACGGGAATAAAGGTTTCAGAGCTTATATCGCTTGATATAGGCGATGTTAACACTCAGGTCGGTTTTATACGTGTCGGCGACGGTGCGCAAGAGCGCATTATACCGCTTTATGCTCTTGTTTCAAAGTATTTGCAAGTCTATATTGATAAATCCCGCCGTCTGCTTGTTACCGACAAGACCGAGACTGCGCTGTTTGTTAATGTTTTCGGCGAGCGTATGACACGTCAAGGCTTTTGGAAACTTTTAAAGTCTTATGCCGCAAAAGCCGGCATACAAAAAAGTATTACTCCGCACACTATCAGGCATTCATTTGCCGCACACTTACTTGAAAACGGTGCTGATATTCGTGACATTTCAGAGATACTCGGTCATTCTGATCTTGCTTCGACTCAACGTTACACCGCATATCTTAAGGACAAGCTCAAAACAGGTTTTATTAAATTTCATCCGCACGCTTGATATTGGAGGTCGGCCTTGGCAAACAAGATCTTTAACTTTTTTTCTTCGTCAAACAAAAACCGTGACGATTTAAGCTATGATAAGGCTGAAAAGCAAAAACAGCTTACTTTTGTCAATTTTTTTCCATCTGTAATACGTCGTTTCAGGGCGATTTCGACTGCAAATCTGCTGTTTTCGCTTTGCAATATATGGTTTATCGCCGTTTTGCTTGGAACCACGGGAAATTATGATACGTTTGTATCTACCGCCGCAGATCCGCTTTACGCGCAACTTTACGGTATAATGGGCTATGAAAACACACCCGTCACGGCGATGCTTTACGGTGCATTCGGTGTTACCTCTACTGTCAGGGTTTGGTCGTCGACATCGATTTTTTTGGTTTCGCTTTGCGTGCTTATATTGTTTACAAACGGCATTGCCAACGTCGGTATGCATTATCTTTTGCGTGCGTCTGTCACAAGCGATTATTCGGTAACATCCGCTGACTTTTTTACCGCAATCAAAAAGAACTTTAAGCAGGGGTTTGTATTCGGCATATTCGATGTTTTTATTATTTTGTTGCTGGGATATGATTTTATTGCATATCAGGCAAACGCGGGAGTTTCGTTTGTATATCAGGTTATGTTTTATCTGATTATAGTTATTGCGTTATTTTATATAGTTGTTCGCTCGTATATCTATTTAATGATTGTTTCATTTGATTTTAAATTCGGCAAAATATTAAAAAATGCGCTTTTGCTCGGTTGCCTCGGAATCAAACGTCATCTCGGTGCGTTGCTTGGTGTTGCGCTGTTTGTGTTGCTCAATGTTTATATACTCATATTTGTGAGAGGCGTAGGATTTTTGTTGCCTTTTATAGTTACAATAGGCCTTTGTGTTTATACGCTTATCTATGCCGAGTGGAAAGTCATAGAGCAGTATGTTGTTGAACCGTATTATAAAGAACACCCCGAAGAACGTCCCGGCGCCGCCGAAACCGCTCTCGAGGGAGAACCTATATATAACGATTGGCAATAGTTTTTGGTTAGCATTGACTTTTAAGCCGACAGCTTTGTCTGTCGGCTGTTTGTACGAAATGGGGGGAGCATACTTGCATCGCAAGAGAGACTATTTTTTGCTTATATTGATGAATTTTGTCATATACGGACTAAACGGCATTTTTTATTCTTATATTCAACAATACGTCGGTGCATATCAACCGCCCATAGAGACGGGATTGCTTATTGCTCTCGGGCCTCTTGTCACGATATTTGCTCCGTTTTTTTGGGGTGTGAGAGCGGACAAGGCGAAATATAAAAATACCGTATTGCTTATCTGCATTATAGGCGGTTCGTGCTTTTTATCTCTCATGACTTTAAATCCGCAAAGTTTTGCGTTTTTGTTTGTCACCATGATAGGCATAACGTTTTTTGAATCGGCATATGCCAGTATATGCGATGCCGTCAGCATAGGTTATGCGCAGGAACACGGAATGCGTTTCGGCTTTATGCGCTGTATGGGCACGGTCGCATTCGGCAGCATGACAATGCTCGTTTCGGCGCTTTATGATATACAAAAAGAGTGGTTTATATATGTATATCTTATTTTAGCGGTTATCGGACTTATTGCTGTTATTATTGCACCCAAAACAAGCGGCCACGCCCCCAAAAAACAAAAGCTTGATTTTTCACCGATATTTAAAGACAAAAAACTTATGATCTATGTCGCGCTGTCTTGCCTTGCGCAGTTTTTGTGGCAGTTTTATTTAAACCTTTATCCCGCATATGTGACCGATGTTATGGGTATGTCGCAAAAAGCGTGGGGACTCAACATATTGCTTACCGTTGCGGGTGAAGCGCCGTTCTTTTGGTTTATGGATAAAATATTCGACCGTTTCGGTATAGACAAAGTGGCAGTGTGCGGACTGCTTTTAACGTGTCTGAGGTATCTGTCGTTTGCGGCGCTTACAGATCTTGTGCTGATACAGATAATGTCGCTTGTTACCGGTTTTTCGTCGATCATGTTGCAATACAGCGCAATAAGGCACATAACGGAAAATACACCTCTCGAATTGCAGGCTACAGCAATCAATGTGCCGACAATATTGGCGTTCGGGGCTGCGAGAATGATCGCCAGTATACTGAGCGGCTTTATGCACGACGCAATAGGTACCGAAAATACATTGTGGTTTTGCTTTGTATTTGCCGCAGTCGGAACCGCGGTTTATGTCGTTTATTCAATCGTAGATACGAAACGAAAATATGCCCGATCTTAAAAAAGAGCGTAAGCTCTTTTTTTGTTTTATTTAATAATTTTTAATTTGCGGGTTTACAAATTGCGCAAATTGTGGTAAAATAAAAGCGCCAAACCAATTTAATATTATGCAAGGATTTTATACCAAGGGATAATTTTACCTTTAAAGCATTCCAAATGAATTTGAAAAAATGCAAATTCTGACCGGGATGTCTTAAAAGGTATGCTTATCCTTGCATTCGGTTGGTTTGGCGACTATCGGAGTTTGCGTTTTTTTGGTGCGGTTACTTCGGTAGCCGCACTTTTTGTTTTATTATATTTTTTAAAAGGAGAAACCAACCATGAAGCAATCAAAACTTTTGGCAATCTTAATCTGTCTGTCGCTGATGCTTGCCGTATTGGCAGGTTGCGCGGACAACCGAATTCCCGGTGATACATCGTCGGCGGACGAAAGTTCGCAAGTTGACGATGCTTCGTCGACTCCCGATGAGTCAAGCACTCCGGACGAACCGTCCGAGCCGGATGAGTCGTCGATGCCCGATGAATCAAGTCAGCACGATGAGTCGTCATTACCCGACGAATCGGGCGAAGCACACACCCACGCATTCGGCGAGTGGACAACGGTTGAAGAATCCACTTGCTCAAAACAGGGCTACCGTCAGCGTGTCTGTTCGGAATGCGGCAAGACCGAAACCGAAGCACTTGAACTTGCGGCGCATACCGAAAGCGATTGGATAATCGATAAAGCCGCCACCGCCACCGAAGAGGGCAAGCGTCATACGGAATGCAAAAATTGCCACATAAAGATCAACGAAGAAACTATTGCCGCAACCGGCTCGGTTGGCTTGGCTTATACGGTAAACAATGATAAAAAATCATGCACAATAACCGGCATAGGAACTTGCAAGGATTCGAAAGTTATAATCCCGTCGGTTATTGATGGGTACGCCGTAACCGCAATCGCCAACAGAACGTTTTATAACTGCACGACATTTACCGAGATAACGATTCCCGAAAGTGTTGAAACCATCGGCACACAAATATTTTATAAAGCAAGCAATTTGACAACCGTTTATTACAACAGCTCTTATTCGTCAGAAGATAATCCGTTTCTTAATATCTCAAATATCAAAAAAGTTGTCTTCGGCGGCATAAGTGTACCTGCATATATCCTTTATGGAAGTGTTTGTGTTAACGATGTCATAATTTCCGACAGCGTGACAAGCATTGGCAATGGTGCGTTCCGCGACTGCACATCATTGACAAGCATAACCATTCCCGACAGCGTAACAAGCATAGGCGATCATACGTTCGAGGACTGCTCCTCGTTGGCAAGCATAACTATTCCCGACTGCGTGGCAAGCATTGGTGCTTGGGCGTTCTATGAATGCACCTCGCTGACGGAAATTAATTATACGGGAACCATAGAACAATGGAAAAATATAAATATCGATTCTG
>CAYOCM010000061.1:0-6505 GCA_964402515.1 uncultured Ruminococcus sp. | reverse complement strand
TGATGATCGAAGAAGTTCTCAGATTCAACGCCGCAGAAGCACCCGTTAAGATGGGTACGTTCTCGCAGTATGATCATCCTCACACTCTCGCACGTTATGCAGAGGTTGCAGACTGCCTCGGACTTGGCGGAGCCAATGATCAGGAAAAACTTGAAAATCTTATCAAGGCTATCAACGACCTAAAAGCCGAAATCGGCATTAAGTCCAGCATCAAAGAATACAACGTTGACGAAGCGGATTTTCTTGCACGCCTCGATGAAATGACCGAGCAGGCATTTGATGACCAGTGCACCGGCGCTAACCCCAGATATCCGTTGATGAGCGAGATTAAGCAAATGTATCTCAACGCGTATTACGGCAATGCGCACTTTGCGGAACCTGATATGCCCAACGCCGCGGATATACAGACCGCAGACGACTCCCGCAATTTCAAACAGCCCTACCGTAGAGCAAAAAGCGGTATAAAGAAAGCGTAAGGAGGCAAATACAATGAAACTCGACAGAATTATCGCAGCGCGCAACAACAAGACCGTCTATCGCGACGGCGACCTCTGCCTTAAAGTTTTTGACGAGACATATTCAAAGGCAGATATTCTCAACGAGGCGCTTAATCAGGCACGTGTTGAAGAGACCGGCTTAAACATTCCCAAGATCCGTGAAGTTACCGTCATAGACGGCAAATGGACTATCGTTACGGATTATATCAAAGGCAAGACGCTTGCTCAGCTTATGTTTGAGGAACCCGAAAAACGTGACGAATATCTTGATTTCTTTGTATCGCTTCAGATAGAGATACATTCAAAGATTTGTCCTCTGCTTACAAAGATAAAAGATAAGATGAACCGCAAGATCAGCCTTACAGATTTTGACGCCACTACGCGTTATGATCTGCACACACGTCTTGATGCAATGCCAAAACGCACAAAGTTGCTACACGGTGATTTTAACCCCTCAAATGTCATCATAGGAGAGGACGGCAAAGCGTATATTCTTGACTGGGCGCACGCAACTCAGGGCAATGCAGCGGCAGATGCAGCAAGAACCTATTTGCTTTTCTGGCTTGACGGGGATATCTCGGGCGCCGAGAAATACCTTGATCTCTTCTGTACCAAGAGCAATACTGCAAGACAATATGTGCAAAAATGGATGCCTATCGTGGCTGCTTCACAGTCCGTCAAAGGCAATGCAAAAGAACGCGAATTCTTGCAAAATTGGGTCAATGTAGTTGACTATGAATAATTAAGGAGCGTACTTATAATGAAAGTAACCGTTTGTATCGGATCTGCATGTCATATCAAAGGCTCGCGCCATGTGGTAGAGCAACTTCAATATCTTATCGCCCAAAACGGCCTCGGCGACAAAGTTGAACTCGCCGGCACCTTTTGTATGGGCAATTGCCAAGAAGGTGTTTGCGTCGGTATAGGCGACAAGACATATTCGGTAACTCCCGAGACGGTCGAAGAGTTTTTTGAGACCGAGATCAAAGCGAAGGTGTGATAAATGCTGATAATTCAAGTTTGCGTCGGCAGTTCGTGCCATCTTAAGGGTGCTCCCGAGATAGTTGAACTGTTGCAGCAAAAGATAAGTCAGCAAAACCTGCAGGACGACATTGTTTTAAGCGGTATGTTTTGTGCCGGTAAATGCAATCGCATAGGCGTCACAATAACCGTGAATGACGAGGTTTATACAGGCATCACGCCCGCAACATTTGATGATTTTTGGCAGAGCAGGGTAGTCCCTGCTCTGCAAAAAGCAAAGGAGGCATAAGCATGGCAGATTGCCTGACACTAAAAAAATCAAATTGCCGTAATTGCTATAAGTGTATCAGGCATTGTCCTGTAAAAGCAATACGCTTTTCGGGTAACCAGGCTCATATAATCAGCAACGAATGTATATTGTGCGGACAGTGTTTTGTTGTTTGCCCGCAGAATGCAAAACAAATCGTTGATGAGACAGAGAAAGTCAGAGTGCTTATACAGTCGGGGGATCCGGTATATGCCAGCATTGCCCCGTCGTTTATAGCGAATTATCGCGGTATAGGCATAAAAGGCTTACGCAAGGCACTAAAAGAACTTGGCTTTGCCGATGCCGAAGAGACTGCCATGGGTGCGACTATGGTTAAAAACGAATACGAACGCATTATGGCGGACGGTACTCGTGATATAGTCATTTCGTCGTGCTGCCATTCTATTAACTTGCTTATACAAAAATATTTTCCCGCCGAACTGCCTTATCTTGCTGACGTGCTTTCTCCCATGCAGGCACATTGTGCAGAGATAAAACGCAGACATCCCAATGCAAAGACCGTTTTTATAGGTCCATGCGTTTCAAAAAAGGATGAGGCAGCCAATTGCGGCGACTCGGTCGACGCTGTGCTGACATTTGAAGAACTTACACAATGGCTCAAGTCAAAAAATATTCTACTTGAGTCGGATATGGATTTCGATGATAACTCGCGTGCCAGATTTTTTCCTACTACAGGCGGTATATTAAAGACCATGGCGGAGCGTGCCGAAGGTTATACATATATGGCAATTGATGGTGTTGAAAATTGCATCGCGGCACTTAGAGAGATTGAAAAAGGCGGCGTGCACAAATGTTTTATCGAGATGTCTGCCTGCATAGGCAGTTGTGTCGGTGGTCCGGTTATGGAAAAATATCACCGCTCGCCGATAATCGATTATTCCGCTGTTTCAAATTATGCGGGCACGCACGATTTTGAGGTTGCTCAGTTTGAACCTCGCGACATGCGCAAATATTTCGATCGCATAGCTCTGCACGATTCTGTGCCTTCCGAAGCAGATATCACCGATATACTCAAAAAAATGGGCAAATACAGACCCGAGGACGAGCTCAATTGCGGCTCATGCGGTTATAGCACCTGTCGTGAAAAAGCGGCTGCTGTATATTACGGAAAGGCTGAGATATCCATGTGCTTGCCTTACCTTAAAGATCGTGCCGAAAGTTTTTCTGATTGCATAGTTAACAACACCCCCAACGGACTTATTGTTGTCAACGACGCGCTTGAGGTTCAACAGATTAACGATGCCGCGCGTGATATAATGAATATTCGCTATGCTTCGGACGTACTTGGCGAACAAGTCATACGTATACTTGATCCCGCACCGTTTTTAAAAGTGCTTGAAAGCGGTAGAGCTTTGCGCAACGATCGTACTTATCTTGCCGAATACAAAAAATATGTCGAACAGACTATTGTTTATGACGCTACATATCATCTGCTTGTCTGCATAATGCGTGATGTTACCGATGATGAATCGGCAAAAGAACGCAAAGATAACATCAGTCGTCAGACGATTGAGATTGCCGACAAAGTAGTTGACAGGCAAATGCGCATAGTGCAAGAGATTGCATCATTGCTCGGTGAAACAGCTGCTGAAACAAAAATCGCACTCACAAAACTCAAGGAGAGCATCACCGATGAATGATCTTTGCGCCGATATAGGATACAAAAGCATCAATCATGCGGGTGAGCAACTTTGCGGTGATCATGTCGATATAGTCGAACAAGGTGACGATTCAACTGTTATTGTGCTTGCCGACGGACTTGGCAGCGGCGTTAAAGCAAGCATACTTTCTACGCTTACTGCTAAGATAATTTCAACGATGATGGCAGAAGGCTTGACGTTAAGCGACTGCGTTGAAACTATTGCGCAGACATTGCCGATATGCTCTGTCAGAGGTGTTGCGTATTCGACCTTTACCATCATGCACTTAGTCGATAATCGCGAAATGGTTCTTATTCAATATGATAATCCGCTTACCATATTGCTCAGAGACGGCAAAAATTTTGATTATCCCAAGACCGAACTTAATATAGGTGGCAAAAAGATATATCAGTCTGTCATCAAACTGCAAGAAGACGATGTCTTTATTGCAATGAGTGACGGTTGCCCGCATGCCGGCATAGGACTTGCCTATAATTTCGGTTGGCGACGCGAGGATATCATCGATTATATGGAGGCCGCATACGCCGGCGGATATGCCGCAAAAACGCTGTCAACCATACTTATAGATGAAGTCAATAAACTGTATGGCGGTCAGCCCGGCGACGATGCCACGGCGTGCGTCGTCAAAGTACGCAAGCGCGTGCCGATGAACCTGCTTTTCGGTCCGCCAAAAAACCGCGACGACGGAAACCGTATGATGTCACTGTTCTTTTCAAAAGAGGGCAAGCATATTGTTTGCGGCGGTACAACATCATCTATTGCCGCAAAGTATTTGGGCAAGCCGCTTAAGGCAAGCCTCAGCTTTGTTAAAAGCGATGTTCCGCCTATGGCCGAGATAGA
This sequence comes from uncultured Ruminococcus sp., assembly GCA_964402515.1. GTDB lineage: Bacteria > Bacillota > Clostridia > Oscillospirales > CAG-382 > Coliplasma. The sequence continues at coordinate 2,198 of CAYOCM010000061.1, read as the reverse complement.
GGGCGTTGACCTTGTTACCGAGGGCGTAATAACCGTTAACCGCGTTGTTGAATATGCCCATGATGTATTGGGACAAAACGAATTGTATGAAAAATGGTGTTTTGGCAAAGACGGTGCTTCACTCATTTGTCAAATGTTGTTTGAGGAGGCAACCGACATAAATTTTTATGTCGGACGAGCCGTCAATCCTGCGCATCAAAATCCAGAATTGCCTATCAATTTTAATATCAAGATGAACTTGGTTGAAGAGTTATCATCATGTTTAAAACAGATGGGCAAACGCATTAAAGTCAGTTATTTTTAAACAATACAAAAAACACGAGAGGATTTTATGTTCTCTCGTGTTTTTATCGCTTTAAAAAACATCAACAAAAATTGACAAACAATTGATTTTTGATTGTTTTTGCGGGGTTATATTGTAATAAAAAAGGAGCGGAGATAATGCATGGCAATTCTGTATTGTTTGATATATCTTGCGGGCATCGGAGTTTTATCTTTCTTTATCGGCAGATTGATGGCAGAGTGTGTGTTTGACTATAAAAAACGCATATTTGCCGTTTCTGAATTTGAAATTAACTTTTATTCAAACATAAATATTAAGCACTGGCAAAACAAATTGCCGGATATGAGCCGTATTGCACCGCATATCATGCCCGCAAAAAGCATGAAATGTGACTATCGCAGTAATATTTCAAAAATGATTAACGAAACATGCGTTGCCGAGATAATACATTTTGCATTATGCGTTTTAGGTTTTGGCTGTGCATTTATATGGCACGGTGCTTGGGGTATTATAGCATCTGCTTTATATTGTATCTGCAATATCCCGTTTATAATGATACAGCGATACAACCGCCCGCGGCTTATAAGATTGGCAAATGTAATGGAGGGCTGATATGCGTATATTGATATTAAGCAGCAGTAACGGCGGCGGACACAATGCGTGCGCCGAAGCCATAAGACAAAGATTCGAGCCACTCGGCAATGAATGTGTATGCATTGATGCCATGAGGCTGATTTCGCCGTCTGTTTCGCGCATAGCAAGTGCCGTACATATCGGAGTGTATCGCCACGCACCGCACATTTTCGGTGCAGGATATAAATATACCGAATCGCATTCAAAACTCTCAAAAGGTTCACCTACAAACGAACTTATAATCGCCGCCGCGCCGAAGCTTGCTCAAATGATAAATGACGGCGGATATGAAACGGTTATATGTACACATGTCTTTGCTGCAATAATGTTGAGCGAGGCAGTAAAAAAACACGGTTGCAAGGCTTATACGGCATTTGTTGCAACAGATTATACTTGCACACCCGGTACGGGCAGCAGTGACCTTGATGTCTATTTTATTCCTTCGGTGTCGCTTATCGCTAACCATATATCCGACGGGATCCCACGCGAAAAGATAGTTGTAAGCGGAATACCCGTCAGATCAATGTTTTATAATTCTGTTTCAAAGGCTACTGCAAAAACATTGCAAGGTATAAATCCCGCAAGCAAACATATCGTTGTTATGTGCGGCAGCATGGGTGCCGGCCCTATGCAGACGCTTGCACGACGTATAGCGCGCAGATTGGCCGATGACGACAGAATGACTGTTGTTTGCGGAACAAATCGCAGCCTGTATCGCAAACTGAAACTGCTGTTTAAATCAAATGAGAACATCTGTATCAAGGGATATGTCCGCAATGTGTCGGCGTTGCTTGATTCTGCCGACCTTTATGTTACCAAGCCGGGTGGTATAAGCACATCTGAAGCAGCTGTCAAACATCTGCCTATGGTTTTATATAACGCGGTAGAAGGTTGCGAAACATATAATCGCGATCATTTTGTTTTGCTTGGCGCCGCAAAAAGCGCTCCAAACACTTCTCAGACAGCTGATCTATGTGCCGCTCTTTTAGCCGATGACCGACAGATAGAAATGATGTGCAAGTCTTATGAAACGCAACAGCAAAGCGCTACTGATATAATTTATGACGTCATCGTGTCAAAAGGCGCCGGCAGAGGAGCGGCAGTATAACTATATAACAAAAGCGGCCTAAAAGGCCGCTTTTGTTATATAGTTATTAAAATTAAAGTCCCAATAATGTCCAGAGGTTATATTCGCTGAATACCGAAACGGCAACCAGCGCGACTGTTGCCATGATCTTGATGAATATATCCATGCAGGGGCCGACGGTGTCTTTGAGGGGGT
>CAYOCM010000060.1:0-6542 GCA_964402515.1 uncultured Ruminococcus sp. | reverse complement strand
AGACTGCCAATATTGCACCGATGAAGCAAGCAAAGGCTTTGGCTATGAGGTAATAAAGGCCAAAGGTCATACAGCGGGCACGACATGGGAATGCGACAAAGATGGTCACTATCACATTTGCACGGTATGCAATGGAAAAGTGGGTGATGTTGTACCTCATGACAACAAACCTATGATACTCTGCACCACGCAAGACGGCAAAGCCGCCGTTAAGTGTGCAACTTGCGGATATATCATACAGCCATCTTCAGTTGGCGGGCAAGGCGCAAATAATGTCATAGAATTTGTAACAGACTGCAATAAAAACTTGTCTTCGTGCGAAACTATGCACGAGGCACTTAGTGCTGTTGCAAAAGCGCGAAATACAACGATCACCGGTATTGTTCAGGAAATCAAGCAATTTGATAGCCAATATCAATATAAGGTTGCTTGGGATCAGACGATAGGCAAGTTTGTTGTTACAAAATTGGATGACGACGGCAAAGTCAAAGTGCTTTATACATACTCGGACGGTTTCGGTGCCGATAGCAGTGTTGCTTACAATAATAAAAACGGCAGTTCGAATTTCTGGTACGTATATATGTATGAAGATTTGGGTGATTTGCTGAAAGTAAATGGTGCCTCCAAACAAAAATATTCCATTTATTATGCCGATGAAAAAGAAATTGACGCTAGCAAACTTGCGAACAAATGCGCTTATTTGAATGTCGGCTTTGATATGGGTTCATATGAGCCTACTGACAGAATTATATTTACGCCGTATAATATTTCTTATACTGGCAAACTGATAATAAGAACTAACATAGAAAAAACCGAAATTAATAACGTTGAAAATAAAAACTGCAAGATACAGTTTGCAAGCTATTCTGTCAAAGCAGAAATTCATCATTACGGATATATACCCTATGTAGAATACTGTTCTAGTAGTGTGAACAGCGGCACAAGATGTGCATATTATTATGAACACGGCACTGTCGACGGTGTACGTTTGACATTCGCTCCTTTAGGTGGTATCAATTACAAATTTGTAAATATGAACAATAAACTCAATAAGGCAGACATTAGATCGCTGCATTCGTGTAATTTTACAATTGACGATATTTGGAAATATGTCGAATACAGCACAGACAGCAATAATTAACCGATCAAAAAAATAGAAAGACAAAGCCCCGTTTGAGACTTTGTCTTAAGTTCGAATCAAGGCCATTAATTTGGCCTTGATTTTTTGCATATTGTTTATATCAATATCGGCTGTATCTGCTTTTTTTCAAGTGCGGCGGCGGTTGTTTCGGCAATACGGCCAAAATCGCATATCAGCGACGAGGGTTTTCCCTCGGGGCTGTCTTGGCCGAAAGGAACAAAATAAACGTTCTTTTTTTCAAGCGTCATCGCGATGTTATAAAGATTTGCCGACAAACCGTCATTGGTCGCCAATGCGATAACCACGGGACGTCTGTTGCGCAGTTGACACTTGACGCACATCGTTATGGTCGTGTCGGTTATGCCGCCGGCGATTTTTGCCAACGTGTTGCCCGTACACGGCGAAACTATCAGCGCGTCGGCTTTCATCGGCGTTACCGTTGCCTCTGCCTCGCATATCGAACTTATATAAGGTTTGCCGCATATCTCGGTCACGCGGCGCACAAAATCCGCCGCCTTGCCGAAACGCGTGTCTGTGTTTGCCGCGATTTCGGATATCGCGGGGGTGATGTCGTGCTGTTTTGCCAAAGTTTCAAGCGATTGCAGTGCACGCGCATGATTGCAAAACGAGCCTGTGATGCAATAGATTATCTTCATTTTTTGCTCCTTGTTTAAAAGATATCGCGGTATATTCAGCCTATATATTCTTTAAGCCGTCTGTATATCGCTTCGCCCGCCGTAACGCAAAAATATTTGCCGGGCAATCCGGGTGCTTTTATAAAGTCTATGCCGTATCCGCACGCATCGCCCGGCGAAATGCAATAAGGGCTTGACGCAAGCTCTATCAGCGGCGTGCCCGGCTTTATCGCTTCGATACATTTTGCGTCGAATATCCGTGCGGGAACGGTGTTGAATATTATATCGGCGTCTTTTATGACCTCTGACATTTCGCCGATGTCGCACACGTTGCAATAAAGACTTTCAAAATACGCTCTGTCGGACGCTTTGCGCGCCGCGACGGTTGTTTTGCACCCCAGTGCAACCAAACGCTTTGCCAGCGCTTTTGCCACTTTGCCGCCGCCGGTTATCAGCGCGTTGCTTTGCATTAATATACGGTCGGAATGATCTATCGCTATCGCTATTGCCGCCTCGGCGGTGGGAACGGCGTTCATCACCTGCAATGCTTCGTCATAATAGTCGATAAACCTGCCGTATCCCTCGGGCGCCTTGCCGCAATATACGGGTTTTGAAACGGCTATCTCGTTTATCTCGTCAAGCCTAACCGTTTCTGCCGACATCGGAGCAAACACCGTTTCGCCGTCAAATGTGCACGGCATCGGCAATATTAAGGCGTCGCACAGCAGCATTTGCTCTTCGCCGCCTTTTTTGCCGCCCGACATAGCGTATTCGGCGACATAATAACCGTCGGCTTTAAATCTGTCGGCGGCAACCGACATTCGCCTGTCGCCGCCCACGAAACACAGTTTTTTTATGCTCATATTTTTATTGCAATTTTATACATATGTAGGGTGTTCCCGCCGCAACGTTTCCGTCGGCGTCAAACACGCCCTCGTTTTGATTTTTTATGTTTTGCGGATTTGAGGCATACCTTTTTGCTATGCTCCAAAGGTCGTCGTCCGCCGAGGGAAAATAATATGCCGCAGTCATTCCGTCATCGTCGCTTTTTATTATTTCTTCTTTTATCACCGACGATAAGAATCGCGCACTTTCGGTGTGCGGAGATGTCAGTTTTATCTCATAGGTAACGCGCATATTTACGCTGCCGTCCGCCGCAAGCGTTGACGAAACGTCAAGCATATATGCCGTTATATCGGATATCTCGTCGCCGACGGTGTCGCCCGAGAGCATATACTCGATATTTTCGCATTGCTCTGCCGCGGTGCAGCCGCCGCTTTTGTCGCGACCGAGCACCTCTCCGCAGCATACGCCGGTAATACGCACGCCGTCGTCGGTCTTTTGCGCCGAAATGTTATGAAATTCGGCATCCGAACACAGTATTTCTTCAAAAGCCTCGTCGGGCGTGAGCTTGATATCGGCTGTCAGCGTTTTTGAATATGCCGTTTCGTCGGATATATACGTCATTTCGCCGCTGTCGCATTTTATTTGCATTTTGGGCGCAAACATATCCTCTGCCAAAACAATGCTTTCGGTGACATATGCCGAGGCTTTTACGCCTATGTTCATTCTTACTTTAAACAGTCTGTTTTCGCCGTAGTTGTCGGGCATAAGAGTTACCGACGACGATATCAGTTCGGCAGAGCAGTCCGGCTCGGTGTTTTGCGGCACAGACATCGGCATCTCAATAGCTATCGGAATCGTGCGCGTTACCGCGTTTATGGGCAGACCGCCGTTTTCGGGCTCATAAAGCACTGTTACCGCGGCATCGCCGCGCAAGAGAATGCCGTTTCCCTGCAACGATATGCGCGGCGGTTGCAATCTTATGCTGTGGCCGATAACCTCGTTTGCGGCGGGCTCGCCTCTGCCGAGCGTTATTTCGCCCACCGATTCGCCGCTTGCCGCCGTGGGCGCGGTGCGACGTTTTAATATGCATTCGCGGGTTTTAAAAAAACAGTTTGCCGAGGCGTCGGCATCTATGCATCTTATCTGCGTATTTCCGCGTATCTCGCAGTCGAGTTTGATGTGCGCTTTTAAAAGCGGACTGCGTACATCCGGCGTTTTGCAACCGACATACGAAACTTCGGGAGCTATGCGGCATACGGGATCGATAAGCCCGGACGGGCAGTCAAACGTGTGGCTGAATTGCTTTGTGAATTCCGCCGACCTGATCTTGCCGTTGTATCCCGTGGCATACAGCAACTTAAAATCCGCTCTGCCGTCGGCCACGCATTTGCCGGACGAGATTTTTGTGCTTTCGATCGTAGGAGTACATTGCACTTTTATCAAAGCAAGAATGTCGGGGGAATAATCGGGCAATGATGCGCCGAATTCAAGCTCTTTGTCTGCTGTCAGATGAACGGGACTTGCGGGAATATAAATGTCTTTAACGGGTGGTTTTATAACGATCGCATCCTTTCGTGCATTTTTGTTTGAATATATGTGCCGTTTTGCGTTCTTATGAATAAAATAAAGTGAAGGGCGGTGAATCAATATGTGCTTGGGGACAAAAAATCTCGGACTTTCGGCTTTGTTTTTCGGTGCGGGCGTTATTTTGTGTTCGTTTTTGCCGTCCGGAATAATGGTCGTGATTCAGGCGGGCGTTATCATCGCGGCGGGTATTATGATATTGACGGGCAGGTGATTTTGTGAAGATTAAAGTTATAAAGATACCCAGGGTGTTTTCGCCGATAGTCAGGCTTATTTGGGGCAAAAAAACTATTGACAGCAATAATTCGCGGTAGTATAATCGCGTTGCAGAGTAAGAACGGGCGCGTAAAGTGTCGACGGAACGGGGAGTTGTCTGTCGGACGAAAGCGCGTTTGCTGCGGTGCCCGTTCTGCATCCCGCTGCGGCAGTGCAAATATAGTGCGGATGTTTTTCGCGCCTTCTTTTCTGCCGCTTTGGCGGCTGAACAAAGGAGGCGTTTTTTATGCTCATGTCCGATCATCGCAAAAAAATCAATGCTATTACGTTTTGCGCCGTTTTGACCGCGCTCAGCGTTGTGATAGGCATATTGTGCAAAAATTTGTTTACGTTCGGCATTTATTATCGCGTCACATTTGAAAACCTGCCTATAATCATCGCGGGACTTATGTTTGGACCCGCGGCGGGTGCCGTGTGCGGTTGCATTGCCGATGTTATATCGTGCTTGCTTTCGGCAAATCCCGCGGTTAATCCTCTTATAACGCTCGGAGCCTGTGCGGTGGGCATTATATCGGGACTGTTTTCAAAGCGCTTAAAAAGCACCGGCGACAAAAAATATATATATTTATCAGCCGGATTTTCGCATCTTATAGGTCAGGTTATAATTAAATCGGCGGCAAAGATGCTTGTTTTCGGTATGCCTTGGTGGGGGGCGTTTATCGGTGGCGCGATATCGCTATGTGTGTTTTTGATAGAATCGTTTATAATATGCCGACTGCTTATAGACCAAAAACTGCTCGGTAAATATTAAAAGGGGTGTTTGTTTATGAATTACGATCAGGCCGTTGAATATATTCATACCGTTGCGTCGCTCGGCAGCCGTCCGGGACTTGAACGCATAACCGAACTTATGCATTTGCTCGGAGACCCGCAGGATACTTTAAAATACGTTCATGTCGCCGGTACCAACGGTAAGGGCTCGTTTTGCGCGATGATTGAGTCTGTTCTGCGCGCTGCCGGCTATAAAACAGGGCTTTTTACTTCGCCGCATATAACCGTTATCAACGAGCGCATAATGATAAACGGCTGCATTGTCGATAACCCAACCTTTTGCAACGCCGCAGAAAAAGTTAAACAATGTGCCGATAAGATGGCGGACAGCCCGACAGAATTTGAGATACTGACTGCTATGGCGTTTTGTATATTTGCCGACGCGAGATGTGATATAGTTGTGCTTGAATGTGGTATGGGAGGCTGGCTTGACGCAACTAATATTATTAAAAACAAAATGCTTGCCGTAATTACCGGTGTTTCACTCGACCATACCCATATTTTGGGAGATACATTAGAGGCCATCGCGTCGGAAAAAAGCGGTATTATAGCGCAAGGCGTGCCTGTTTTGTACGGCGGCAATTCGATGCAAGCACTTAATGTTATAGCAGACATTGCCGAAAAACAGTCGGCTACTTTGCGTATTGCCGATAAAAGCGCATTGCATGACTGCATATATGATGTTACGTCAACGAGGTTTACTTATAAAAATAAACAATATTTTATTTCGCTTGCCGGTGCATATCAGCCGTCGAATGCGGCAAATGTTATCGAAGCCGTGGATATTTTAAAAAATGCGGGATTAAATATCTCGGATAAAGCCATAGAATACGGACTTTCGCATACGGTTTGGCATGCAAGATTTGAATTATTGCAAAAAAATCCGATAGTTATTTATGACGGGGGACATAATCCCGAAGGGGCGCGGGCAATAGTCGACTCGGTAAATCTTTGTCTCGGCGGACGATGTGTTCTTATAAGTGGCGTGCTTGCCGATAAAGATTGCCCGGGCATAGCCGCGGAACTTGCCGACGTCGCCGTGAGGGCATATACGGTCACGCCGCCAAGCAAACGCGCACTTGATGCAGAGGATTGGGCGGACGATCTTCGTATGTACGGAATACCTTCGATCGCGTGCAAAGATTTTTTTGAAGCAATAAAAAAATCATTTGATTTTGCCGAAAAAAACAATCTTCCGGTAGTTGTTACGGGCAGTTTATATATGTATAATGACTTTAAATCGCCGTATTTGTCAACATAACGCGAATATTGCGAGATTTATGTCAACC
>CAYOCM010000059.1:0-6918 GCA_964402515.1 uncultured Ruminococcus sp. | reverse complement strand
TTATCGTTATCGCGGTTATCGCCATTCTCGCCGCCGTGATGATTCCGACTTTTTCGAATGTAGTAGAAAAAGCTAACGAATCCAAAGCACTTCAAGAAGCAGTGAATGCATATAAAGAAGCTCTAATAGCCGCAGATGGTGACGTAACAAAAGTAACTAGTACCGTGTACACTTTTACGCATAGTAATGGCGTACTTACAAATGTTGTAAGCAACTCGACCGGTTATACTTATGAAGTTAAAAACGGTTCAATTACAAAAGCCACTAAGTCAAACAATTAATTATAAATAAATTAATTGATTCTATAGCGGTGATACTTGATTATTTTGATCAAGTATCACCTATTTGCATAGTTGTTGGCATTATGCTAAACAAGAATCAATAAGCATATATTATAAAGAATTTAACCGATCAAAAAAATCCTGCCGTGGCAGGATTTTTTGTTTATGTCATTTGGTATTTGACACAATGCTTTTTGCCGCGAGTGCGGCGGTTGAAAACGCTATTTGCAGATTGTATCCGCCGGTATAAGCGTCAACGTCAAGTATTTCGCCGGCAAAATACAGGTTCTTTATAAGTTTTGACTGCATACTTCCCGGCACGACTTCTTTGGTATTTACGCCGCCGGACGTAACGATAGCTTCTGCTATCGGGCGCGCGGCGATTATTTTTATAACGAGGTCTTTGAGCAAACTTACGATTTTTTTGCGTTCTTCGCGGGTTATCGAGTTGACTTTTTTCTGCAGCGGAATTCCCGTCATTTTGGCGAACGGCTCTATAAGTTTTTGCGGCAAAAGTCCGCCCAACGCATTGACAAAATCTTTATTTTGCTCCGACGCGAAATCGCGCAGTATGCGGGCGTCGAGCTGCTTGGCGTCAAGCGCGGGTTTAAGGTCGATATGCATTTCTACGGGAAATCTGCCCACAAGATGCGCCGACGCAGACAGTATAACAGGGCCCGAAACGCCGAAATGCGTAAACAGCATTTCGCCCTGCTCATAATAAAGCTTTTTGCCGTCTTTATAAAACGAGACGCCTACGTTTTTAAGCGAAAGCCCCATGCACGCCCGGCATATAAGGTCGCGTGAAACCAAAGGCACGAGCGAGGCCTTGGGCGGCACTATGCTGTGGCCGAGTTTTTTTGCGAGGTCATAACCCGAGCCGTCGCTGCCGGTTGAAGGATAAGACGCACCTCCGGCGGCTATAAGCACGTTTTTGCAGTCGACAAAGCCTTTTGACGTTTCGACTCCGCACGCGGAGCCGTTGTCGACCGCTATACTGTTTGCATCGGCATAAATAATATCGACATTTTGATGCCTGCATGTTTTGATAAGGCAGTCGACTATGTCATACGCGCTGTCGCTGACGGGAAATACGCGTCTGCCGCGCTCGACCTTTAAAGGCACGTTGCGCGACTCAAAAAAGTTCATCACTTCGGAAGGCGGCATGGCGGCATATGCGGCGTATAAAAAACGTGGATTTGTGGGCACGTTTTGCAAAAACTCATCAAGCGTGCAGTCGTTTGTGACATTGCATCTGCCTTTGCCTGTTATGGCAAGTTTTCGTCCGCATTTTGTATTATGCTCGATCACCGAAACACCGAGTCCGTGCGACGAAGCGATGGCGGCAGCCATCAGCCCCGATGCACCGCCGCCTATTATACATAGATCGTATTTTTTGTTATTTATCGTCTTTGTCATAGACATCGCAATCATCCCAAATTTTTTCAAGTTCGCTGAATGTGTTGGCTATCTGCGGGCGTCTGCGCTGACCTATCGCGGCAATAAGCGCGTTGATTACCGCCATAGGCGCTACCAGCGAATCGACAAACGAATTTATATCGTTGGCAGCAACCAAGGTTATATCGGCAAGACTTGCCACAGGCGATTGATCGCTGTCGGTGAGCGCTATAACTTTGGCGCCGTGCTGTTTGGCAAAATACATTCCGTCAACGGTGCGTTTTGAATAACGCGGAAATGATATTCCGAATACTACGTCGCCGCTCTTGACGTGAATAAGCTGCTCAAACATCTCGGTGCCGGACATATTCTGCAAAAGCTTTATATCTTTAAACATAAGGTTGAGATAAAATCCGAAAAACATCGAGAGCGCCGCAGAAGACCTGTTGCCGACTATATAAAGCGTGTCGGCGGCAAGAATGGTATCAACCGCGTTGTCAAACACGTCTTTGGGAACGGTGGTCAACGTCTTTTTAAGCGAATCGATATCGGAATGCAGCGACGAAGCGAGCACATCGTCGCCTATGCGTTTGTCGGCCACGGCAATGCGCTGAACGGCGGTAAGTTTGTTTTTTACGGCCGCTTTGATAGCTGCCTGCAGTTTGGGGTATCCGTCATAGCCGAGCTCGACGGCGTATCTTACCATAGTACTTTCGCTGACGCCTATCTCCTGCGCAAGTCGCGAAGCGGTCATATAGCTTGCCGCAACATAGTTTTGCAAAAGATAATTGCCTATCTTGCGGTGACCTTTTGAACCGCTTTTTATGCTTTGCTCAATCAGCTCGAGCACGTTTGAATTATTCATTTCAGTCACCGAACATTCCGAGATAATATTTCTTTTTGCCGCGTCTTATAACAACCGCCTTGCCCTCAATGGCGGTTTCGCGACTGACGGCAAAATCGGCATCTTTAATTACGGTGCCGTTGACGCTGATGGCGCCGGCATTTAAAAATTCGTTTGCCTCGCGCTTGCTTTGGCAGATCCCGCAGCCCACAAGCACATCGATCAGTCTGCCCTCGACGGCATCAAAATGAGGAACGTTTTTAAATCCTACCATAAGGTCTTTGAGAGGAATGTTGGCTATATCGCCCGAGAACAGCTGCTGTGAAACCGTGACCGCACGCTGATAAGCCTCGGCACCGTGCAAATCGGTGACAATGCACTCGGCAAGCGCTTTTTGACCTATGCGCAGATGCGGCTCGGCATTGTGGCGCGCGACGATATCTTCTATCTCGGGCTTGGTGAGGAATGTGAGACGCTTTAAGTATGTTTCAACCATAACGTCCTCGGTGTTGAGCAGGAACTGATAAAGTTCATACGGCGATGTTTTTGACGCATCGAGCCAAACGGCGTTGCCTTCGGTCTTGCCGAATTTTACACCGTGCGAATCAAGCACCAGAGGCATAGTAAACGCATAAAGTTCTTTGCCGGTGGTCTTGCGCGCAATCTCGATGCCGGTGGTGATATTGCCCCACTGGTCCTGACCGGCAACCTGCATGTCCACGCCGTAGTGTTCGTTTAAATAGTTAAAATCTATACCCTGAATAAGCATATATGAAAATTCGGCATATGATATACCGTCATCCGAATCAAGTCTGTCTTGAATATGCTTTTTGGCAAGCATATAATTTACGGTTATAAACTTGCCATAGTCGCGCAGATAGTCGACAACGTTGATGTCTTTGCACCAGTCATAGTTATTGACGACCGTCACGCCTGGGAAAAGTTGCATAAGCTGTGCTTTAAGAGAATCGAAATTCTTTTGTATCACCTCTCGTCTTGACAGCTCGCGTTCCGCCGTAGCCTTTGGGTCGCCTATAAGGCCGGTTGCACCGCCGACAAGAATAAAAGGAATATGTCCCGCAGCGGCAAGACGGCGTATTATCAGGAATGAGGAATAATGACCTAAATGAAGGCTGTCGCCCGTGGGGTCTGTGCCTATATAAAATTTAAGTCCTCCCTCGTTAAGCTTTTGCTCAAGTTCGGGGCTGGATATGTCTTTGATCAGACCTCGCCATACAAGCTCATCATAAAGTTTCATTATATGATTCTCCTTAAATTAATTCATTTTTTAATTATACAATGTAATTTGTCTGTTGTCAACCGACAAATTATGATGCAATTTAAAAGGCGGGTTGCCCGCCTTTTCTGTCACGCAAGGTATTTTTCCGCGGCTTTGATACCGTCAACCGCGGCAGAGGTTATGCCGCCGGCATAGCCCGCTCCTTCTCCGATTGGATATATTCCCCTGACGGCGCTTTGCATATCATCGCCGCGAATGATCCTTATCGGGCATGTCGAACGGCTTTCTATTCCCGTCAAAACGGCTTCTTCGCCGTCAAAGCCCTTAATGCGTGCGCCGAAATACGGCAGTGCTTCACGCAAGGAATCTGTCATAAACGGCGGCATTATCTTTGCAAGATCGGTCGGCTTTGCGCCGGTGGGGCAAGACGGTTTCACTTCGCCGAATCCGAAAGAACACCGACCGTGCATAAAATCACCCACCGTTTGTGCAGGGGCGGTCATATCGCCGCCGCCGAGCAAAAAAGCATTTTTTTCGAGTTTTTGCTGCAGCAAAACGCCGTCAAACAGTCCGTCGCCGACATCCTGCGGCAAAAGTCCCACGAGCAGTGCAGAATTTGAATTGATTTCATCGCGTGCGCGATAGCTCATTCCGTTGGTGACAAACATACCGTTTTCACTTGCCGCCGGCACAACGACACCGCCGGGACACATACAAAAAGTATACACTCCCCTGCCCTCGCCTGTATGATAACTGAGTTTATAATCGGCGGCAGGCAGACCTTTTGTGCCGTAATAAGAATGATACATCGCCTTATCGATATCCTGCCGCAGATGCTCGATGCGCACACCCATAGAAAACGGCTTTTTTTGCATGGGAACACCCATAGAATAAAGCATTTTAAATGTGTCGCGGGCAGAATGTCCGAGCGCCAAAAACACCGTATCGACGTCAAATTCAACTGTTTTGCCATCTTTTTCGACCGTTACGCCGCATATTTTATCGCTGTCCTTTTTTATGCCGACAAGTTTTGTGTCAAACATATATTCTCCGCCGAGGGCGCATATCTCGTCGCGCATTGATTTTACCACCGTTCTGAGAACGTCGGTGCCTATATGCGGCTTGTTTGAATAAACTATATCTCCGTCGGCGCCGTGAACGGCAAATTCATGCAAAACAAACCCTATGCGTGACTGCGGGTCGCCTATCAGCGTGGCGAGTTTGCCGTCCGAAAATGTTCCCGCGCCGCCTTCGCCGAACTGTATGTTGCTGTTTTCATCAAGCTGTTTTGTATTAAAAAACTTATCGACGGCATTCACCCTTGCGTCGACGTTTCCGCCTCGCTCGATGACTATGGGAGCACATCCGGCACGCGCTAAGACGAGAGCGCAAAACATTCCCGCCGGGCCCGAACCGACTATTATAGGTCTGTGGGCATATTTTTTTATGCATACTGCGGGGGAAATATATTTCGGCCTTGGTACATAGATCTCTGCCTTGCCGTTTTTGCACAGTTTGGTTTCGCTGATGCCGTTTAAACCGATTGCAAGAGTCCACAGCAGACAGGGAGGTCTGCCGCGACGTGCGTCGAGCGACCTCCCCAAAACGGTAATATGTGCAATATTGCTTTTTGATATGCCGAGTTTTGCCGCCGCCTCAGATGATAAACCGTCGACTGAAACATCGGCAGACGTATGCAATAAAAGCTTTATCATTTTATTTTGTTATCTCTTTGCGCAGTCTGTCATAGTCTTCATAAAGCTTGACAGAATCGGGATGACCGCAATAAGCCGTGGTGCCGGGCTGATTCATTATGCCCATATACTGATATATAAGCACCTCGTCGACATAAGGCGAGATAGCCTCGAGCTGACGTTTTACGCGCTCGATGCTTGCGGGAACAAGTGCGCTGCGGTATACATCGCCCTCAAACTCAAACATCTCCATATCCGCCCACAGAGCGCTCTTGCCGGCTTTGTCGTGAGCCTTGCGCAATGCTTCGTAATATGCGGGGGTCTGATCGGTAGTCGACTTGCGAACGCCTATTTCATCCTGATATGCGACGATGTCGATATCAAGCGATTCAAGCTGCGAAACATATGTGTCGTCGGCCTTGAGTATGTTTGTGCCGTAGGGGGCGATAAGAGTGCGCATGCCGGGTTTTAAAGTGCGTGCAAATGCGCTGTATCTGTTGACATATGTTATGAAATCGGGGTGGAAATAAGGATATATGCAGGTCTCGTCGGGATAATACCAACCATAGAAACTGTCATACTTGCCATAGCGCTCGCAGAGCATGGTCATGACGTCAAAAGCGCGTTTTGTAACGGCGGGGTCGACCATATTGTTCATGGTCTGTGTCCAGACGCCGTAAAAGCCGACGCTGATAAAAACTTTGAGTCCGCGCTTGTCGCACTGTGAAAGTACGGCGTCGAGAGGGTCTTCGCATCCGAAACCCTGTGCAAACGGATATGCGCCTCCGGCGACATAACTTTCGGCATATTCTTCATACACCATTGCAGTGGAAAGCAGCACGATATATTTCATGCCTATATCTGCCATTTCGTCGACTTTGGCACGCCACTGATCGGCGCTGAAGCGACGGCAGACGGGGTTCCAATATTTGCCCTCGGGAATATTGTGATGCTGAAACTCAAACCAAGTACCTGTAATCGGTTTTATCATAATTAATGCCACCTTTCAAATAATTATCTTGGTAATATAATACCAATTAATGCGGCTTTTTTCAATACCTTTTTGTTTTATTATTGCAAAAAGCGCATAAAGATGATAAAATAAGCATGACAAACAAATCAGCGCGATAATAAGGAGACTTAAAATGCACAAGTTTTTGTGTCTTTTTATGATAACGGTTATGATAGCATCATTGTTTTCGCTATATCCCAATGCCGCAGGTGACGGTGGACTTAAAATTATCGCTTTCGGCGACAGTATAACCGCGTCGGGGATATGGCTGAAAGGCGTCGACGACAGGCTTGGCACAAGCATTATCAACATGGGCGTGGGCGGCGAGAATTCCGCCGACGGTTTAAAACGTCTTAAAGCTCTGCTGAATGCCGAACCGGATGTTGTGACAATTATGTTCGGCGCAAACGACACGGCACTCGACATGGCAAAAGCGGTGCCGATGGACA
>CAYOCM010000058.1:0-6970 GCA_964402515.1 uncultured Ruminococcus sp. | reverse complement strand
TTGTTCACGGCTCGGGCGGAGATATCGAAGCCGAGATCGAGCGCGTAAAACGTCTCGTTGACGTTGCCGCCGCATACGGTTGCAAGTTTATGCGTCACGATGCCACATACGGCTATCCCGCAGAAATTAAGACCAAACGCGGTTTCGATGACGCTTTGCCGCGTCTTGTTCAGGGCTACCGTGCGGTTACAGAATACGCACAAACAAAAGGTGTTAAGACCTGCGTCGAAAATCACGGTTTCTTTGCACAGGATCCGTTGAGAGTCGAAAAACTCATCAACGCAGTCGGACATCCCAATTTCGGCATGCTTGTCGATATGGGCAACTTTGCCTGTGCCGACGTTGATTCGCCGATCGCGGTCGGCATGTGCGCACCTTATGCGTTTCATGCTCACGCAAAAGATTTTCACATCAAACTCGGCACGGGCGAAAACCCCGGCGACGGATTTTTCCAGAGCAGAGCGTGCAATTATCTGCGCGGCTCTATAATAGGTCACGGAAATATTCCCGTTAAACAATGCATCAATGCGTTGAAACGTGCCGGATATGACGGCTATCTCATGATAGAGTTTGAAGGTCTCGAAGACCCCATTCAGGGCATATCGATAGGCATTGCCAACCTTAAACGCTTTTTAGACTGATCTGTTTAAAAGACAACCGCGCACGGCATATTTTTTGCCGTGCGCGGTTTGAACGCATATAATGTGATAATGAAAAAACAAACGCTGATAAAGATAATAATATTCATAGCGGCAGCAACGGCATCCTTGTTTGTGCTTACTCTTATATTGCCGCTTGTGCTCGATGCAGTAAAATCACAAGGTAACACATTTTCAAGCGAACATTCAAAACAAGATCTGTCAAATGACGAGGTATACCTTGCTTTTGACCGAAATATATATTATACTGAATACGGCTATCAGGTTCCGATAGATTCCGACGATCCAAGCAAACAAGGACTTGCCGCAGAATTCTTTTACAATTATTTTAAGGCACTTACAGACGGAAATGCAGTGGCATATGCCGCTTGCTTCAGTGACCGATTTAAAAACGAGAATAAAATTGCCGAGAGTTTTGACGCTCAAGGAATTTATGATATATACGTTACGCTGTACGAACGTACCTCGAGCGGCGATGAAATAAACCAAACGTTTATTGTCAGATTTAAAATATATAAAAACAACGATATGCTGTTTGATGTCGCAAACGGCGTAACGTATACCACGGTATTTAAACTTATTACTCAAGACGGCACCACCGTTATCGATGATGTGCTCGAATATAAAGTAAAATAGGGGAGTCGCAATGGACATAACATCACAAACCAAACGCATTATAGATGAAACGGGCGAATATTTAAAAGCAATGCTTGCAAAATGCAAAGATAAAAGCCGCATTATATCTGTGATCAGCGATGATATTACAGGCATTCTCGAACGTGATCCCGCTGCTCGCAGCGCAGCCGAGGTATTGTTGCTGTATCCCGGATTGCATGCCGTAATAGCATATCGTATAGCGCACTCGCTTTATAGGCAAAAAATGTTTTTTGCCGCGCGTGCGGTCAGTCAATTTGCACGAGCCGCTACCGGCATAGAGATACATCCCGCCGCACGCATAGGCAGACGCCTGTTTATTGACCACGGAGCCGCCGTCG
The DNA here is from genome assembly GCA_964402515.1 of uncultured Ruminococcus sp. Lineage (GTDB taxonomy): Bacteria > Bacillota > Clostridia > Oscillospirales > CAG-382 > Coliplasma. The sequence continues at coordinate 5,316 of CAYOCM010000058.1, read as the reverse complement.
TTATAGGCGAGACCGCTGTTATAGGCAATAACTGCACTATTTATCAGGGTGTCACTCTGGGCGGAACCGGCAAGCATACGGGCAAGCGGCATCCTACCGTAGGCAATAACGTTATGATAGGAGCGGGAGCAAAGGTTTTGGGGCCGTTTACCGTAGGTGATAACGCAAAGATAGCCGCAGGCGCAGTGGTTTTGAGCGCCGTTCCCGCCGACTGTACTGCCGTAGGTATTCCCGCACATATTGTAGAACGCGGTGTGACTGCAGAGGAACAGCTGGATCAAGTACATATTCCCGATCCTCTTGAGCAAAAACTTTCGGACCTTGAATTGCGCATAAAGCAACTTGAATCAAATATAAACCGTGGGGAAAACAATTGATGAAAGATAAAGGCTTAGCTTTGCTCGGATATCTTGTTTTTGCCGTCGGACTTGCCATGCTGATATTCGGCATAGCGAGAATTGCCAAACCCATAGATTCGCTTGGTGCCTCAAACAATGATGCGTCAAATTATTCGGGAGATGTGTCAAACGATTTGCATGTCAGCGGCACAGGTGAATATATTGCCGATGAAACATATAAATCCATACAATTACTCTCACCGACTGTCGTAACTTATGACGCCGGCGCAGGCGGCTATAAAGTGTTAAAAGACTCTGCGGTCAAGTACGCTACAGGTGACTTTAATTATCTCGTTACCGCTTTGGTTGCGCTTGACAAATTGGGCACTGATCATAATTTTGCCGTTACCACCGAGCTTTCGCTCGTTCCCGAAGGGGCTAACACAGCGGGTTTGCAGGTTGGCGATAGTCTTAATATGACTGTGATGCTTGATGCTTTACTTGTTGCACACGGTGCCGACGCGGCATATGTTGTTGCCGTTGAAACGGCACGTTTCGTTTCGCAAGACAGCCAGATGGATCAACAACTTGCCGTCGCTTCGTTTGTTTCAATGATGAACAGTTATGCTTCTTCACTTTCTCTGTCAAATACGGTTTTTGCAAACCCCGACGGCACATATGATGCAGGTCAGTATTCTACCGCCGCTGATATGTGTAAAACTGCGATACAAGCATCAAAAGACGCCGATATTATAGCCTCTACAAGCAAAAAATCCGTCTCTCATACCCTCAACAACGGCAGGTCTGTCAGCTTTTTTAACAATAACAAGTTACTCGATAACAAATCATCGGCACAGTATTTTGACTATGCCGACGGTATGCTTGCTTGGTCGCTTACCGACGATATTCATTGCCTTATTGCAACCGCGTCAATAAAAAACAACGATGTTACGGTTGTGATCTTAGGTGCACAAAAAGCAAACGATACCTATTCCGATGCCATTGCGTTATTTTATCCTACGCTTGAAAAAGCAGTTTTAAATTAACATTACCGGTAACAAAAAAGAGCAAGTTGTTAACTTGCTCTTTTTTAAAATTTATCAACCTTCAAATGCGTCTTTGTCGACGATAAGAGTAACGTCGGCATGAGCGAGCAACAATGTGCCGGGGCACATTGTGGTGATACGACCCGAAAGCATCTTTTCAACAACGGGGTGTTTAACCTTGCCGTTAGCAAGAACTATGATCTTGCGTGCTTTCATAATAGAGCCGATACCCATAGTAACAGCGTGGGTAGGAACATCTGCTTTGCTCTCAAAGAATCTTGCGTTAGCCTCTATAGTGCTGTCGGTAAGTGAAGTCTTGTGAGTGCCGGCATAAAGTTCTGCCTCGGGTTCATTGAATGCGATGTGACCGTTGGGGCCAAGTCCGAGAACTTGCAGATCTATGCCGCCGGCAGCTTCGATAGCTTCGTCATAGGCTTTGCCCATAGCATCGGGATCGGCTGCAAGTCCGTCGGGAACATGAGTTTTTGCCTTGTCAATGTCAACGTGGTCAAAGAGATTGTGGTTCATAAAATAACGGTAGCTCTGATCGTGGTCGGGAGCAAGGGGATAATATTCGTCAAGATTAAAGCTGGTGACATTTTTAAAGGTTATCTCACCCGCCTTATTCATTTTGGCAAGTTCCTGATACATTCCGACAGGGGTGGAGCCTGTAGCGAGACCGAGTACGCACTCGGGTTTTGATTTGAGCAGTTCGGCAATTATATCTGCGCCGGCTTTGCTCATTTCAGCGTAGTTTTCACAAACGATGAGTTTCATATCAACCCTCCGAAAATAATTTTGTAATTTGATTTTAGCACATTTCTTTTGTAATATCAATAGTTTTATATGATTATGACAAAAAATAAAGCAAAAGAGTTTTGCGGTCAGCAAAACTCTTTTAAAAACAAAACCGTTAATTTAGTTGATTTATTTGTTATCTCCAATTCTTATATCTGCGGTTGCGCAAAGCGATTATCACAACAGCTATACCTATTACCAACGCAACTGCGATAATCGTTATTGCCAATGTGGCAGTATTGATCGGATTTCGTTGAGGCTCGACTTGAATACTTTCTTCAGAAAGAACAGAGGAGGATTCCTGTTCGGTCTGAGACGGTTCTTGCGAAAGTTCTCGGCTCGGTTCTTCACTTGATGTGTCCTGTGAAATTTCTGGCAATGCGGGGATCTCGATATAAGTGGTATAATCGCAATTTTCGCACGAATCATATTCGTACCAACCTATTTCACCCACAGCCGGTTCTTTTGCTGCATGGTGCACCATGCTGTGACCCGTTGATTTTATTTCTTGGTCGACATATCCTTTGCCGCATATCGTGCAATAATGCTCGGTATACCCGTCGCTTTCGCATGTAACCGCCACGGTATTTGTTTTTATTGTATGATAATGCGCGATTTGACCCGGATCAAGCATATTCGAGACAAGTTGCGGCAATGCGCCGTCGGATGTGTGCCATATATTTTCGGTATCAAAACCTATATACGTCGAAGCGAGTTGCATGGCGTCGCTTTCGGCGCCGGTTGTAGCACCCTCGATATCAGACTTTGAAACTCCGCGAGTTTCACTGCCTATGCCGTTTTGAATTGTTTCGCGTGAGTCTGTTGCAACACCTATAGTATAATAGCAATTTGCAAAAACATCGTCTGCGGTTCTGCCGCATATCGCACCGATACATTTTGCCGCGTTTACGCTGCCGGTGCTAAAGCAGGTTGTATATATGCTCTGCGAACTTTTGCCGCATATGCCACCGGCATAATAGTTTACAGCTGTAACAGAACCTATATTGTAACAGTCGGTTACGGCAGTACCCGCAGCCTCACCGCATATGCCAGCTGTCGAACCGTCGCCGCTTATGCTGCCGACATTAACACAGCGTTCCACGTTTGCACCTGTATAAGTTTCACCGCATATACCGCCGTAAGAATCGCCATTGCCGGAAACTATCGCTTTGTTTGTGCATTCGCGCAAAGTATTTTTTGATGTGCCGCATATGCCGCCCGCAATGTCGCTTGCAACTATCGCACCAGAGACTTCGGCACGATATATAAGTCCGTCGTTTGCGGCGCATATACCTCCGGCAGTCCCCATTCCCGTGCAGGAAATTTCGCCGCTGAAAGAGCAATAGTGCATTTCGCCATTGTTTTTGGCACATATTCCGCCGACTGCGGTATTGCCGTTTACCGCAGAATTTATTGCGGCACAATTATATATGATACCGTCGTTTACCGCGCATATCGTGCCTATGTTGGATTTGCCCTCTATTAAAGAATTGGATATACACAAATTTTTAACAGATCCGCTTGCCGATATGTGTACAAACAGACCTTTATTGTTGCCGGAGGCGGATGTATAAAGTCCTATAATTTTATGATCGGCACCGTCGAATATTCCTCCGAACCCTTCCGCGGAATTGCCACTGCCTATAGGTGTCCAAATATTTTGTACAACGATTTTGCCTTGCTCGTCAATATTGTTAATATACAAATCGTTTGCAAGTATAAAATAAACACCTTCATATGATTCGCCGCCGTTTACCGATGCTGCCAGATATGCAAGCTCGGACACCGTTGAAATAATATACGGATCGTCCTGCGTACCGTTGCCTATAGCAAACGAATCGGCGATAGTTCCGTCCCAAATTTCAACATTTGCCAAAACGGTAAATATCGATGCCGACGAAACAATAACGCATATTGCCGCTAAAAGCGACAAAAACATCTTTTTTAATGCCGAACTCATCTTATTTATGCCTCCTCTTTAAATACACACTCATTATATCATTATATATTTATTTTGTCAATTATGTGTCGAATACAATATATAGTTGGCGCATTTGCTTTGAATACAAAATCTTGAAACAATAATAGTGCTTTTTGCACAAAAAGCAGATATACGACAAATCCGGGTTGTGTAAAACATAAAAAGTGCGAAAATTGTCTTAAAAACGCTTGACACGGGCGAAAACATTTGCTATTATGTCAATGTGCTCTGAGCGGGCACAAATTAATAAATGCATATTTGCCAATATAGGTTCGAATAGAAGGCTCGAATGTTTCTACCGTAACGCCGTTCAGTTACGACTATTGGGTTTATTCTCGGTTTCACTTTTTATGTTTTTAAAAGTGAGACTGCGTCTTATTGGCAAACAGGCAGTTACCTGTTTGTTTTTTGTTTGGAGGTCGTCGATATGCGGGCACTTGAAAATAAAATTCTGGCCGAGGGTCGCATATGCAAGGGCGGAGTGCTCAAGGTCGGCAGCTTTTTAAATCAGCAACTTGATGTTAAGTTTTTGTTTGAGATGGGCGAGCATATCGCTCGGCTTTATAAAGACACCGGCGTCACGCGCGTTTTGACCATAGAGTCGAGCGGCATTGCCATCGCCGTGCCTGCGGCGTATTATCTCGGCGTAAATGTTTCATTTGTCAAAAAGAGCAGATCAAGCAATATGTCGGATGACTGCTATATTTCAAAAGGCCATTCATTCACCCACGGAGATGATTATAACGCCGTGATAAGCAAAGAATATATATTGCCTACAGACCGCGTTCTGATAATCGACGATTTTCTCGCAGAAGGCAACGCAGTCAACGCAATGGTCGATATAGTCAATCAGGCAGGTGCCACGGTCGTCGGATGCGCCATCGCTATCGAAAAAGCGTTTCAGGGCGGCGGCGATAAACTGCGTGCGCAGGGTTACAGAGTCGAGTCGCTCGCTCTTATCGAGAGCATGACCGACGACGGCATATCATTCGGCACCAGATAAACTTGTTGTATTATTAAAATACATAAATATTAAACCGCAAAAAACGAAAGGAAAATGAAATGAAGAAGTTCAGCACTCTCGTTCTCATCCTCGTCCTCGCACTTTCTATGTGCATCACCCTCGCTTCGTGCGACAACGGCAACGGCGACA
>CAYOCM010000057.1:0-7351 GCA_964402515.1 uncultured Ruminococcus sp. | reverse complement strand
TGGCGGCCGCGGCCGAAAGCGGCAAGCCGATATTCACGTTCCAGCATCACCATATCAAAGACACGGTGTATGTCAGCACCGAATGGTATGCAAACGCATCGGCAAAAATTGATGCGATATATAAAAAATATTCGCAGACAGTCAATTTCTCGGGACATTCTCATGCGCCCATCAATAACCCGACGTCGTTTGTGCAGACCGATTATACGCTTATAGGCACCGGCACGCTCAATTATTTTGAGATGACTACGGGCATGACAGTGGGCACGCTCGTGCCCGGCAAAGAGAATGCCGCTCAATATTGGATCGTCGAAGCCGGTCAGGACGGCGACCTGCTTATAAGACCTTATAATATTCTTACAAACGATTTCTTTAAAAACCCCTATACCGGCGAATATATCGAATATTATATCGCCGACCCGTTTGACAAAGACACGTTTGAATACGGCCAAAAACGCCTTGACGCAAATCAGGCTCCTTATTTTGAAGAAAGCGCGACGATAACCGTCAGCGACATATCAAAATCAAAAGCCACCGTCACTATTCCGCAGGCAAAAGACGACCAGTGCGTATACGGCTATTACGTTCAGTGCGGCACTCAGAGCACCGCTTATTTCAGCGAATATTATTTTGAACCCATGCCCGAAACGATATCGTTTGATCTTATCAACCTCAAACCCGGTACGGAATATACGATAACCGTAACACCCGGCGATGCTTTCGGCGTAAAAGGCGAACCTATCGAGACTAAATTCACCACCGAGGCTTCAAGCGGCGTCGCCGCAAGCAAACCGCTCACCGATGCGACGACATTCGCCGACTTTGAGGGCAAAGACCTTAAAGAGGCATCCGGCAGCGTTGCATACGGCGGCAAGGCAGACGGCGCGTGGTATTGCGGCAACTGGAATGCAAGCGGCAAGGCCGGCGGCAAAGCAAAGATAGTCGACGGCAAGGGCTATAACGGCTCGGCCGCGATAGGCGTTACCACCGACACTATTCAAAATCAGGGACTTTATATCTTCGGCAACGGCACTGTAAAGAGCGGCGATTATCTGATATTCTATGCCGATTTTTACGATGTCGATTTCCGCAAAGCGTGCTTCGGCGTTATAAAATCGGACGGCAGTCTGTTTGATACCGACGACGAAGACGGCAGAAGCGATCAGTATTTCTATTACCGTGCCGAAGGCGCAGAGGAATGGACGACCATGACTCACGGCAGCGACGGCTGCTTCGGTTCGGCTCAAAGCTCTTCGGTCAAAGGCTATAAAGGCCTGTTTGCCGTGCCCGTAAGCGACTTTGCTTACCGTTGGGGCACAGGCAACGGCGGCTCGCTCGAGGGCGATATAATAGGCGTGTATATGTATTGGGATTTCACATCCGAAACACCCGCCGGCACTTATTTCTACCTCGACCAGTTCGGCTTTACCGACGATTACAGCGAATATTGATATTAAATATTAAACAGATTCGGACCGAGTTTGACTCGGCCCGAATTTTTTTGCAAAAACCTCTTGACAACGTAACATTGTTATGCTATCATACCGTTGCGATCGTAACAATGTTATAATAAGTAAACGGAGGTGTTTGATTGGAAGAACTTATTTCAAAGCGCGAATTGCTTGAAAAATACGGCATATCCTACGGAGCGCTTTACAGATGGAAACGCATGGGACTTATCCCCGAAGACTGGTTTATAAGGCGTTCGACCCCGGCAGGGCAAGAGACGTTTTTTAACCGCGATATGATATGCGAGCGCATCGACTTGATAATGGGGCGCGAGGATTCGTCGTTATCGGAGCTTGCGTCTGAATTAAACGGCGGGCGCAGAAAAAAACTAAAAGTTCGCACGGCATACGGCGACAAAGAATTTGTCCTTTCGGACGTGACCGAAATAGTCATCGACGACGGCAAGGGCAACCAAACTGTAATTTTTAAAAACGAGGAGCAAACAACAAAATGAATGATTTTAAGATTTCGGGTGCCGGTCAGATGATCGGCGGAGAGTACGGCGACGTTCGCATTTCGGGTTCGTGCAAGATAACCGGCGATATACGTTGCGAAAGCATAAAAGTTTCGGGTTCGACAACATCCGACGGCAATATAGTCTGCAAAGGCGATATGCGCATCTCGGGTGCTTTTAAAGGCGGCGACGTTACGGCGAACGGCATTGAGATCTCGGGAGGATCAAAATTCGGCAATGTCAAGGGCGGCAACGTCAAGATATCGGGCAGCGTAAAAGCAAGCTCGGTCGAGGCGGAGAATGCGTGCATTTCGGGCAGCGTCAAGATAGAAGGACTTTTAAACGCCGAGAATATATATATCGAGTGCGACGACTCCGAGATCGGCTCGATAGGCTGCACTGAACTCGAGGTAAATCTGCACGGCGAAAGCGGAAAAGCCGTATTGGGTATATTCAAAACAAAACACTGCCGCGCCTTAAAAACCGATACGATAGAAGGCGATAAAATCAGCATCTGCTATACCGCGGCAAACACCGTGCGCGGCAAAGACATCACGATAGGCAAAGGCTGCAAGATAGGCAGGGTAGAATATACCGGCACATGCACCGTTGATGCCGATGCCGAAGTCGGCGAATTGACGCAGACAAAATAAACTTTTTTATCTTTTTAAATTATATAGCGCTAAAAAACAACGGCCGCTCGTTTTTGAGCGGCCGTTTTGTACATCTAATATACTATTAGGCGTACTTTATGATGCGATTATACACGCAAAAAGGCGTTTTGTCAAGCAGTTTTACGATAAAAAATGAACTTTTTATGCGTTAAAATGTTTCAAACAGGCCTGAAATGTACGCCTAATAGTATATTAGGCGTACATTTTGCCGTGATATGCACGTCGCGGGGTCTGACCGTGCCGAGTCGCTTTTGGCATATCCGCAAAAAAGGCGTTTGGGTTGCTCGCAACATCCCGAACGCCGAAAAACAGTTATAACGTCTTGACGGGCAAAAATGCCGTTGTTGAGTTCGGCGTTTTGGCATATGCGCTTGCGAGGCGCATTTGCCGCCTCGCCCGCCAAGGCATTATATATGAAATCAAAATTATAAACAAAAAAGGAGCAAAAAATGAAATCTCTTAAAAACAAAAAAGGCTTTACCATCGTAGAACTGGTCATCGTCATAGCCGTTATCGCCATACTCGCCGCCGTGATGATTCCTACTTTCAGTAACATTGTAACAAGAGCCAACGAAAGCAAAGCGCTTCAAGAAGCTAAAAACGCCTACACACAAGCCATGATAGACAACAACGATAACGATAAGACTAATGATGTTGCAGGTATAGATGAAGAGATTTTTGTTGAAATTAATGGTATTAAAGTAAAGATCGAAAACGGCTCGGCCTCTTTGTGGAAATCCGAAAACAATAATGCCTTCACTGCTACTCATAGTTATGCAAACGGCAAACTTACCAAAATGAATACCGACAGCTGATAATATCCCATAAAACAAAAGTCAACCCGAGCGGTTGACTTTTTTGCATTTATGCTTATATTTCTATATTAAAATTATTGTTGCAGCGCGGGCATTTTACGCCGTGTTTGCCGACTATATTGGGCAATCTGAGGTTTGCCTTGCAATGAGGGCATGTTGCAAAATAATAGTCGCGTTTTTGCTTGCTTTTGTTTTTTTGTTTTTGTGTTTTGCCGTTTTTGAGTTTGCCTAAAAATGTCATAAAACGCGCATTTTCTCTTTGGCGTTTATCGGTCTTTTTTGACAGCACGCGCCAAAACGTATATGCAAACAGCGCTATCTGAACAAAAAAGCATATATAATACATTAAGTCGAGCCCTATCGCACGCGCTATGCAGGCGAGCGCTATCAGCACCGCCTGAATCGCCATAAGTCCGTAAAACAGCGCGTCAAAACCGTATCTGCCGTAAAAAAATGAACCGAACATATCTGTGTCCCCTTGTGCTTTTTTTGATTATATGCCCGAGACGGGCATCAAATTACATATTAATTATAACACAAAACCTTAAATGAATCAATAAATGCTTGCATTTTAAGATGTTTTTGATATAATGTAAGATAAAGTAATATACGGAGGTTTTATATATAATGGATAAAGTAAAAATAGGCGTTATAGGTGCCGGCAACATAGCGTGCAGCGGACATCTGCCCGCATACAAAGACGTAACAAACGCCGAGGTTGTCGCAATATGCGACCTTAATATCGAGCTTGCAAAACAGGCTGCCGAAAGATTCGGCATACCTCAATATTTTGCGTCCGTCGAGGATATGCTTGCGGGTGCCGACATCGACGCCGTGGATATCTGCTGTTGGAATAACGGGCACTCGGACACCGCCGTTGTCGCCGCAAACGCAAAAAAACACATCCTGTGCGAAAAACCCATGGCAAAAAGCCTTGATGAAGCATTGCGTATGCAAGAGGCTGTCAAGGCAAACGGCGTAACGTTTATGCTTGCCGTGCCCGGCAGATTCGGTGACGGCAATATGTATCTGAGAAATCTTGCCGACAAGGGCGAATTCGGCGATATATATTTTGCAAAGACCGCATATGTGCGTCGCCGCGGAACTCCGCTGGGTTGGTTTACCGACAAAAAGACATCCGGCGGCGGACCTGTTATAGACATCGGCATTCACGGTATAGATTCGGCATGGTATATCATGGGCACACCCAAGCCGGTGCGCGTTTCGGCCGCGACATACGACTATATCGGCGATTATCGGACCAAAGGCGTTGACAGATGGCACGGACAGTCCTGCCCCGACAATAAATTTGATACCGAAGACAGCGGCGCCGGCGTTATTCATTTTGAAAACGGCGCATCGATGCTGTTTGAGGCTTCTTGGGCGATAAACGGCCCTTCTTACAGCAAGACCGAGATATTCGGCTCAAAAGCCGGCGCGCTGCTTGACCCGCTCACAATATACGGCGAGCGCGACGGATATCTCAGCGACGACCGCATAACGATGAATTCGGGCAGCAAGTTTGCACGCGAAATAACACATTTCTGCGATTGTGTCATAAACGGCAAGACGCCCGTTTATCCCATCGAGCAGGCAATACAGATGCAGCAGATGCTTGAGGGCATATACCGTTCTGCCGCCGAAGGCAAAGAAATAGAGCTGGCATAATGTTTGCGGGCGGCAGACGTAAGGCGTTTACGCTGAGCTATGACGACGGCGTGATATCCGATATCAAAACAGTCGAAATATGCAACAGATACGGCGTAAAATGCACATTCAACATCAATCCCGGACTTGCGATATCGCAAAGCACTTGGATGTATAACGGCTTTGAAGTAAAGCATCTTACGGCAGAACAGTTAAAGACCGTTTTTAAAGGCCACGAGATCGCGTCGCATTCTTATACACACCCTTATCTTGACAGACTGACGGTAGAAGAATGCCTGAATGAAATGACGCTTGACCGTGACAAGTGCGCCGAATGGTTCGGCAAAACGCCTGTGGGCATGGCTTATCCGATGGGTACATATTCGGACACGGTCGTTTCGGTGCTTGACGGTTTGGGATATAAATACGCACGTACCGTAAAAAGTACGCATTCGTTTAAAACGCAAAACGACCTTTTGCGTTTTAATCCGACTTGTCATCACGCCGACGAGGCGCTGTTTGAACTTGCCGACGAGTTTATAAGATCCGACGCAAAGACGGATATGCTGTTTTACGTCTGGGGCCATTCTTATGAATTTGATGCCGACGGCGGATACGAGCGGCTTGACAGACTCTGCAGGATGATGTCTGAGCAAAAAGATATTTTCTGCGGTACAAACGCAGAGGTTTTATTGGAGCATAATAATGACTGATCGTAAAAAGGCGCAAAGAAGAGCGTCAAAAATTTCGTTTGCCACGGCGGTTGCCGCGGTTGCCGTATTGTTGGCGCTGATATTTATTTTGGTATTGGGGCACGACGGACCGGCCGATGTTTCGGATGTTTCAGACGTTTCCGACATTTTAAGCAATATTTCGGGCGTTGACGATATGTCGCACCAAAGCGACGAAAGTTCAAATGACGCGACAAGCGAAATAAGCGAGTCACCGCAAAGCGTTTACAGCATTTCTGCCGATACGCTAAACAGCGGATACGCCTGTATGCTCGATCGCAGTACCGGCGTCGTGATAGCGGTCAAAAACGCAAATACGCGCATAGCGCCCGCTTCGTTGACAAAAATGGCTACCACGATAACGGTTATCGAGATGTGCGACGATATTAACGAAATGCTTACCGTAAGCAGAGACACCGTTGACAAAATGTTTCTTGAGGGTGCGTCGGTGGTCGGTTTCAGCGCAAACGAGCAGGCATCGGTCATAGATATGCTTTACGGCGTAATGTTGCCGTCGGGTGCCGATGCCGCAATAACGCTTGCCGAACGTTTCGGCGGCAGCGAAAGCGGATTTGCCGAACTTATGAATCAAAAGATGGCGGATATCGGACTTGTCGACACACATTTTGTCAACGTTACGGGACTTGATGCGGATGGTCATTACAGCACCGCGGCGGATATGGCACGGCTTTTGAATTATTGCCTGCAAAACGAAACTTTCAGGGCGATATGCACCGCGGATTATTATGTTATTAACAGTCCCACCATGCATGAGGACGGCATAGAACTTTATCACACTGCATTCAGCGGGTTTAAAAAAGCGGGTATGCAAAACAAATACTGCATCGGCGGTAAGACCGGCACCACCACAAACGCCGGCAGATGTTTGGCGGCGCTGTGCTCGGTTGACGGCAAAGAATATATCACCGTCACTTTGGGCGCAGGCGGAACAAACGGCCAGGGATTTCCGTCGCATGACCTTGTAACTCTTATCGAGGATATCCTGCCTTGCTGCAAACAGGCGTAAATCCGGGGGCTTTTTTATGAAAAAACTCACATACGATAAAAACGGTTTTTATATCGGCGGCGAACCGATGCGCATTATTTCGGGTACGGTGCATTATTTCAGGGTGCATAAAGACGCATACCGCGACAGACTGACAAAACTGAAACAGTGCGGATTCAACACCGTCGAAACATATGTCGCGTGGAATATTATCGAGCGCAAAGAGGGCGTGTTTGACTATGACGGCATTTTTGATCTCGCGCTGTTTTTAGACACCGCAAAAGATCTCGGACTTTATGCCATAGTGCGCCCCGGCCCTTATATTTGTGCCGAATGGGATTTCGGCGGCTTGCCGGCGTGGTTGCTGACAAAAGACCTTGTTATAAGGCGTTACGACGAGAATTATCTTTATTATGTCAGGCGTTATTTTAAATCGCTGTTTGAGATATTGCGCCCCCGGTTGCTTGAAAACGGCGGCAATATAATAATGATGCAGGTCGAAAACGAATACGGCA
>CAYOCM010000056.1:0-7514 GCA_964402515.1 uncultured Ruminococcus sp. | reverse complement strand
TAATGCCGAGTTCGCCGTAGACGCAATAATAGAGATCTGCCTCGACGCCCGAAACATCGTCACGCAGGGTGACGACCAAGGTATCGCACTCGGATACATCTTCGACATACGCCGAAGGCAGGCCCTGGATTCGCGGTTTTCCGTGCGAAATGCTGTGTGAAAGATAGCGCAAATCGCATATATTCGAGCCGTCGGAGTTGATTATCTCCAAAGCGGGCGAACGCATATCGCCTCTGCCCCAGCAAGGAAACTCTAAGGGAACATCGTCGAGAATAAAGCCGCAGCAACGTTCCATACGCGGCGAAAAAGCCGCACGGCCTTGCTCGCGGAACATATATGTGCAGTCACAGTCACCTATGCGCGCTCCCCAATAAAGATGCAACAAAAATCCGTCTTTTTTGCAAAAGATATACGATGTATCTTTTGTATCGAGTTTAAACTGTCCGTTTGAAGGATCAAATGAAATAGGCATGTAAAAGCTCCTTTTGTTTTCGATAATTAATAAATAATCAAGTTATATTTGCAATTCGGTCAACATCGCGGTCGCTATGTTAAAATAGACAAGCAATGACAAAGCGTCGACTATGGTGGTTATAAACGGCGAAGCCATCACCGCAGGATCGGCGCCTATCATCTTGGCAATTATAGGCAACGTACAACCGACAAGTTTTGCTATGACTACCGTTACGGCAAGCGTAAGACACACGACAACCGCAACGGCTGTGCTGACGTTTGAACCAAGCAGCAAGTTGTCGACCAAAAGTATCTTTATGTAATTGGCCGCCGCAAGCGTAAGCCCGCACAAAAGCGAAACGCACGCCTCTTTGCCCAAAACTTTAAATATGTCGCGCGGTGATATCTCGCCGAGAGCGAGTCCGCGTATTACGGTGACGGATGTCTGCGAGCCGGCATTGCCGCCCGTATCCATCAGCATTGGAATAAACGCCGTAAGTGCCGAAACCGCGGCAAGCGACTGCTCAAACGACGATATTATTCCGCCCGTAAACGTCGCCGAAACCATCAGCAGCAAAAGCCAAGGTATGCGGTGCAGCCATATACTGAAAACCCCGGTGCGCAGATAAGGCTTGTCCGACGGCGTGATAGCCGCCATTTTTTCGATATCTTCGGTGTTTTCGTCCTGGATAACGTCAATAGCGTCATCGACGGTGATTATGCCCACCAATCTTTTTTCACCGTCCACGACCGGCAAAGCGATAAAATCGTATTTTGCCATCTCGTTTACCGCAGCTTCGCGGTCATCGGTGGTATATGCGTAAATAACGTCAGTGGTCATAACGTCGCCGATAAGCGTATCACCGTCGGCAAGCAGCAGGTCTTTTACCGTAACAAAACCTATAAGTTTTTTGTCGCTTTCGGTAACATAGCATGTATAAACCGTCTCTTTGTCGACTCCGACACGCCTGATGCGTTTAAAAGCGTCTTCTACCGTAAGCGATCTGTCAAGCCTGACATATTCGGTAGTCATTATGCTGCCCGCGCTGTCGTCGGGGTATTTTAATATCTCGTTGATCGCCTTGCGCGTGTCGCTGTCGGCACTCGCCAAAATTCGTTTGACGAGATTTGCGGGCATCTCTTCGACTATATCCGCCGCGTCATCGACATACAATTCGCTGATAACGTCTTTTAATTCGGTATCCGAAAATCCCACTATAAGCGCCTCTTGACTGTCTGCCGGCATCTCGACAAACGTCTCGGCCGCAAGCTCTTTGGGCAAAAGCCTAAAAACCAACGGCATCGCCCTGTCGTCAAGGTCCTGCATCAAGATCGCAATATCCTGCGGGGCTTCGTCACAAAGCAACCCGCGCAACGCCTGCCAATCTTTTTGATCGGCAAGCCGTGTGACCTCATCGGTCAATAAAACAATTCTTTCTTCTTCCATAACACCGCCATCTCCTTTTTGGATAATAACCGTTCAGCAGAGAAGCGGGGCGACCCTATTCGGTGCCTGATCACTTGCCTTTTGCAAAGGCGGTATATATCGGCACCGATAACGGAACGGCGCCTCGTTTGTCTCCGGAATCCATAAATATAAATCCGCCTTTCTTAAAAGATATTTGCGCCGATATCTCGGCTTACTCATTTTATAGTAATATTCCCGTTTTGTCAACAAATTTTGTGCATAAAGTCATTGACTAAATGCCCTTTGCCGTGGTATACTTTTGTCACAAAATGAAAGAAGAGGTAACGACTATGCAAAATGTTGTAGTATTCGATCATCCGCTGATTGCGCACAAACTTACTCTTATGCGCAAAAAAGAGACGGGCGCAAAAGACTTTCGTCAGTTGCTCACCGAGATCTCTACACTCATGGCATACGAGATCACGCGTGACTTGCCGACTCATGAGGTCACGATCGAGACTCCCGTATCAAAAACAAAACAACGCATGATAGCAGGCAAAAAGCTTGCGCTTGTGCCCATACTTCGCGCAGGTCTCGGCATGGTTGACGGTTTCCTTACCGTCGTACCCGTCGCCAAAGTCGGCCACATCGGCCTTTATCGCGACCCCGAAACCCATCTGCCTGTTGAATATTATTTTAAAATGCCGCCCGATATCGCCGAAAGACGCGTGTTTTTGCTTGACCCGATGCTGGCTACCGGCGGTTCGGCTTCCGCTGCATGCACATGCTTAAAGCAGCGCGGTTGTCACGACATCGTTTCGGTCAACTTGGTTGCCGCCCCCGAAGGTATCGAGGTAATGCAGCACGACCACCCCGATGTCAAGATATATGTTGCCGCAGTTGACGAATGCCTCAACGAGCACAAATATATCGTTCCCGGTCTGGGTGACGCCGGCGACAGACTCTTCGGCACAAAATAATGGTTTGCATCGGCAACGATTGGGATGACCTTTTGCGCGACCAATTTACGGCAGATTATTATCTTAAACTGCGTGAGTTTTTAAAACGCGAATACAGAGAGCATACTGTATATCCCGATATGCAAGATATATTCAACGCATTCAGATACACCGATTTCGACGATGTCAAAGTCGTTATAATAGGTCAAGATCCCTATCACGGCAGAGGACAGGCTCACGGGCTTTGCTTTTCGGTCAAAAAAGGGGTTCAAAAGCCGCCGTCGCTGTGCAACATTTTTAAAGAACTGCACGACGATCTCGGCATCCCCGAGCCCTCTCACGGCGAACTTACATCGTGGGCAAGGCAGGGCGTGCTGATGCTTAACAGCGTACTCACCGTTCGCGAAGGCTGCGCAGGCAGTCACCGCGGCAAAGGTTGGGAGACACTGACCGACCGCGCCATAGAGCTTATAGGCAGTCGTCAAAAGCACACCGTGTTTATTTTGTGGGGTAATTATGCGCGCGAAAAAAAGCGCCTTATAGACACCTCGCGCCACACGGTTATCGAATCGGCGCATCCCAGCCCTCTTTCGGCATATAACGGCTTTTTCGGCTCGTGTCCTTTCTCGCGCTGCAATGCGGCGCTTGATGAGCCGATAGATTGGCTGATAAAAGATTAAACATAAAACATCCGCACTTTTTAAAGTGCGGATGTTTTGCTTTATACGGTGTTCAGTTTTCTCCGCCGAAAGCATGTTGCCACAGTTTGCTCTCGGGCAGTATATTTTGCATAAAACGGTCTATTTTAAATCTGCCTCCGTTTTTGCCGTTTTTGGTATATACGTCAAGCACTGCGTCGTATTTTATCATCATGGGCGCAAGATAGCACAGTTTATACATCAGTTTGGGCAAAGATATCGCTATAAGGTCTATATCGTATTCCGACCCGTTGTATTCCTGTCCAAAACATTTTGCGCACATCGAATCGCCGAGATACGCGCAAACATCGTCGACTTCGTCAAGAAAACATTCAAACCGTTCGGGGTCGTCGCACAAAAAAGGATCAAACGGCATTTTGAATCTTATACGCGCGATCTCAAGTTCAAACATTGACAGAATATCATCACGACTCCATATATCAAGCGCGGGAGCACACTCTTGCGCAGGCAGGTTAAAGCCGAACATAAGACTGTCAGAGCGATAGTTTATCATCAGTGACGGAGGTTCGCCCTCACCGTTTTCAAAATCAGCCGCGGCGCGCACCGGCGGCAACATTATTTCTTTTTGTTCATACTCTTCAAGCACGCTGTCTATCTCGCTTGCAAACGCCGATATACTTTGCATATCGTTTGAAGATCCCGATTGACTGGCAAGCGATGCGCACGCAGTGTGCAATCTGTCTTCGCCTATCATTTCGCAAAGATAAAGATATGCTCTCATCGGGTTTTCGTCACCGACATATATCATAACGTCCAGCGCCGCTCGATCGCCGTCTACACGCTCAAAAGATATTCCCATAGGCTGCACGGATTCGTGCGTTTTGATACCTTTGGGCAAAAAGTGCTGAAAATCCCACGCCTTGCCGTATCTGTTGTCGAGCTCATCGACTATGTATTCTTTAATAAGCGAATCGCTGTCGTCAAACAAACCTATAAAATAACAGCCGTACCTGCCGTCTGCCGCTTTTGAAATTATCACGGCCGGTGTAGGAGCAAACAAACAGCGGGCAAATGCGGCTTCAAACATCAATGTCGCCTCGTCGATCTTGCCGTCATCGATAAGTTTTTCAAGCCCGAGATCTCCGAAGCACGATACAAAATCATCCACCATTGCGGAAAGGTCGGGTGTGCCGTCAAGCATTTTTTGACGCAAAAAACATTTGCCGTCAAGTGTGATCTCTTCATGATGGCCCTGCAATGACGTTTCGCTGTCGGTGAGCGCACCGAAACCGGGGCAACCTTCGCAATGGCCCTCGACCATAGAGCGCAGGCGCTTGTTATATTCAAGCATAGACAATATCTCGACCTCGCATGGATATATTTCGCCGTCGCCCAAAGTTATGCTGCTTATGACCATAAATTCTTTGACAAAATAAGGAGCAAGGCATTTTTTCTCGATGCATTCCCAAAATTCAGTTTCGCTGTCGCCGCAGACAGCCGTCAGCTCGTCGACATCGTCAATGCCGTCGGGCATCAAAAAATAGCGTTCCTGATATAAAAAAGCTTTTTTCATATGTTTTATCCCAAATCAATATCTATAATAAATTCACTGTCGCCGATCACGTGATGCACTTTTGCAACGCTCGACTTTACATTCATTGAGTTGTCCGGCCATACAGCGCGGTGGTCGGTGACAAAAGGCAGCGAATTGCCGTCTTTGTAAACGAGGCAGTCGTAGATGCGAACATCGTTAAGATGTATTCCGCTGCCGAGGTTTTTGTTTGTTTCGCCTATAAAATCACTTTCGGGGCGGTCAACCCAGTCGATGGCGGCATTCATAAGATAAGCGGTGTTTGAGCCGTCTTTTTTCGAACCTCCCAAAGTAAACGTAAGTGTGTCGGCAACACAGTCGTCGACGAGATCGTATGCGACAAGCGTCGCCTTGCCGTCCTCAAGCGATGTGTCAAGCGTAAGGCGGTAGTTGTGTGTCTGATCGAGCACACGAGTGCCCGAGAACCACTGTCCGTCATACTGCTCTGTCGACGCCGTGGCGTAAAACAGCCGCCAGCCGGACGTGTTGTATTCATAAACAAATCCCGCATCGCAGCAGTTTATCCAATATCCGTTGTCACTATAGACGTCGACGCCCAAAAACATATATCCGTTGACTTTTGTGCCGTTTGAGCCGACTCCGACAAAGTCGGTCTCCGATAAGTCAAAGCAGAAGCTTGCCGAGTTATAGCCCTTCTTGCCGTATACGCAATATGCGGGGCCGTCGTTGTCGCCCATCCGTGTGCCGACAGGCATATCGAGCGTGAGATTGTCAAAGCTTTCATTTCCGTCGAATTCGTGCATTTTTACCTCGTTAGTCGACTCGCGATAGGCGTATACGCATATTTCACGTCCCCAGACATAATTCATCCCGTTGCCGCTCAAAACCACCTTGATATATCTGCCGACGGCGGTCTTTTGCAACTGCAATGTATATGAATATTCGCCCCATTCGGCGTATCCCTGCGTGCGTTCGGCGGCGACAGTGCCGAGTTCAAACCAGGTCTGACTGTCCGGTGAAACATAATAGGTCGCCTGCGTCGGAGCAACTATCCCCCACGCATCGCCGCGCAGCAGAATATCGAGGTCGGCTATGTCATCGACATCGGCGCCGAGATCCAATATTATTTCGCCATACGGAGTCGACCAGCCTACACCGACATCGCTGTCGAATATACCGTCGGTAAGTTCTTTGCCGTTATCGGGATATTGCGAATGCGGCGTACCGTTTACGGTATATGAGCAGCCGTATGATATAAGTTTTTTGTTTAACAAGCGATCGATATCTTTGCCTTCGGGCATGTCATCGCCCGAAATGCCGTCGGAACTCTGCGCATTGTCGCTTTCGTCGGCGCTTGATATATCACTTGATAAATTATCGGATATATTGTTTGAAACATCTCCGTTTTCGGCGCAGGCGGCAAGCAAAAACGCGCAGGTAAGCAAAAGAACAAACAGTTTTTTCATATACGGCCTCTGTTAAAAATATCATGTCACGGTAAACAATATAACACAATATCGTTTTATTTGCAATAGTCGCCGCTTATCATGCGTTTAAGTTCGCCTATCGCGTTGCCTATACCGCCGACTTTGTCTATAAGCCCTATATTCACCGCCTCGATGCCGTCTATCACGCTGCCGACATCGGTGGTCATTTGGTCGGTTGAATTCATAAGTTTTAATATATCTTCGCGTGACGCACGCGAATTGCCCACTATAAAATCGACTATGCGGTCTTGCATACGACACAGGTTTTCAAATGTTTGCGGAACGCCTATAACAAGTCCGTTGAGCCTGACGGGGTGCAAAGTCATAGTCGCGCTGGGAACTATAAACGACTTTTTTGCCGCAACGGCAAGCGGAATGCCTATCGAATGTCCGCCGCCCAAAACCAGTGACACGGTCGGCTTACTCATACCCGCGATGAGTTCGGCTATCGCAAGTCCCGCCTCGACGTCACCGCCTATTGTGTTAAGCAGCAAGAGCAATCCGTCGACATCGGGGCTTTCTTCCACCGCAAACAGTGTGGGAATGCACTGCTCGTATTTTGTCGTCTTGGTCTGTGCAGGCGCGGCAAAATGCCCCTCTATCTGCCCCGCTATCACAAGTGCGTGAATTCTTCCCGCGGTGACTCCGCGGTCTATATATTCTTCTCGCCCGTCGTTTTGAATATCACGATAATCTTCCTGCATAAATACCTCACATACTTTTTGATATATTCTGTGCTTTAATAAAGATTTTTATCACAAAAAACTATTGCAAAATCGCAAAACGTGTGATATAATAGCAAGGCGCTTTAAAAAAGCGTTGACCGGCCCGATGTCATTAAAATTACGGGGGCGAAAGGCAACACTCCTTTGGTACGCCGAATAGGTAACGTTATGCGGGATTGTAAGAGTGTAGAACCCGTATATAACATTTACGGAGAAATATCGAAGCGGGGACGTTTGCGAGCGCCGCCGGGGGCGGATGCAGCGAGCAATA
>CAYOCM010000055.1:0-8312 GCA_964402515.1 uncultured Ruminococcus sp. | reverse complement strand
GCAAAGAATGGATCTCAAACTGGGAGACCAACGTCGGTACGTTTGAGGCTAACCTTGCCGAGCAATTGCAGATATATTACAACAAATAAACCAAACAAAATTTTTATTGACAAAAGCGGCCTTAGGCCGCTTTTGTCGTTTATTCTTTAAGATCGTTGTTTATTCCCGAAGCACGCTTAATAGACGCATTACCGTATTTTTTGCGAATACCGTCTACGGTATATTCAAGATCACTCATCTTTTTTGTATCTTTGCCGAAAGTAAATAAGCTTTCCTGCATTTCGTCGCCGTAAATCAAATCGGATGTGCGTATCGTTATTGAGTATATTTCACCGCTATCATGTATCATCGGTATCATGCCTATAACGTATTTCGCTATATCAGATGCGAGACAGGTGGGGGGGACGGCTGCTTGTTTGCCTATGTGTTTAAGTTCCGGCGTGCGCAGAACCACGCCGATGCATTTGCATTTTGCATTTGTTTCACGTAAGCGCTTTGCCACTTCGTCGGCAAGATAATATACAGCAAACGATATGTCGGCCGCAGTTTTTAAATTCCGTTTAAATGTCATACCGTTGCTTACCGATTTTGCGCTATCGCATTGGCCGTTTACCTTAACCGCCGCACTGTCGAATCCGTTTGCGTTATCCCAAATTTGTCCGCCCGTCTTGCCAAGCAACGAGACCAAATATTGCCGCTTGCATTCGGCCGCATCGCCTATTGTATATATACCTACACGTGACAGAGCAGTTACAGTTTTAGCTCCCACAAACAAAAGATCGCTTATCGGCAGCACATAAAGTTTTTGTTTATAATTGTCACGGTCTATCACGGTTATCGCATCCGGCTTTTTCAGGTCACTGCCGAGTTTGGCAAATACTTTGTTAAACGACACCCCCACGGAAACCGTTATACCCAGCTCGTTTTTTACTCTCGACCTGATTTTTTCGGCAATGCTTATTCCGTTGCCGAAATATTTGCGCGATGCCGTAACGTCGAGCCAACTTTCATCTATGCCGAAAGGTTCGATCATGTCTGTATAGTCATAAAAAATTCGTCCCATTTCTTTTGAAAATCGTTTGTATTCGTCATAATGCGGCTCTGCTATCAAAAGCGACGGACATTTTTGCTTTGCTTGCCATATAACATCGCCCGTCTTTACGCCACATGCTTTTGCAAGTTCGTTTTTAGCTAAAACTATACCGTGACGTTCTTTTTCCGAGCCGCATACGGCCATCGGCATTTTGCTGTATTCGGGGTTAAATACCGTTTCAACCGATGCAAAAAAACTGTTTGCATCACAGTGTAATATAGTCCTGTCGTTATACATCTCAGTTCCTCCGAACATTCGTTCTAAAGGTAGCATACCACTATACCGGGCCGCTGTCAAGAACGTTTGTTCTTTTTTGTGAAAAATAAAAGCGGCACATGATATGCCGCTATGAAAACGAGTTATTTTTTGATTATACAGCCGAGATCCGGAATATAATCGCTGCACATACGTCTCATTTCGTCGGCGTATGCGCTCGAAGCGTCATCGTATACACCCACGGTAAACAGTCCTCCGCTGAGTGCGGCGCGTGCCGAAGAGGGCAGGTCTTCGAAAATAATAACATCATCCGGATTCAGGCCCAGCCTTTTTGCGACGTGCATGTAAGGTTCCGCGTTATATTTGTCACGTCCGAAATCGGTGCAGTCGGCGTAAAAATCAACGAGCCTATCTATACCGAAATGCAATATGAACGGCTCATATTCTTTAACATATGTGGCCGAAAGAATGCAAACAGGTATATCGGCTTTTTTAAGCCTTTTCATTAACTCCAGCGCATAAGGTTTCGGCTGTATTGCCTCGGAATAAAGATAATAAAGTTTCTGTTCGCATTGCTCTCTGCTAAGTCCCGCAAACAGAGAAACATCCTGCCAAAAGTGCATAGAGTCGGCTATTGTGCCGTCAAGATCAAATATTATGCCTTTTTTACCCACTATGTCGGCGTGCGGCAGGGTAATGACGTCCGATAATTGCATTTTCTAAAGTCTCCAACATTTATTTTGTAGCATTATACAATACGGTTTTAAAAAAATCAACCTAAATCAAATATAAAAAAGAAAACCGCATTTGCAACTATTGCAAAATTCAATCTTTGGTGTTATAATGTTTCGTTGTAAAAACCGTCGGTGTATTGCCGATATTTAAATTATTATATATTCAGGAGATATCGTCATGTCAATAAAGGCAAAGCTTACCGCTATAAAAGATATATACGCCTGCCCGCAAAACTTTGACGGCGCGGTTATAACCGTCGGCGGCTGGATAAGGTCGTTGCGCTCATCAAATGCGTTTGGATTTATCGATCTTAACGACGGCACTTATTTTAAAGGATTGCAGGCTGTTATAGAAAGCGACAAACTGTCCAATTACGACGAAATGACACACCAAAATATAGGGGCCGCGCTTATGCTTACGGGCGCTCTCGTACTTACGCCCGGCGCAAAGCAGCCCTTTGAATTAAAAGTGACCGAGGCTGTTGTCGAAGGCAACTCTACACCTGATTATCCCTTGCAACCTAAACGTCATTCGTTTGAGTTTTTGCGCTCGATAGCGCATCTGCGTCCCAGGGCGAACACGTTTAACGCCGTATTCCGCGTAAGATCATGTGCCGCACAGGCCATACACGAGTTTTTTGCAAAAAACGGTTTTGTATATGTAAACACGCCCATAATCACTACCAGCGATGCCGAAGGCGCGGGCGAAATGTTCCATGTAACATCACTTGATATAAATAACCCTCCGCGTGACGAAAACGGCAATATAGATTATAAAAACGACTTTTTCGGAACTGCCGCAAATCTTACGGTTTCGGGTCAGCTTGAGGCCGAATGTTTTGCGCTTGCGTATTCAAATGTATATACTTTCGGACCTACATTTCGTGCCGAGCGTTCCAACACGGCGCGCCACGCCGCAGAGTTTTGGATGATAGAACCCGAGATGGCATTTGCAGATCTCGAAGACTATATGAACACAGCCGAAGCGATGACAAAATATGCTATAAGTTATGTGCTTGAGCATTGCGCCGCCGAAATGGAGTTTTTTAACAAATTTGTCGATAATACATTGCTTGAAAGATTAAATTCACTTGTTTCCAGCGATTTCGGCAGAGTTACATATACCGAAGCTGTCAAATTGCTTGAAGCAAATAACGACAAGTTTGAATATCCTGTTTATTGGGGATGCGATCTGCAAACAGAGCACGAAAGATATCTTACCGAACAGATATTCAAAAAGCCCGTTTTTGTTACGGATTATCCCAAAGAGATCAAAGCATTTTATATGCGTATGAACGACGACGGCAAAACCGTTGCCGCCGCCGATATGTTGGTGCCCGGCGTCGGAGAACTTATCGGAGGTTCGCAGAGAGAAGAACGCCTTGACAGACTTGAGGCACGTATGCAAGAACTCGGACTTGATCCAAAGTCTTATTGGTGGTATCTTGAACTGCGCAAATACGGCGGTGTAAGACATGCAGGCTACGGTCTCGGTTTTGAACGTCTTATAATGTATATTACCGGCATTGGCAATATAAGAGATGTCGAAGCGTTCCCGAGAGTAACGGGCAGCGCCGAGTTTTAATAATTTTATGGGGGTGCGGTATGCAGGATTATAAAGAATTGTATAAGCTTTATGAAGCGTACCGTGCAAGCGGCAGAGTGCTTGATATGTCAAGGGGCAAACCTTCGCCACAGCAACTCGATACAATGGAGCGCCTGCTGACCGCTGTTACGGAAAGCAGCCAATGTTTTACCGAAAAAGGTACCGATTGCCGCAACTACGGTGCTCTTGACGGCATCAACGAAATGAAAAGGCTATTTGCAAATATGCTCGCTGTAGATATGAATAATGTCATCGTCGGCGGCAATTCAAGCCTTAATTTTATGTATGATACCGTCGCACGCGCTATGTTGCACGGTGTTGTCGACGGTTGCAAGCCGTGGTCAAAATATGACCGCATATCGTTTTTGTGCCCCGTGCCGGGTTATGATCGCCATTTTGCCATATGCGAATTTTTCGGTATTAATATGATTCCTGTGCCTATGGATGACAACGGTCCCGATATGGATATGATAGAATCGCTTGTTGCAAACGACGAAACTGTTAAAGGTTGTTGGTGTGTTCCTAAATACAGCAATCCCGCCGGCGTGACTTATTCGGATGAGACGGTCAGACGTTTTGCGTCGCTTAAACCTGCGGCAAAAGATTTTAGAGTATTTTGGGATAATGCATATGTCTTGCACGACCTTACCGATCATCCCGACCGTTTGCTCGAAATATTTTCAGAGGCACAAAAATTTGGCAATGAAGATATGTTTTTTGAGTTTGCGTCGACATCAAAAATAACTTATCCCGGGGCAGGGGTGGCATGTATCGTTTCGTCAAGACGCAATATTCTGCGGATTATAGATGAACTCAAATATCAAACTATAGGTCACGACAAGATTAACCAACTCAGACATGCACGTGTTTTTAAAACTTATGACGATATTGTGATACAGATGCAAAAGCATACGGCGCTTATCAAGCCTAAGTTTGACACCGTATATCAGGTTTTTGACGAGATGCTTTGCAATTGCGGTGTTTCGTGGACAAAACCCAACGGCGGATATTTTATCTGTGTTACCACACCCGACGGAACTGCAAAGCGAATAACCGAACTTTGTCTGCAAGCGGGTCTCAAGATAACTCCGGCAGGTGCTACGCATCCTTACGGTATTAACGAGAGGGATAACATTATACGAATTGCGCCGACGTTTCCGTCAATTAACGAACTGCGTGATGCTGCAAAACTGTTCTGTATATGTGCTCGTCTTGCAATTATCGAAAAATGTCAAAAAAATGTTTAAATTTGCAAAAAAGTCCTTATGTCGTAAGGGCTTTTATTTTATCGTTTTGCACATTATTTTGCCCTAAAATTTCCTTATGCTGTTGCAATTAAACAAATATTGTGCTATAATCACCCTATAAAGAATGCATTTTGTTTTTTAGGAGCTTTTTGATATGAAAGCGAAAAAAATTATCTTATTTGTATCACTTATCTTGGCTATGCTTATGTTGCTGTGCGCGTGCGCGCCGCAGGCCCCCGATGAACAGTCAAAAGACGTTTCGTCTGGCAACAGTGACTTATCGTCGCGAGACGGTGATAACTCGGAATCAGATTTTCCATATGCCGATCACGAACCGTTTAATACGACCGTAACCATATACACTGTTGCGACATCGCGTCATCCTTACGGCGAATTGCAATTTGTCCCGGATGATGAAAGCAGTTACGGCCAAGTCAGTTCTGCCGTTGCAAATCGCAACGACCTTATTGAAGAAAAATACGGCATCAAGATCAAGGTCGAGTCAGAGCCGTACCCTACCGAAAAACTTAAACAATATATTGACACCGGTTTATGCACATACGATCTTGTGTGCGATTCAGTTGACCGTATGGTTACCAAAGTGACCGAAAATTTGTTTTATCCAATCGACGATTATATAGACCTTTCCAATCCTTGGTGGGACAGCGGCGCGATAGATGCCATCACTTTGTCCGAAGGACATTATTTTGTTGCGGGCGATGCGCTTATAACCGATGACGACAACACGTATCTTACCCTTTTTAACAAGTCGCTGTATGAAGAAAATCAAGACGTCAACGCTAAATACGGCGATATATATCAGCTTGTAAAAGACCATAAATTTACATATGATGCTTTTTACGAAATAAGTCGCCTTGTATCTGCCGCGGATTCGTCCGGCCAATGGAGTACCGATGCTGTATACGGCAACTTGTCGCATTCTTACGGTGCGACCATCATGTTTAACGGTTCTGGCGAAGCACTTGCGCAAAAAACTGCCGACGGCGGCGTTGAGGTAAATATCACGAACCGTCGGGCTTCGGATGTGTTTGAAAAAGTTTATAAGATTATGTCAGATCAACAGGTAACTACCCGCGCTGAATTACTTATCGGCAAGATACCCGAGGCAAAAAGCACATACGGCTTTGCAGAACTTGAATATATGTTTGTTAACGGCAGAGGACTGTTTTATAATACTACATCTTCGTCAATATCAATACTCAAGACGTCTACCGCACAACGCGATTTTGAGTTCGGTGTTTTGCCTATTCCCACATATCAAGAGGGAGACGACTATCACTGTGCCGTCAATCGTTATCAGTCAAGCGTTATAGGCATTCCTACCTCGTGCAAGCAGCCGGAAGCCGCCGCATTTCTGCTTGAAGCGCTCGGCTATTACAGCGATGAGGTCACAAATGCTTATTACAGCCTTACGTTGCAATTGCAGGCACTCGAGGATGACGCCGATGCCGAAATGCTTGATATAGTTTACGGCAGCAAATTTTACGATCTCGGCGCTATATATACATGGGGTTCGTCGCCTACGCTTTCCGGCTTGCAGGGTGCCGTGATAGCAAACCCCAACGGCAACGAGCTTGTTTCAAAATACGACAGTATTAAAGACAGCGTCGAAAGTGCTATCAGCGAGACGCTTGACTTGTATAAAAAAATTGCAAAATAAAGTATGAAAATATTTTTTACAAAAACCGTTGCTATTATTTCGTTGCTTACGCTTATGCTCACGTGCTTGATATTCTCAAGCGTTGCGGCTGCCGATGATGTCATATCTGTTGGCAAAAGTTATACGGTTTCAAGTGAAAGTCCTATCGATAATGCTTATCCCGCGCTTTCCGATGAAGCTTACGACGGACGTCTGACCGACGGCAAAAAAGGCGGAACTCAGACTTACAACGACGGCAAATATGTGCGGTTTTACCGTGGCACATACAAAGACATAGTTATAGACCTTGGTGTCGAATATGCCGTCAGCGGCGTTGCGATCAGCCATTATCAAAATGCCGCAGCGGGTATATACGCCATACGTGAAATCTATGTTTACGCTTCGCTCGACGGCAACGATTATATGTGCATTGCCAAAAACGTAGATGACGATCGCATCAGAACCTCGGCTCAAAACGGCAGGGTGGTCATAGATGCCGATTGCGAAGAAACATATAAAGCAAGATATGTAAAAATCAGATTTTCGTGTGACGTGTTTGCTTATGTTGACGAAATCTCGGTCAAAGGCAGCTTGGATATTTCCTCGGCAAAAGATATCACACCCGATGCTACGGCCGAAAACAAAGGCTTTGCGAGCTCGGTAGACGGCATAAATCATATATGTCTGATGTATACCGGCGAATATGCATACGGCTCGCCGACAACAGCCGGCAGTATCACCGCAAATCAGCTGCTGCCTTATTTTGCATATATCGACAACGACGGTAATGCGGTCGATACAATGTTTGAAGGCATGCTGTTTTTGCCTTATCAGCCTGCGGCAAGCAGTAAAGATACGACCGCCGAATACGGTTTCGGCAAACAAACCGGCTGGCAGAGCTTTTTAAACTGCGTTATGGGCGACGAAGAATATAATCTTTCAGCCTTAAATAAGGTTGTCGGAGATAATAAAAATACGTTAGGCCTCGATGCCGATTATCAATATCCCGTCTATATCGCCGTGCCGTATATTCACCCTTCAGACAGCGTGTTCGGCGTTATCGACGGTCAAACGGTTACCCCAAATACAATCGAATCCCGTCAAAATATAGTCAAATGGTATATTGATCTCGTAATAAAAACTTTTAACGACGCGCAGTTTGACAACTTAAAACTCTGCGGTTTTTATTGGTACAGCGAGGCGGTACAATATTCATACGGCAAAGACGAAAACGATTTTATAAAATACTTTACGTCTTATGTCGATTCTCTCGACATGTCGAGCCTGTGGATACCTTATTATTGCTCGGCGGGATATATACAGGCAAACGATCTCGGCTTTACCGCCGCGGTATTGCAAAGCGGCTATGCCTTTGATCATAGCACGTCCGAGACCGGCGATTCGTTGCCCGCAACCTGTGATGATGCCATGTCGATGGCCGATAAATACGGCCTCGGTGCCGAGATAGAAGTCAGTTCACTCGACGGGGATATGTACAACAGATATTATAAATATCTGCAGGCGGCATATGCCGGTGGATATATGCGAGATGGCCTGTTTATGTATTACCAGGGCGGTGGCCCCGGCGTATATTACGGCGCGGCAAACAGCGTTTCGAATTCTTCTCAACGCAAAGGATATGATATAACATATCAGTTTATACACGGCACTTTTACATCTGCTTCTCCGGTTATTGCCGAGGGGCAAAAACTTATGATAGGCAAAGGCGGTTTTGTCACTTGCCGCCTTGATATTT
>CAYOCM010000054.1:0-8454 GCA_964402515.1 uncultured Ruminococcus sp. | reverse complement strand
CGCCTAATAGTATATTAGATGTACAAAATTATCCCGTCGACAAAAAACCGACGGGATTTTTATGTTTATTTTGACTTATTCAATAGGTGTCAGCGGCAGGCGCAATTCGTTTTTTATCATGCCTCGATCAGACATCAGTTTTTTGATAGGTGCGGGATTTATGCCTTTTGACAACCGCTTGATTATGGGATAAAGTTTTTTAAATTCGTCTGCGGCACGCCTGTGGTCGCCGTCAAAATAAGCCGAGCATATACGCTTGACAGATTTTGGCTCAAGGTTTGAAACTACGCTGATAATGCCTTTTGCACCCAGTGACAGTTCGGGCAAAAGCATATCGTCGTTGCCGCAATAAATATCCAGCGTGTCTTTAACAAGATACGCCGTTTCGGCAAACGCGCCTATATCTCTGCCGGCTTCTTTTACAGCCGATATATTGTCGATTTCGGATAATTTAAGATATTCCGCGGGGGTTATGTTCATTCCCGTGCGGGTGGGAACATTGTATATTACGGTTGGTATCGACACCGAGCCCGCGACTGCCTCAAAATGTTTATAAAGCCCCATAGGCGAGCATTTGTTATAATAAGGCGTTACCGAAAGTATTGCGTCGGCACCGGCGTTTTGCGCGTTTTCGGCAAGGCGACATGCGTTTTTTGTGCTGTTGCTGCCCGCACCGGCTATTATGGGCACTCTGCCGCGCGTTTGACCGACGGCAAATGTTATGCATTCTTTTTGCTCGTCGTATGTAAGCGTGGCGCTTTCGCCCGTTGTGCCGCATATGACTAAGGCATCGGTGCCTGCGGTCAGTTGAAATTCTATCAGGCTTGCAAACGATATCCAGTCTATCTCGCCGTCCGAAAACGGCGTTACAAGTGCAGTTGCCGAACCTATAAAAAGAGTCGATTTTTTCATGTATATACCTGCTTTGGTGTTGTATTTTTTTGTTGCTTGTGTTAAAATGCATTTGTATTATTATATTTGTTTTGCGGCGCCTTTGTGCGCGAGGGGGTATAAATTGGATCTGCTAAAGCGTTCGAGCTATAAATATGACCTGCCGCAAGAGCTTATCGCTCAGACTCCGGCGGCAAAACGCGATATGTCGCGCCTTTTGGTGATGAAAAAGTCGGACGGCTCTGTAGAACACAGGCATTTTTGCGATATAGTCGATCATATCAACGAGGGTGATTGCCTTGTTATCAACGAAACGCGCGTTATTCCCGCAAGGCTTTACGGTGTGAATCCGCGCCACGCGGGTGCGGTTGAAACCTTGCTGTTAAAGCGCGTGCCATCGGACAACGACGATGAACTTTGGGAATGCCTTAATAAGCCGGGCAAAAAAGCACGTCCCGGCGACACGCTTGTTTTCGGAGACAAACTCTCGGCCGAGGTGGTTGATATACTTGACGACGGCAAAAGACTGATCAAATTTGTTTTTGACGGAATTTTTATAGAAATACTCGCACAGATAGGCTCGATGCCGTTGCCGCCTTATATTACCCAAAGGCTTACCGACGCCGAGCGTTATCAGACCGTCTATTCGCGTGTTAACGGTTCGGCTGCCGCGCCCACCGCGGGATTGCATTTTACTCCCGAATTGCTTGAAAAATTGCAAAACAAGGGGGTAAACATCGAGCGTGTGCTGTTGCATGTGGGCCTCGGCACATTCAGGCCGGTAAAAGAAGACGACCTTGCCGGCCATATAATGCACAGCGAATATATGCGTGTTAAGCCCGAAACGGCAGAGCGTATAAACAAAATAAGACAAAACGGCGGCAGAATAATAGCCGTAGGCACCACATCGGTTCGCACGCTCGAGACGGCAAGCGACGAGCGGGGAGTGCTGCACCCTTATGACGGCGAAACGTCGATATTTATACATCCGCCTTATAAATTCAAATGCGTCGACGCATTGATAACAAACTTTCACCTGCCCGAAAGTACGTTGATAATGCTTGTTTCGGCTTTTGCCGGGTATGAAAACACTATGAACGCTTATCGTATAGCCGTAAACGAAAAATACAGGTTCTTTTCGTTCGGCGATGCTATGCTGATAGAATGAACGGAATAGCGATATGCAATCGTTGATAATAATTTCCGGCCCGACGGCGTCGGGCAAAACCTCGTTGGGCATTAAGCTGGCGCAAAGTCTGCGCGGCGAGATAGTCAGCGGTGACTCTATGCAGATATACCGTGGCATGAATATAGGCACGGCAAAGCCGACAGCGGCCGAACTTGCGGCGGCGACTCACCATATGATAGACATTGCCGATATACATACACCGTTTTCGGTATCCGAATTTATAAAACTTGCCACCGAATGCATTGACGGTATCTCGTCACGCAAAAAAACGCCGATATTGGTCGGCGGAACCGGCATGTATATTCGGCTGCTCACGTCCGGCAGGTTTTTTGAAGCCGACGGAGCCGACAGCGCTCTGCGCGATGAATTATATGCTTTTGCCGAACAAAACGGCGCCGCGGCGTTGCATGCACGGCTTGCGGAGCTTGATGCGCGCTCTGCTGCCGAAATACATCCCAACAATATAAAGCGCGTGGTGCGCGCGATAGAACTCGCATCGTCCGGCGTTACAAAAAGCGAGCTTGCCGACAGCGTAAAAAACAACGTTTCGCCTTATCGCATATTGCATTTGCATCTTACGTGCGCCGACAGAGCGGCAATATATGCCGATTGTGACAAACGGGTCGATCGTATGATGGATGCGGGATTGGTCGGTGAGGTCAAATCGCTGTGCGATATAGGCCTGCGCGATACGCCTACCGCATCTCAGGCAATAGGATACAAAGAGTTTTACGGATTTTTTGACGGCACCGTTTCGCTTGACGATTCGGTTGCATCGGTAAAACAGCATACGCGCAATTATGTAAAAAGGCAGATGACATATTTTAACAAGTTCGACGATCGCGTTATTTTTGACATTTCAACCTTGACTGCCGACGAGATATTAGGTAAGGCGCTTGAGTTATCAAAGGAGTTTTTGACGAATGGCTGATTTTTTTAGACAATTGACTACGACTTTGGTCGCTGTCGCGTTGGTCGTCTTTTTGATAATGCAGTTGATGGCAGGTGCGGGAGTTGATATTGAGGTCGAAAGCGCGGTTTATACATCCGTGCGCGATACTGTCGAGATGGAATGCTATATCTTCAGAGACGAAGTGCTCGTGCAGGGCAGTATGGGCAGTACGGCGTCTTATCTGTTTTCGGGCGGTGAAAAAGTTAAGTCGGGCGACCGCGTTGCACGGTTGTATAAAAGCAAGCGCGACGCCGAGATCAGCAATCAAATATCCGATCTCGAAAAAAAAATTGCCATGCTTGAGGCTTCGGCGATAAACGAGGGCACTACCACCACCGACATAAACATAATACTGTCACGTATAACCGAACTCAGAACTTTGATATCCGAATGTATACTTAAAGACGATCTTGATTCTGCCGTAAGATATAAAGAAGAATTAAATATACAAATGAATCGCAGTGCCGCGCTTTCGCAGAGCCTTGCGGGGTATGAATCGCGTATAGCCGAATTAAAGCAAGAGGTTGCCGATTTGCAAAATTCTTTGAGCAAAGATTATGAAACGGCAAAATCGCCGGCGTCGGGATATTATTTTACCGATGTCGACGGTTATGAAGAGCAGTTTACACTTGATTCGCTGTATTATATGACGGTTTCGGGATTTGACAGACTGTCTGACCTCGCTGCCGACCAAAAGGTGATAAACTCTTCGGCCGGCAAGATAGTGCGCAGCGAAACATGGTATATGCTTTGCCGCACCGACAAGAAGATTGCCGAGTCTTATGAATCGGGCAAAGGATACACGGTAATCTTTCCTTATTCTTCCGGCACCGAATTGCAATGCGTTTTTGAGCGTTGCATAACTCAAAGCGACAGTCAAACGGCACTTGTCGTATTCAGTTGCAATATTATGCCCGAGGGATTCTCTTATTCGCGCAGTCAGACCGTTGAGGTGGTAGGCGGCACTTATTCGGGCTTGCGCATATCTGTTGAGGCACTCAGAATCAAAGACGGTGTCAGGGGTGTTTATGTGCTTGACGGCAGCGTTATAAAATTTAAGACGGCAACGGTGCTTTGCAAGCAAGGCAACTATTATATATGTGCCTTGCCGACAAATCCGCAATATCCCGGCAAAGTGGATAAGTCGTATATATCCCGCACGGCGCTTTCTCTTTATGATACTGTTGTTACATCCGGCACGGGAGTATATGAAGGGGTGATAGTAAGATGACGGTTTCTTATTCCGAACTCGCCGCCAATATCTCCCATGTCAAAAGCCGCTTGCCCGAGGGTGTCAGGTTGCTTGCCGCAACAAAAACGCAGCCGCCCGAGGTAATTAATTTTGCTTTAAACAACGGCATCGACTTGATAGGCGAAAACCGCGTACAGGAATTGCTTGAAAAATACGATTCTATCGACAAAAGCAGGTGTGATATACATTTTATAGGCAGATTGCAGACCAACAAGGTAAAATATATTATCGACAAAGTCAGTATGATACATTCGGTCGACAGCCTTAAACTTGCGTGTGAAATCGATCGCAGGGCAAAAGCTTGCGGCAGGGTGATGGATGTACTTATCGAGATAAACCTTGCGGGTGAGCAGAACAAGGGAGGAATATCTCCGCAAGAGGCCGACGAATTTGCCGACGCGCTTTGCGATTTTGACCATTTAAGGCTGCGCGGACTGATGACAGTTGCCCCAAAATGTCAAAACAATGCAAAAACCGATGCTTTTTTTAAAAAAATATATAAAAAACTCATTGACATATCGGCCTCAAAAGTGGATAATGGTAGCATAGACATTTTGTCGGCAGGTATGAGCAACGACTATATGATCGCCGCCCAAAACGGCGCAAATATCGTCAGGCTTGGCACTGCCCTGTTTGGCAAACGTGATCAATAAATTTTATATAAAATACCGGAGGTAACTTATGGGACTCAAAGACCGCATCTCGCGCATTTTCAGCGAAGACGATTTTGACGAAAACGAAGAAGAATTTGAAGAAGAAACTTCTGTATCCCCTGCACCCGCTCCTGCAGCACCCCGTGTGCAGCAGCCGACTCGCCCCACAGGTTCGGGCGTGGGCTCAAACACCAATCTTGAAATGAAGATAATGAAGCCCGAAAATTTTGAATCTGTCAGATCGGTTGCCGATCAACTGCTTGAGGGCAGAACCGTTGTGCTTAATATGGAGGATGCAAACGCAGACCTCTTGCGCCATATTCTTGATTTCTGCTCGGGCGTTGTTTATGCCGTTCACGGCCAGATCAAGCGTGCGGGTGCATCGACTTATATCCTTACTCCCAAAAATGTCGGCATCACCGGAGAACCCGCTCAGTCGGCAGACCAACCCGTCGAACAGTCGCCTCGCGACCTCTTTTGATCGCGTTGCGAACTATCCTTTGTGATGCGGGATATTATCGATTTTGTCGCCGTTTCGGTTGACTTTATGCTTGAACTGCTTGCATTGCTTATAGTTTTGCGCGCGGTCATGACTATGTTCAACGGCGGCGAAGGCGGAATGTTGTATAATATGTGCGTATCTGTTACCGAACCGCTTATTGCTCCGTTCAGAGTACTGCTCTCAAAATCCGAGGCAATAAGCGATTCGGGTTTTGACTTGTCAAATATAATGACATACACCGCCGTTTATATTGTACGCATATTGCTGATGATGATACCGCGGTGACGACGTCGCCGCATTATATTTTTTAGAAAGGACTGTTGTTTATCATGCTTGCTCCTCACGAACTCAAAAATAAGGCGTTTACACGCAGCATAAAGGGATATTCGCCGGCGGAGGTCGATGAATATATAGAATTTTTGCTGCAAAAATATACCGAGCTTTATAAAGAAAATGCCGAGCTTGACCGCAAATTGCGCATAGTCACCACATCATACGACGAGCTCAGACAAGAGGAGGAAGCGATACGCAGCACCTTGGTCTCTGCCCGCAAGATGAGCGACCGCATAATAGCCGACGCCAACGAACGCGCCGACGTTATCGTAAGTGCCGTGCGCGAACGGTGTGAGCGCGTCGTCGACGAATTCAACGAGCGCATCGAGCAAGAAAAGCAGCAGATGTGGCATATCCGTTCGGCTATAGTAGAATTTAAAAAGAACGTGTTTGAACTTTACGGCAAGCACGTCGAAGAATTGCAATCGATATCGGTAAACGAACTTGACGAGATAACATTGCCGGACGAGCGTGAGATAGTAAACCGCATTTTAAGCGATGTCGGTGACGCTGTCAGGCAAGAATACGAGCAGTCTGCCACTGCCGTCGACGGCACCGAGCCTTTGCCCGAAGAAAGCCGCGAGGCAATGACCGCAGCGCTTGAGGACGATGCACAGCCCACAGGCAGAAAAACAAAAAACAAAAAAGATCCCGCATCCGACGGCGAAATGACTATGTCGGACCTTATCGGCGGGAACGGAGATAATTGAATTATGGCGAAAGAATATAAAGACACACTTAATTTGCCCGTAACCGAATATTCCATGCGGGCAAACCTTACCGTAAAAGAGCCCGAAATACTTGCCCGTTGGAACGAGATAGACCTTTACGGTCTCATGCTTAAATCAAACGAGGGCAATGACGAATTTATATTGCACGACGGTCCTCCGTTTTCAAACGGCAATATACATATAGGTCACGCGCTTAACAAACTGCTTAAGGACTTTATAGTTAAATCAAAATCTATGCAGGGCTATCGCACGCCGTTTGTTCCCGGTTGGGACAATCACGGTATGCCTATCGAAAGCGCCATAATCAAAAAGAACAAACTTGACCGCAAGCGTATGACAGTGCCCGAATTCAGACAGAATTGCAAGGAATTCGCACAGAATTTTATTGACCTTCAGCGCGAGTCGTTCAAGCGTCTCGGCGTGGTCGGCGATTGGCAGAATCCGTATATCACCATGGCGCCCGAGTTTGAGGCGACCGAGATAAAAATATTCGGCGAGATGTATTCAAAAGGATATATTTATAAGGGCTTAAAGCCCGTTTATTGGTGCGCTCACGATGAGACCGCACTTGCCGAAGCCGAGATAGAATACGCCGACGACAAATGTATTTCGATATACGTCAAGTTTGCCGTTAACGACGATAAAGGCATTCTTGACGGCCTTTGCGACAAATCAAAAACATATTTTATAATTTGGACAACTACCCCTTGGACATTGCCCGGCAATATGGCCATTGCTTTGCATCCGAGAGAAAAATATGTGCTTGTCAAAGCGGGCGAAGAGTATTATATACTTGCCGACGCGCTTTGCCGAAAGACTATGGATTTCGGCGGAATAACCGAATACGAAACTGTTGCCGAGTTTAAGGGCGGCGACTTTGAGTATTGCACGGCATCGCACCCGTTCCTTGACAAGACAAGCCTTTTGGTTACTGCCGACTATGTCACTATGGACAGCGGCACGGGCTGCGTGCATACCGCTCCCGGATTCGGCGTCGACGACTATCACACCGGCATGAGATACGGGCTTGACATATGCGTTCCCGTTGATGACAGAGGCCGCCAGACAGAGCTTGCGGGCAAATATCAGGGCATGACCACCGACGAGTCTAACAAGGCTATCGTCGACGATATGCGCGATAGCGGAGCGCTGTTTGCATCCGAAGAATTGGTTCACTCTTATCCGCACTGTTGGAGATGTAAGCACCCAATCATATTCCGCGCAACGCCGCAATGGTTCTGCTCGGTCGAAAAATTCAGAGACGACGCAGTCAAAGCCTGCGAAGGTGTCGAATGGATACCCGCATGGGGCGGCGATCGCATCGCTTCGATGATAAAAGAACGTGCCGACTGGTGCATTTCGCGTCAGCGTCATTGGGGCTTGCCTATTCCCGTTTTCTATTGCGAAGATTGCGGTGAGGTCATCTGCAACGAGGATACAATAAACAGCGTTGCCGATATATTCTCACGCGAGGGCTCAAATGCATGGTTTATACGTGAGGCCAAAGAACTTTTGCCCGAGGGCTTTGTGTGCCCCAAGTGCGGCAAAACTCATTTTGTCAAAGAAACAGACACTCTTGACGGTTGGTTTGACAGCGGCTCGTCGCATTATAGCGTGCTCGGCGATAAGGTCGCGGACCTCTATCTCGAGGGTGCCGACCAATACAGAGGCTGGTTCCAGTCGTCACTGCTCACATCAATAGGCGGCCACAAGGGCAAAGCACCGTTTAAACAGGTGCTTACTCACGGTTGGACCGTTGACGGCGAGGGCAAAGCCATGCACAAGTCGCTCGGCAATACCGTGGCTCCCGAACAGGTCATCACGCGCTACGGCGCCGATATGCTCAGATTGTGGGTCGCATCGAGCGATTACAGAGCCGACGTGCGTGTTTCGGACGCGATATTCAAGCAGCTTTCGGAAAGCTATCGCAAGATACGCAACACCATAAGAA
>CAYOCM010000053.1:0-8470 GCA_964402515.1 uncultured Ruminococcus sp. | reverse complement strand
CCTTTTGAAGGTCCAAAAGAGAAACGATTTTCCCTTTTCATTTACAATATATCATTATTTTTACATATTGTCAAGTAATGCGCATTGCAGATAACAATCTTTGTGCATTTTGCTATTGCGGATATATTATACCACGCACTTGTTGCCGAGTTGTAACCGAAACCGATTAAAATGCAAAAAATATAAAAATCTTTGTGTGTTCAATAAATGTTTGACAAAAGCGGCATGTGTTGTTATAATAAAATGTAAAACGGTATCTTGCCGCAATAAATTTTGACGGAGCATTTTAAAATGACCAGATCAGACGCCCGCAGACACGCTTTTAAAGCGATGTTTGCATATGAGTCGAACAAAAATACAGATATCAACGAACTGTGGGATAATATTTCGGAATCTGTCGAGGCGCATCCATCGGAGTTTGCGCACGACTTGTTTTTCGGCGCAGTCGGGCATTTGGACGAGCTCGACGCAAAAATCGCCGAAGCCTCGCAAAACCGCATTTTCGGTCGCATATCAAAAGTCGCGCTTGCCATACTGCGACTTGCGGTATACGAAATAACTTATATGTCGGATATCGGTGTCAAAATATCAATTAACGAGGCGCTCGAACTGTCGCACGAATTCGGCGACGACAAGACCGCCGGGTTTGTTAACGGCGTTTTGGCGGGCATAGTCAACAAGTGATGCAAAATGCTTTTGAGATAGGCAAGACGCCCGTCGTTTCGGTCGGCGAATTAAACTCGCTGATAAAATCGGTGCTCGAAGGTCTGCCGGTGCTTAAACGCATAACCGTTTGCGGCGAGATAAGCAACATAAAAATACAGCAGCACATATATTTTACTTTAAAAGACAGTCTGGGCGCCGTAAACGCGGTTATGTTCAGATCGGATGCCGAGAGCCTTAAATTCAGGCCTCAAAACGGTATGCAGATAAAGGCAACGGGACATATAGGCGTTTATGCAAAAACCGGCACATATCAACTTTATTGCGAGAATATAGAACAAGACGGCGTCGGCGCGCTTTATATAGCATACGAGCAGTTAAAAACGCGTCTCGGCGCCGACGGACTGTTTGACAAAGCGCATAAAAAACCGTTGCCAAAGATACCGCGGCGCGTGGGCATAGTCACCGCACCTACGGGGGCGGCCGTCAGAGACATGATCGACGTCACAGGCAGGCGGTTTCCTTTTGCCGAAATACTGATATATCCTTCGCAGGTGCAGGGCGTTTCGGCACCGCAACAGCTTATAAAAGCGCTTAACGCACTTGACAAAAAAGGCGACTGCGACGTGATAATAATAGGCAGAGGCGGCGGCTCGATAGAAGACCTCTGGGCTTTTAACGACGAACAGCTTGCGAGAGCGATATACAAATGCGATACGCCTGTCATAAGTGCCGTAGGTCACGAGACGGATTTTACGATATGCGATTTTGTTGCCGATATGCGCGCTCCCACTCCGTCTGCGGCGGCAGAGATAGCCGTGCCCGACAAAAAAGAACTTATAAACAAATTCAACAACCTGCAAAACAGACTCACATCGTTCGCAAACGGCAAAATCACCGGTTCATACGACAGGCTTAAAAGATCTGCCGAAAGACCGGTGCTTAAAGATCCGCTTGC
The DNA here is from genome assembly GCA_964402515.1 of uncultured Ruminococcus sp. GTDB lineage: Bacteria > Bacillota > Clostridia > Oscillospirales > CAG-382 > Coliplasma. The sequence goes on along the minus strand of CAYOCM010000053.1, from coordinate 6,849 downwards.
CGCGTTTGACGAAAAACGCGTCTATACCGACAAACTTTTGTCGCAACTTGAGTCTGCGGTTAAATCAAAAATCAGCAAACTTGCCGCAATGTCCGATATAGCGTCAAAGCGCTTGATATCGGTTGCCGACGCATCGGTTACCGCGCTTGCGCACAAAACCGAACTCGCAAAAAGCAGGCTTGACGCGCTTTCGCCTTTGGCGGTGCTTGATCGAGGCTATGCCGCGGTATTCAGAGAGGACGGCGCTGTTGCCAAAGCATCAAACCTTGAAAACGGCGACAATATATCGGTGCGGTTTGCCGACGGAACCGCGTTTGCAATAACAGAGAGGGTAGATAAAACAAAATGACAGACAATATGACGTTTGAAAACGCTCTTGCCAGGCTTGAAGCAATAGTAAAATCGCTTGAAAGCGGCACCGCTCCGCTTGACGAAACACTTAAACTGTTTGAAGAGGGCAGTGCGTTGGTCAAATATTGCACGGATATGATAGAAAACGCCGAACAGCGCGTTAAAAAAGCCGTGCAGGGCACGGACGGCGAAATAAAAACAGAGGAGTTTTAAGCATCAAGGTGGAAAACAAAGACTTTGCATCCTACGACGCCGAGCGCGTCGGTACGCTGATAGAAAAAATATTGACTCCCGCGCCCGGAATATCCCACGCAAAACTTTATGAGGCGATGAGATATTCGGCACTTGCGGGCGGCAAACGCATAAGACCGCATTTGGTATATGAATTCTGCCGCGCATGCGGCGGCAACGAGATATGTGCCGATTCATACGCCGCGGCGATAGAACTTATGCACACTTATTCGCTTATACACGACGATCTGCCCGCGATGGATAATGATAGTATGCGTCGCGGCAAGCCGTCAAATCATATCAAATTCGGTGAGGCGACGGCTATTCTCGCCGGCGATGCCTTGCAGACAGAGGCGTTCGGACTTATTGCCAACAACGAGCATTGCTCCGACGAACAAAACGCTTTTGCGCTTGTTGCACTTGCCGAGGCGGCGGGCGTTGACGGTATGGCGGGCGGACAGCAAACCGACCTTGAGATAACCGGCAAAAAAGCATCGCAGGATGTTGTATTCGATATGTATATGCGCAAGACGGGCGCACTTATAACCTGTGCCTGCATGCTCGGCTGCATTGCCGCAAACGCGGATCGCAATTTGATGAATGCGGCCGGCGAATTCGGCTCGTGCATAGGCATCGCGTTTCAGATAACCGACGACTTGCTCGATATAGAAAGTACTGACGGCGTTATGGGCAAGACAGTGGGCAAAGATGCCGCGGCACAAAAGCCCACGCTGGTCTCTATAATAGGTGCGGACGAGGCAAGACGTGCCGCGCGTCAGTTGACATTGCGCGCCGTCGGGTGCCTTGACAAATTTGAGGCGAACGATGCGGTAATGAGGCTTAAAAGCTTTTGCCGTGAGCTTTGCGAACGCAAAAAATAGGGGGACGCTGTGATACTTGACAGCATTAATTCGACAGAAGATATAAAGGCGATCTCACCCGAACAGACAAAAGAACTGTGCGAAGAGATCAGAACAAAAATAATAGATACCGTTTCAAAAAACGGCGGACATCCCGCCTCAAGTCTCGGCGCGGTAGAACTTACCGTGGCGTTGCATCGCGTGTTCGATTCGCCGGACGACAGCATAATTTTTGATGTTGGGCATCAAAGTTATGCTCACAAACTGCTTACCGGCAGGTTTGACAGGTTTGACACGCTGCGCAAGTTCGGAGGTATATCGGGCTTTACGTTAAGGTCCGAAAGCGAGCACGACGCATTCGGTTGCGGACATGCTTCCACGTCGATCTCGGCGGCAATAGGCATTGCCGAGGCAAACCGCATAAACGGCGACAAACAACGTGTTATCGCCGTGGTCGGCGACGGTGCCATGACCGGCGGAATGATCTATGAGGCGCTTAACAACTGCGCCGATATCGAAAATCTCATTATCGTTTTAAACGACAACGATATGAGTATATCCCACAGCGTGGGAGGAATGAACAGATATCTTGCTCATTTTCGCACGAGTGCGAGATATTTTAGGTTTAAATCCCGCACAAAACGTTTTTTCGGCGCTATACCGCTGATAGGCAACGGGCTGATAACGTTTGCCAGAGCCGTGCGCGACTTTTTTAAGAGGCTGCTTACCTCGCAGAATATGTTTGAGCAGATGGGGCTTAAATATTACGGCCCTCTCGACGGAAACGACGAAAAACATATCGAGTTGGTATTGCGTGAGGCTGCCAAAGACGGCAAATGTTCGGTGGTGCATCTTATAACCCAAAAAGGCAAGGGATACGCCCCGGCCGAACAGGATCCCGGCGCATTTCACGGTGTCTCGGGCTTTGACAAAGAAACCGGCGTGATAGCGCATTCGTTCGGTGAAAGTTTTTCATCTCATTTCGGCAATATAATGCTAGAGAACGCAGAGACCGACGGCAGACTGTGTTGTATCACCGCCGCGATGGCCGACGGCACCGGGCTTGCCGAGTTTGCACGGCGTTATCCCGACAGATTTTTTGATGTCGGCATAGCCGAAGAACACGCCGCAACATTCGCCGCGGGGCTTGCCTGCAAAGGAATCAGACCCGTATTTGCGGTTTATTCGACATTTGCGCAAAGGTCATACGATCAGATAATACACGACATATGTCTGCAAAAATTGCCGGTGGTGTTTGCGCTTGACCGTGCGGGTTTTGTGGGCGCCGACGGACCGACGCACCACGGACTTTTTGATGTTTCTATGTTGCTTTCGGCACCCGATATGCACATTTTCGCTTGTGAAAGTTTTAAAGATATGGATTATGCTTTTGAAAAGGCGCTGTCACTTGATGCGCCTTGCGCCGTCAGATATGCTCGCGGAACGCCGTCGGATTACGACCGCGCGATATGGAACGATATGGTCGGCGTGCAATATTGCGATTGCGGTAAAGAGCCGACGGCTGCGATAATCACATACGGCAGAATATCGTTCAACGCGCTTCACGCCGCCGTGCTCGCGCTTGAAAAAGGCGTATCGGTGCGCGTGATAAAACTTATAGACCTTTTACCCGTAGATATGGACAAAATGAGATTATTGCTCGGTAATATCGATCACGTTTTGTTTGCCGAAGAGGGCTGTCGCAAGGGCGGAGTGGGCGAGATGCTGCTTGACGCGCTTGTTTCGGGCGGACTTTTTGACGGCAAGCGCTTTGAGATAAAAGCAATCGACGGCGTGTTTATGCCGATAGGAACCACCGCCGAGCTTGACAGGCTTGCGGGATTTGATCCCGAGTCGCTCAAAAACAGCTTGATGAAGCTGTGCGACAGATCGGAGCAAACGGTATGAAACAACGCGCAGATATTTTATTGGCACAAAAAGGCGTTTGCCCGTCGCGTTCAAAGTCGGCTCTCGCCATTGCCGAAGGCAGAGTGACTGCCGACGGCAGGCAGATATTGAGACCGGCCGAACTGATCGACGAAGACTGTTTGATAGAGGTAACCGATCCCGACAGATATGTTTCACGCGGAGCATATAAACTCTTGGGCGCGATAGAGGCATTCGGACTGTCGTTTGACGGGCTTGTGGTGGCCGACATCGGCGCATCTACCGGCGGATTTACTCAGGTCTTGCTTGAATGCGGCGCAAAAAAGGTGTTTGCCGTAGATGTGGGTGAAGATCAAATGTCGCATCTTGTTGCCTCGGATCCCCGAGTGGTGCAATATACACGCACAAATGCACGCTATCTTGACGCCGACATGCTTAAATGCCGTGTCGACGCGGTGGTTATGGATGTTTCGTTTATTTCGCAAAGTTTTATTTATCCCGCAATATCGCGCATATTAAAAGACGACGGCTTTGCCGCCGCGCTTATCAAGCCGCAATTTGAGTGCGGCAGACAAAAATTGGGCAAACACGGAGTATTAAAAGATCCCGACGGCAGCATAGCCCAAGAGATCATAAGGCATTTATCCGACCGGGCGCAAGATTGCGGACTGTGTATCAGGCGCACCGCCGTTTCACCTATAAAAGGCGGAGACGGAAATACAGAATATCTTGCCTATATCGACAGGCAAAAAACAGAATAGGAGTTTATGATGGCCAAAAAGAGTATCGGTGCCGCCGACGGCGCACAAGCCGAAACGAAACTGCAGCGCAAAAGCCGCAGACACAAAGCGATAATCAGATTGCTTGAAGAATACCCCATATCTAGCCAAGAAGAATTGACGGAAAAACTCAACGAACTCGGTTTCGACGTGGCACAGACCACCGTATGCCGAGATATCAAAGAACTCGGCATAGCGCGTGTTGCCGTTGCGGGCAACTATCGCTATCGCGTAAGCAAAGTAAATGACATCAACGCAAGGTTTGCGCGCATTTTTTCCGATGCCGCACACAGCGTTGCCTGCGCACGCAATCTTGTTATCATAAAATCGCTTGCGGGAATGGGCAGCGCCATAGGTGTGGCGGTTGACGGAATGCAGTTGCCCAATGTTGTGGGAACTCTTGCGGGCGACGATACATTGCTGATCATTACCAAAGACGACCAAAGCGCAAACGAACTTTGCGAAACATTTAAAGGCTATATCAAAACGGAGTGATAAAACGTTATGCTCGGTTCATTACATGTCGAGAATATCGCGCTTATAAAACAATGTGATATCGAACTTGACGGCGGCTTTACCGTGCTTACGGGCGAAACGGGCGCGGGCAAAAGTCTGCTGGTAGATTCGCTTTGTTTGCTGTGCGGTGCCAAAAGCGATCGCACGGTAATACGCACGGGCGAGAATTATGCGCTTGTCGAGGGCGTCTTTTTCGGCGTGCCGGAAACGGTGATATCGATGCTTGAGGCCGAAGATATAACTCCCGACGGAGATACCGTGGTGCTTATGCGCCGAATTTCGGCAGACGGGCGCAGTAGCGCGCGTATATGCGGCAGGGCGGTAACCGTGTCAAAACTGCGCGACGTCGCCGCCGAGCTGATTACGATTCACGGCCAGCAGGATACGCAAACGCTTGCCGACAGATCAAGGCAACTTTATATGCTTGACCGCCGTGCGGGCGACACCGACGAAATAAACGCATACCGTTTGCTGTTTTCCGAACTTAAAGCGCTTGACGCGCGTATATTAAAGCTTAAAACCGCCGCCGATGACCGCGCCGAACGCATCGATATGCTTGACTACCGCATATCCGAATTGCAAAAACTTGATATAAAGCCGGGTGAAGAAGACGAACTGACTGCCGAAAAAACGCGCATACAGTCGTATTCGACCATAGTCACACACGCGGCCGAGGCTCACGGCAAACTGTCTGTCGTTTCGGGCAAGGCAAACGCGGCTATAAACGCTTTGCAACCGCTTGCCGATGTCGTGCCCGAGACAAAATCGCTGTGCGACAGACTTTATAACATAATGTACGAGGCAGAGGATATAACCGAAACTTTAAGCGAATATCTCGGTGACGGCGACGGCGATGACGACAGACAAAAACACCTTGACGAGATACAAGACAGGCTTATGACGCTTAATACTTTAAAGCGCAGATACCGTGTTGCCGAGGCGGATATGCTGATTCAAAAACTGCAGGCCATGCTTGACGAAAGATCGGAACTTGACGGTTCAGACGAGCTGCTTTCGCAGCTTGAAAACAACCGCAAAAAATTGATTGGCAGACTGATGTCGGCAGCAAACGTGCTTTACGGCAAACGTGTGTCGGCGGCTGAAGAACTTAAAAACGAAGTGCTTGATTCGCTTAAGTTTCTCGATATGCCGTCTGTAAGATTTGAGATAGAGATCAACAAAAAAGAACCGTCAAACGACGGCTGCGACGATGTGTGTTTTATGATCTCTGCCAACAAGGGAGAAGAACTGAGGCAGATGAGCAAGATCGCGTCGGGCGGCGAACTGTCGCGCATAATGCTTGCTGTGGCAAAAGCGCTTGAGTGCGGCGGCGCGGACGGCACGTTGATATTTGACGAGATCGACACGGGCGTTTCGGGCAGCACATCCGATAAAATAGGTATGCTTTTGGCGCAGATCGCTTTGGGCGGTCAGGTCATATGCGTCACGCATTCCGCACAGATAGCGTCGCGAGCGGACCGTCATCTTTTGATAAGCAAGCATGAGGACGGCGGACGTACCGCCACGGGCGTTAAGACTTTGGACCGCGACGGCAGAATAAACGAACTTGCCCGTATTTTGGGCGGCGTCAACGTCGGCGCTTCTACGTTTTCTGCGGCGGCCGAAATGCTCGACAACGCAAAACGGTAATTATCGCACACATAAAGGCCGCTCGGGATAAGAAACTTTGCGCATTCTTTTCTCGGGCGGCCTTTGGATTTTAAAACGGCTTTTTATATGTTCAACTCGGTTATTTGCACTTGATGCGTGAGTACGTCGGTATATTTAAAACTGTGTCGTTTAAGCACGCCGGCGCCTTGTTCTTCTATCAAAAACAGCCTGGGGTAAACCCCGATGATGCGTGCCTCGACTTTTTGCCCCTCGGTTTTTGAAATGCATTGCGCGGTTATGTGTATTCGCCGACCTGATTTGTAAAGCATATATATCTGCCGCATAATTTCGTCTTGTGTCACCGTTATATGCCTCCTCTATAACAAAATAAAGTCTTTATTATGTATAGATTATAGCACAAAATTAAAAATTTTTGCCGCGCCTGTTTTTTAAAAATTTAAAAATCGATGCTTTCTGGCATTCGGGTTTCTTATCTCATAAGGTCTTTAGATATTTTTTAAGCGACAGGGCAAAGCATATCGCCGAGATGACAAACAGCGCCGACACGGTTATCAAAAGCGGCACCGAATGTGTTACCATGGCATAGCCTATCA
>CAYOCM010000052.1:0-8723 GCA_964402515.1 uncultured Ruminococcus sp. | reverse complement strand
AAGTGGTAACCGCCTCACGGGCGTCGAGTATGTTGAGCGCCCAGCTCGATTCGAGTACGATGGTAGCGCCGTTTTCCATCACGATAAAGCCGAATGCCGAATCTTCGGTGGTAAGTTCACCGGGTTTCCAGTCGCCCCAGGCGTTGCCGGTGGGGAATTTATCGGCGAGTTTATGGAATGTGGTGCCTACGCAGTATGCGGGCTTATAGTTGTTCATGCACCAGAGAGTAAGGTCAAGCGCATGAGTGCCTATATCGATAAGCGGACCGCCGCCCTGCTCGTATTCGTTTGTAAAAACGCCCCATGTGGGAACGGCGCGGCGACGCAGAGCGGTAGCTCTTGCATAATAGATCTCGCCCAGAGTGCCGGCTTCGCATTCTTCTTTGATATAGCGCGAGTCGGGACGCTGTCTGTTTTGATAGCCGATAGTAAGCTTTTTGCCGGTGCGTTTTGCGGCATCCACCATCTTTTTGGCTTCTTCGGCGTTGATGGCCATGGGTTTTTCGCACATGACATGCTTGCCTGCCTCGAGAGCGTCAACGGTTATAAAGCTGTGAGAACGGTTGGGAGTGAGCACAAACACGACATCGATGCTCTCATCCTTGAGCAGTTCTTTGTAATCGGTATAAACTTTTGCCTCGGGAGTGCCGTAATTTTTTGCCGCCGTAACGGCGCGTTCTTCGATGATATCGCAAAAAGCGACCATATCGACAAGACCCAATCTTTTTTGTGCGGGCATATGCTTGCCGTTGGCAATGCCGCCGCAGCCGATGATGCCGGCTCTGAGTTTAGCCATGATATTAAGCTCCTTTGATGTTGAATTTTAATAATATTCAGTCGCGGTAATAAGTATAATAACACATTACCGTGCGTTCTTTGCCTGAATCAAGATCGATGCCCGTAAGCGTAACACCGTCGAGCGACATAAACTCCCACGCCGACAGCGTGTCGCCGTCTGCCCTGAAAAGAGTCTTTTCGCCGCAGATGACCTCGAGTATGCCGGCGTGATAAGAAAGCACACCGCCCTTGCCTATTACCGTGTCGACGCCGTCGGACGGACGTTCGAGCACATATTTTAATGTTCTGCCGTCTATTTTCATGCACATCCAGCGTTTAAATTCAACGCTCGACGTGTCTTTGGGCGGCTTATTTTTGTTAAATTTCTTTTTAAACAGCATTTCAGTCGTTAAAAAGCAGTTTGTTCATATATTCGATAGTATACTTGATGCCTTTTTCACCGAGTTCTCCCTGCCATGTTGCAGAATGCGGTTCTATTGAAAGCATACCTTGATAATTATTTTTGTAAAGTATAGAGAAAAGTGCGCCCCAGTTTATGCTGTCAAGTCCTGCGGGGGGATCGTCAACATGAATACCGTCGATGTTGAGTGTGCCTTTGAGGTGGACGTGGTCGAAATTGCCGGCATATTTTGCGGCCTCGGACAGATAGTCTCTGCCTCCGTTAATTGTGTGAGAGGGGTCGAACTTGATGCCGAGCGCCTTGATATGGTCGTGTATTATATCCCATTCATGAGGCTTGTTGACAAAACTGTTCCAGTCGCAGTTATAGGTGCATATCTTTACTCTGCCGTCGGCATAAGCGATAAGCGACTCAAAATAATTTATAGCTGCGGTGACATTTGAATAATAAGACAGGTTTGCGTTATAATTGCAGCCGGTGCAATAAACGGGGCAACCGAGTTTGACGCAGGCGTCGATGAGTTCAAACTCGTCCTGCTGCTCTTTTTTATTGACAGATCCGTCGCTTAAAATGCGGTTTCTGCCCCATCTGCCTACGGCGCCCATTTTGACATCATACTGCTGCATTGCCGCAAGAACGCTGTCGTAGTCGATATAATGTATATCGTCGGCGTTAATGTCAAATTCGGCGTAATGCAAGCCATATGATGCGACTTTTTTTATGCCCTCGGCGTCATGCGAGGGAGCGATCATACCGAGTTTCATGATACGTATCTCCTTTTAAAAATAAAATTATTTTATATCTTTTTCGGTTTGACTTACTATATATATCGGACGGTTTTTGACCTGCATATAAGTTCGCGCCACATACATACCCATAATGCCCACCGACAGCATTATCATGCCGCCGACGGCAATTAACGCCGAGCCCCATATGCCTGTATGATAGCCCGCTATCGCACATACGATAACGCCTATCAGTGCGAGCACGGTTATAGCGCCGCCCGCAACCGACGCCGCCGTCAACGGTGCGGTAGACAGAGAAACTATGCTCTCGAGCGCATATTTAAACAGTTTGAAAAACGACCATTTTGTATTGCCCGCAACACGCTGCACGTTTGGATAAGACAGCCATTTGGTTTTGAAACCCACCCACTCAAAAAAGCCTTTTGTAAATCTGTTATATTCGGCAAGCGACAAAACGGCATCGCACATCTTGCGGTTCATCAATCTGTAATCTCTTGCGCCGGGCACGAGTTTAACGGACGACATTTTATTTATGATGCCGTAAAAACAGTTTGCGAAAAACGACCTTATCGGAGGTTCACCCTCTCTCGTGCTGCGTTTTGTGGCAACACTGTCATAACCTTCGTTGATTATCGCATCAAGCATCTGCGGCAAGAGTGCGGGAGGGTCTTGCAGGTCGGCATCCATAATGCAAATAAAATCGCCCGTTGCCGCTTTTAAACCGGCGTACATAGCGGCTTCTTTGCCGAAATTGCGCGAAAACGAAACAAACCTGACTCTGTCATCGCGTTTTGCAAGGCCGTGCAAAATATCAAGCGTAGCGTCCTTTGAACCGTCATCGACAAATATCATCTCGCCCAAAACATCCATATCGGCAAGCACTTTTGTCATCTCGTCATAAAAATAAGGCAATGCCTCGCTCTCGTTATAACACGGAACGACTATGCTTACAACATTTTTGCCGTTTAACACAAAAAACACTCCTTTAAAACACAGTTGCTTTTACGCTCACATTCTATCACACCCATATTTGATTGTCAATCTTAAAAACAGCTTTTTACATTGACAAATCAAGCGGGGTATGATAATCTTTTTTTGAGGTGATGCACAATATGGATATATCAAAACTTAATACCGAAGGACAAAATGCTCAAAGCGCGAACATAGACAAAATGTCGGCACTTGAGATAGCGACATGCATAAACGAACAAGACAAAACCGTAGCATACGCGGTTGAAAAATGCCTGCCCGCAGTTGCCCAAGGCATAGAGGCGCTCGCCGCGGTCGTAAACGACGGCGGCAGGATATTTTATGTCGGCGCGGGCACATCCGGCAGATTGGGCGTGCTTGACGCAAGCGAATGCCCCCCCACCTACGGCGTTTCGCCCGAACTCGTTCAAGGGCTTATAGCCGGCGGAAAAGAGGCGGCGTTCAGTTCGGTCGAGTCTGCCGAAGACAACGAAAACGAATTTACCGACCTGCTTAAAAGCAAAAACTTCTGCGCAAAAGACGCTCTGGTCGGCATATCGGCCAGCGGCAGTGCGGCATGTGTAAAAGGCGCGATGAAATATGCACGTGAAACAGGCGCGGTGACGCTGTGCATATCGTGCAATATAAATTCTCCGCTTATAGCGCTTTCGGATATCCCCATCATCGCCGTCACAGGCGCAGAGGTCATCAGCGGCTCGACCCGTATGAAAGCGGGCACGGCGACAAAGATGATACTCAATATGCTTTCGACCGGCGTTATGATACGCATAGGCAGAGTCAGAGGCAACACCATGGCTTATATGCGGCCGTCAAATCAAAAACTCGTGCGGCGTGCGGTGGTTATGATAACCCAAAAAACAGGCGTTGACGACAAAACGGCCGAGATCGAACTTAAAAAAGCCGATTATGTCGTTGCGGACGCCATAGATAATATACTCAGATCATCAAATGTTTAAAGGAGGCAGTTATGAAAAAACTTTCGGCACTTTTGTTGACTCTGGTCATGCTCTGCGCCACGGTCGCATCGATACCCGTCACGGCGGCAGGCAAAACAAAAGTGGCAAACAACAACCCCTATATTCTTGCCACGGTGGGCAAAGAGGTCACACTGTCGGACTATGAAATCGATTTCGGCGGCACGGTATCGTCATCGTGCGAATTTAAAAACGGTGACGAAATCATAAAGACTTTTACGCCCAAAGAATCGGGCGTCACGGCGCTCACCGTTTCGGCATCGGGCAAGACGCGCACGGTTTATGTCGTTGCCAAAAAGAGCAACGAAAAAGAATATGTGCTTTACAGCAAAGACCTGACTGAGGTCAAATCTATAACCGAACTCAAAAACGAAGGATATACAATCAACTCGGCAGACGGCAATTATGCGTTTTCTTCTGAAGGAATGACCATAGGCAACCTCGGCAACGACTATGTGCGCATCACGTTGCCGCAGTGGATCGCCGATTTCGGCGATTATTCGGTTTCGGCGGAATTTAAAATGCTTTCGACCGTCGACACGGGACGTTGGTGCTCGATAGTATACCGCGGTCAGTCGACCGGAGGCACAGACGGCAACAGATATCCCTATATGCATATGTGTATGCGCGAGAACACCACCACATCCAACGGCATCGAATATGCCGAACGTACCTCGGGCAACCAATGGAACGTCATAACAACAATGGCGCACACGGTAAGTTCGCTTAAAAACGCCTATCATACCGCAAACGTCACCTGCAAAGGTCAGACCGTTCAATATAACATGGACGGCGAACAGCTCATGTATATCGACACGCTGAGCACGACATATCAAAAAGGCTATGTCGGCTTTACGGTAAACTATGCTACCGTATCGGTAAAAAACTTTAAAGTGGTTTTGCAGACCGAAGAAATCGAAAAAGCCGCCGTTCAGCTCAAGCTCGCTTCGCCCGAACATGACAACGGCAATGTGCAAAATCCCATAGCGAATGTTCAAAAAGTCGAGAGCATCAAAGATGTCGACAAACTCATTTCGGCAAAAAAACATCCCGGCAACGTCATTATAGACATTGCGGGCAAAAACATAAGCACATCCGATATAGCAAACGCCATTAAAAAGCTGGTCGAAGCCGACATTATACCCGGATTTGAGATCAAAAACGAGACCGAAGCCAAAAACGTGACTCAGGCGCTTAAAGATTCGGGCAAAAACGACGCATTTATAGTTTCTTCCGATGCGGCCGCCCTCAAAGCGGGACGCAACGCAAACAAAATGCTGCGCAGCGTGCTTAAACTTGACGACATAGGCACAGACCTTACGTCAGAGCAGATACACGCGCTGAGAGTTAAGGTCAGAAGCAGCGGTTCGACCTCGTGCATAATAAATGCCGACGACGCCGACAAAGCGCCGGTTTCCGAATTGCAGGAACTTGCGGTCGCCGTCTGGGTCGAGACCGATGAAAACGATATCATTCAATCGGCAAAAGCGATAACATCGGGCGCCAACGGCATAATTTCCGGCAACGCATCGACAATATCGGGTTACCTCAAATCGCTGTTTGAAGACAACACCATGACCCGCACCCCTTCGGTCATCGCTCACCGCGGAGCATCGGCATTGGAAACAGAAAACTCGATGAAAGCGTTTAAGACCTCATACGAACGCGGCGCCGACGTGTTTGAGATCGATGTTGACATCACGTCCGACGGCGAGATAATCATCATGCACGACAACACTATCAACCGCACAACAAATTACACCGGCACAAAGACGATAAATCAGATGACGCTTGCCGAGATACGTCAGTATAAACTAAAAAACGGCGAAGACATACCCACCTTTAAAGAACTGTGCGAATATTTTAAAGACAAAGATATTCGCATATTCATCGAGATAAAAGGCTCTAACGGCAAGACCGTTGCGGCTGTCGCAAAGATACTTAAGCAATATGAGATGGAAGATCAAGTGGACTTTATCTCATTCGGCGCAAGCTTTTTAAATCAGATACAAAGCAACATTCCCGGAATGTCGACCGGATATCTCATGAACGCAAACGGCGCTTCAAACAACATGGACGATGCGATAAACAACCTTTATACGACCATGAAGAACGCCCTGCTTTATAACAGCACAATCAACATCAACTCGGGCACCGTTTCAAAATATTTTAACATAGCGGCAACCGACCGCGGAATAACCGTTTGGCCCTGGACGTTTGCGTCGTCAAGCAACCAGAACGCGTGGAATATGTACACCGACGGCATAACCACCAACAACTGCGAGTGGTTTGAAAATATGGCAAAATCCGTTTCGGCAAGCGACATCACCGTTGCCGTCGGCGCGAGCGCAGACCTTGCCGTCAATGCCACCACCTACGGACGCAAGACCTCATCCGTCACCCCCTCTGTAATCAAAGTGCTTGAGGGCGACGATGTTATCAAAATCGACGGCGCAAAAGTCGCAGCACTCAAAGAGGGCACGGCTACCGTGATAATGGGTTATTCGACAAAGACGACGGGCAACAGCACCTATATTCTTTACACCCAACCCATAGAAATAACCGTTACCGCTTCGGGCGAGGTATCGGAGCCGGAGCAAAGCGATGTTTCGGACATAAGCACCGGCGGTGTATCGGTTTCGCAAGAGAGTGATGTTTCAAATCAAGTTTCGGACAACGATGCAAGCGATAACACCCAAAGCAACAACGGCGACAGTGACGCACCTGCAAACGACGGCGATAATTCGTCCGTATTGTGGATTGTTATAGTTATCGTCGCGGTTTTGGCAGCGGGCGCGATAGTGTTTATTGTTATTAAAAAGAAAAAGCGATAAACGGTATAAAATAAGCAAACAGTTTAATTATACAAAAAATCAAGGTCAAATTAATGACCTTGATTTTTTGTGTTATGGTGTATCAGACCGATTAAATAAAAGAGGAAAGCAATTTAGTTTTTATTGTCTTCTACCGAGGATCCGAACCAATCACCTTCAATTGTTGAATTAGTAATTTTTACGTTATAACTTTCCGACGCACTGGAGATTAAGCAACCGCGTTGGCATATCGCTTTTATATTAAAGATGCAGAAACAATTATCAGAACTGTTTACATCTTGAACGTCCATAATCTCTACACCTGCAAAGAATAACGGTTCTAGCGCTCCTTCCGCATTGTCTGCTTCAAATTGATCAGCAACCAACGTGCCATTTGCAAAGACCAATTTGTTAGAAACAATAATGTTGCCATATTCCGCTCCTTCCGGGAAATCGCCATCTTTTGCATTAACCGTTAAAGAATAACCGTTCAAATCAAAATATAGCCCTTCGGTTGTAAGTAAGAACCCACCATATTGATATCCAAACATGCCTATAAACTCTTTAACGCTGAGTTTCACATCACTTGTTAATTTGTAATAATACGTTTTGCCGTCATTTTCGTTAAACTCGGTTATAATACTCTCGCTGTATCCGCTGATCTCGATTACCTCTGCGCCCTCGGGAATAGCATCATAATGATGGCATTCGCCATTAATGCAGAAGCCGTCGTCGCCGTGTTTGTGAGCGGCTTTTATTTCACTATATCCTTGCTTTATACTGCAGCCTTCGCGCTTGCATTTTTGATATTCGCTATAGCCGTCTTCGGTGCAGGTTGCCGTCTTTGCGGAAACGGTTTCCCAATCATGTCCGAGTGCAGATATGCCCTCGCAATTTTTTATGTGCTGACAATTTGCGCACTGTTCATAATCGGTATAACCGCTGTGTGTGCAGTCTGCGGCTTTGCCGTCTTTATGCACATAATTGTGACCGGTAGCCTCGCCGTCGTTTATTATCACGGCGTGGCCGCATTTTTTGCAGTATTTAAGCGATATGCCCGGGGTTGTGCAATCCGCTGTAGTTAAAACGATAGGATCCGAATAATCCTTGTGTTCGCACTCTTTTTCCTCGATTATTATTTCTTTATCGCCGGGAATCTCAATAACAACCTCGTTCTTTTCGATTTTTTCTGTCGAGATATAGTCGCAGGTCTTGCACTTGGTGTTTATCAAAATGTATTTTTGATCACTCTCGTTGTCGACCTCGACATAAAGCTCATGTATATGTTCGGGGTTTGAAGCGGTGCCGTCGGGGCACAAAACACACTTGTTGTCGGCGCCGTAAAGATGCTCGCCATAGAGAGCGCCGTTGTCTTTTTGCAACGATGTGACTTCATCTGCTTTTTGATGGAATTTTGTTCCTTTTGCGGCAATGACTTTAGAGCCGTCCTCAAGTTTGCCCACAAAGCCATAGACAGTTACCGTGCCGTTTGTAACCTTAAGTTCGCCGCCGTACATACGGATAACGGCATTATCCGTGCCGTTGTAAGTGACGTTTACACAGATAGTATAACCGGCATCAAAATTGCGGTCGTCGATATTGACATCTTTATCGGAGCCGGTGTAAAGAACCGAATAATTGTGACCGAATTCGGACGACTTGCTGTCAACATAATAAAAATCGGTAGGTTTAAGGTTTTCGGTTGCCTCTTTGGTAACTAAATCTTCGGGAACGTATTTAACGTTTTTGCCCTCGCCGTCTTCGGCATAGCAGAATACATCGTTAACGCTGTCCCACAGGATATAGAATCCTTCGTTGGTCGGCTTGATAAGCGTTATGTCAAAGCCGTGCTCGCGCACTGCGACCGCCGCATCATATGCGGTGGAATGCTTGCCGTTTTCGGCCTTATCCAAAGCAAGCGCGGTGTTAAGGTTGCGCACCAACTGCACGTCGGCGCTGACGTTTGCTTTGTTAACAAGGTTTACAAATGTCGGTATAAGCA
>CAYOCM010000051.1:0-8756 GCA_964402515.1 uncultured Ruminococcus sp. | reverse complement strand
TCAACGGGCATAAACTGTATTAACTTTTCTTATCTCATCTGAACTTATCTGAACTCGCACAATTTTACCGCAACTTATGGGTTAAGCGTGGCTTAAATTGGTTTAAGGTTTGGCTTAAAAAGTCCCGATAAGCTCCGACAGGTTCAGATATAAAGGGTTATAGACACTTAATCAATCCAAAGGCTTCATCGTCGGGAACAGCAATACATCGCGGATGGCGGGGGAGTCGGTGAGCAGCATAACAAGTCTGTCGATGCCGTAACCGATGCCGCCAGTGGGAGGCATGCCGATCTCAAGCGCATTCAAAAAGTCTTCGTCGGTGTGGTTTGCCTCTTCGTCGCCGGCGGCGGCGAGAGCATCCTGGTCGGCAAAACGTTTGCGCTGGTCGATGGGGTCATTGAGTTCGGAATAAGCGTTGCACATCTCCCAGCCGTTTATAAACAACTCAAATCTTTCGACATAGTCGGGGTTCTCGGGCTTGCGTTTTGTAAGCGGCGAGATCTCAACGGGGTGATCGGTGATAAATGTCGGCTGTATCAAATGGCTCTCGACATATTCTTCAAAGAAAAGATTGAGTATATCGCCTTTTTTATGGCGTTCTTCATAATGAATACCGCGCTCGTCGGCAATGCGTTTTGCTTCGGCTTCGTCGGCTATTTCGTCAAAATCGACACCCGAATACTTTTTAACCGCTTCTGTCATGCTTATTCTTGCAAAAGGCTCGGTGAAATCTATCTCGTTTTCACCGTATTTAAACTTAAGGCCGCCGCACACTTTTTTGGCAAGGTATCTAAACATTTCCTCGGTCAGATCCATCATGCCGTGATAATCGGTATATGCCTGATAAAGCTCCATCAAAGTGAACTCGGGGTTGTGACGCGTGTCAAGTCCCTCGTTTCTAAACACTCTGCCTATCTCGTAAACTTTTTCAAGTCCGCCGACTATAAGGCGTTTTAAGTATAATTCAAGTGAAATGCGCAATCTGACATCTTCGTCAAGTGCGTTATAATGTGTTTCAAACGGTCTTGCGGCTGCGCCGCCCGCGTTGGCGACCAGCATGGGAGTTTCAACCTCCATAAAGCCTTTGTCGTCAAGAAAATGGCGTATAGAACTTATGATAAGCGAACGCTTTACAAAAGTATCGCGAACATCGTCATTCATTATAAGGTCAACATAGCGTTGACGGTAGCGCATATCCGTGTTAGTCAGTCCGTGGTATTTTTCCGGCAATATTTGCAAACTTTTTGAAAGCAACGTGACCGATTCGGCGTGAATGCTGATCTCACCCGTTTTGGTCATAAATACTTTGCCCGTGACGCCCAAAATATCGCCGACGTCGTATTTTTTAAAGTCGGCATAAGGTTCTTCGCCTATGCTGTCGCGGGCAACGTATATCTGAATATTGCCTTTAAGGTCGCGTATATTGCAGAATGACGCTTTGCCCATAACGCGCTTTGACATCATACGTCCGGCAACAGAAACTTGTTTTCCTTCAAAAGAATCAAAATCCGATTTGATATCCGCAGAGTGATGCGTCGCATCATATTTGGTTATAACAAAAGGATCTTTGCCCGCGTTCTGCAGGTCGGCGAGTTTTTCGCGCCTGACGCGCAAAAGCTCGTTTAAATTCTGTTCGGTTTGATTTTGTTGATTATTGTTAGGTTGGCTCATCTTAACCTCTTATTTAGAAATCTTATTGACAGTATAACGCAAAAGTCCGGACGGTGTTTCAACCGAAACCGTGTCGCCGCGTTTGCTGCCTATAAGCGCTTTGCCCAACGGGCACTCGTCACTGATAAGGCCCTCGACGGGATCTGCCTCGGTGGTCGCGACTATTTTATATTCTTCTTCCTCTTCGGTGTCTATGCAATAAACATTTATGCGGTTGCCTATGCCGACCTTATCGGTGGATAATTCGGAATCGCTCATGATTATTGCATTAGCAAGCGTTTCTTCAAGTTGTGCAATGCGGTGCTCAACCTCGGCCTGCTCGTTTTTTGCTTCGTCGTATTCGCTGTTTTCGGATAAGTCGCCGAATGCGCGTGCTTTTTGAATAGCGAGCGCCACCTCTTTACGTTTTACCGCTTTGAGATGTTCGAGTTCTGCCTGCAGTTTTTCAAAGCCTTCTTTGCTTACGGTGATCTGTTTTGCCATTGCGTTAGTCTCCTTTATCGTTTGTCAACAGTGACGTGTTATTTTGTCAACTCGGCTATCGCGGCCTGCAGTTGTGGGTCTTGTTCGTCACTTAAAAAGTAAAAATATTTGTGCTGCTCTTCGGTCAGCTTTATCTCTATATCGGGTGTAATGCCCGTTCCGTCATAACTGGCATTGCAGGGCGGGTTGTAATAGGCTATCGACATTCTGAATCCCGAACCGTCGCCGAGCGATTGTATGGTCTGCATGGTGCCTTTGCCAAACGTTGTCTCGCCGATTACGGTTGCTTTTTGATAATCGCGCAAAGCCGCGGTAAACAGTTCGCCCGCAGATGCGGTGGAGCCGTTGCACAACACGACCATCGGAGCGTCAAAATGATTTGCATCGGAATTATATACGTCGGTTGTGCCGTCGGCGTATACGATGTTGATTATCGGGCCTTCGGGCAGCAGATAATCAAGCACTTCTTCTATCGCGCCCAAATTTCCGCCGGGGTTGTTGCGCATATCGAATATATAACTCTTGCAGCCGTCGTCCTGTGCCTGTTTCATTGCTGCTTTAAACTGTGCGGGTGTCGTGCTGACAAACTCCGTAATTTTAATAAGCGCGATGTCGCCATCAAGTTTGCGGTATTCAACTGTCACGTTATTGACGGTCGCTCTTGTGCAGGTCACATCAAACACTTCTTCGCCTCTCTTGATCGTAAGCGTCACATCGGTGCCGACTTGACCTTTTATAAGATTGATGCAATTACTGTAACTTTCTTCGGTGACCTCGGTATCAAAGACCTTTATTATGCGGTCAAGCGGCTGCAGTCCGGCATTCAAAGCGGGGGAGTCGGGCATAACTGTCATTATGCATATGTGTCCCGTATCGGGATCTATGACTGCCCTTACACCAATGCCCGCAACTATGCCCGCAGAATCGGTCATGGTTGCCGAATATTCATCGGCATCCATATAAAACGTATAATCATCTCCGAGTGCTTCAAAAAACGCATACAGTGCCGCGTTTTCGGCATCCGACAGATCATAATCTTTTATATAGTTGTTTTTTACGATATCTTCTATTTTTGCGAATTTTTGCAAAAATTCGGAAACCGAAGACGATGTTTGGTTTTTAATAAGTTCTTGTCTGTATTTATCGGTCAGTGCCTCGCGCGTTAACGAAAATGTCAACAAAACCGATGCGATTATTACGGCAATGAGCACGACCGTAAACGTCAAAACCGATACTTTGCGTTTTGTGCGTACAGGCTTTTTTAAACCGTCATGTTCGGGCTGTGTTGCCGTCGATGTTTCTGAAACGTTTTGTTCTTGCGGTGTTTCGGGCGGTGTTATATTAAGATTGTCGTCCACGGTAATACTCCTTTATCATTTTGCTATAGAAACGAACATAGATTCGTCAAGATAATCAAGCGGGTCTACATAGCTGCCGTTGATAAGCACCGAAAAATGCAGATGATAACCAGTCGATCTGCCGGTGGTGCCTACGGTCGCTATTTTTTGCCCGCGCGAAACCGTGTCACCGACCTTAACAAGCCTTTCGTTTGCGTGGCAATAAAGTGTTGAAAGGCCGTTGCCGTGATAAACAACAACAACGTTGCCCGCACTTGAAGTCTTTTCACTGCGGGTAACAGTGCCCGATTTGACGGCGTATATAGGTGTTCCTTTGTCTGCGGGAATGTCTATGCCGTTGTGATATGCCGTCTTGCCGGTAAAGGGATCCTTGCGATACCCGTAATCACTCGATATTCTGAAAGGCTTTGAGTTTTTCGCAATGGGAAACAAAAAGTCGGACATCAAGTTAAGAATATCTTGGCGTTCCGCACGCAAGGCGGATATTTTTTTATTTACCGATGCTATTGTACTGTTTACCGTTTGATAGCGCTCGGTCAGTTCCGAAAGACTTATGCCGAGCTCGGTGGCTTTTTCTTCCAATACCGCAGTAGCGTCTTCGAGTGCTTTTTTTGCGTTTTCTTGCGATTCCGCATATTCATCGAGCTTTGCTCCGGCGGCATCAAGGTCTGCCTCAAGCGCTTCAAGGTCGCTTTGTGCCGCCTCAATCTCCGATATCAGCGATGCGCTGTATTCCATAATAGAACGTGCGCTGTCAAGTCGTGTCATAAAGTCCGAAAAATTCTCGGATGAAAACAGCAGTTCAAAATTGCTTGTGCTGCCGTATTTAAAGCTGTAGACCATTATCTGCTCGTATAATGACAACGCAAATTGCTTATCATCTTCTTTTAAAGCAATCTCGGCCTCAATAGATGCTTTTTTTATACCGTATGCTTCGACCGTTTCGGTGATAAGGTCTATTTCGGCTTGAATGATCTCACGTTGCTCGGTATAAAGCGCCATCTGCTTTTCCATATCTTTTGAATCCGAACCGAGCAATGAAAGCTGACTGTCAATGTCGTTGCGTTCTTTTTTTAGAGTTGAAAGCAATGCGTTGCATTCGGCAATATCGCTGTCGACTTCGGCCAAAGTGCGCGCCTCGGCGGTTTCGGTAGGCGCAAAACAGGCAAAAATTATTGCCGCAACCGTCAGCGCCGTAAGAAATATGCATATAATGCGTTTTGTTTTGGTGTGAAATTGCATTTTGTTATACCTTGAGATATTTTTTAATACACATCGTGCTGCCTATGGTACCGGCAAGCAAACCTATTGCGGCAAATACGGCGGTAAGCAACGGCATATAAATGCCGAAATCCCCCGTAGTGCCTATGCTGTATTCTTTAAATATGTCGGCAAGTACATAACTGTAAACATAATACTGCATGCCCAGCGCGACTATTGCCGAAAACAGTCCTATCAGCAAGCCCTCGATAACAAACGGTGTGACTATAAATCTGTTTGTTGCGCCGCAGTATTTCATAAACATTATTTCGTTGCTTCGTGCTTTGATACCGAGTTTTATCGTATTTATGATAAAGAGCAGGGTAACTATAAACAATATCAACATCAGCCAAACGCCTGTTACCGTTATCGCATTTTTGACATTGGTAACATTTTCATACAGGTCAAAATTCTCTTTTATATTACTTTGATCGATGCCGTCTATGTTTCCTATGCGATATTTAAGTTCATAAAGCTTGTCTTTATCCGAAAACGACTTAAAATGTATAAGATAACTCGGCGATAGGGGGTTGTTGTTTTCGTCAAAATATTTGGTCAGGATATTTGCGTCATCGGAATCCGAATCGGACGAATCGCTCTGATACATTTGCAAAAACCTTTGCCAATTGTCGCTTTTTGACATATATTCATAACTTTCGACTATGCCGAGCGACTGATCGTTTTTTATTTTTTCAAATTCGCCGTTAATGCGCGCAAGCACATCGTCGTCAAGAGCGTCGTCAACATATACTTCAATAATGTTCATATCGTCGATCGCCATAAAGTTGACCTCGATAAGATCGATTAGTATATAAAAGGTTCCGAGCACGACCATGCAACATACAAGCGAGAGCATTGAACTCAGGCTCATAACGCCGTTTCTGAATATGCCCACAAAGCCTTGCTTTAACTCATAAAAGAACGTGGATATAAGACTGACCGCTTTTTTCATAAGTTTATACCTCCTGCGGTATCGGACACAATGCAGCCGTCCTCCATGCGAATAACGCGTTTTGCATATCTGTGCACCAACTCATCATCGTGCGAAATGACTACTATGGTCTTTTTTAACCTGTTCATCTCGCCGAGCAGTTCCATTATTTCAAAGCTCATCTCGCGGTCGATATTGCCGGTTGGCTCGTCCGCTATTATCAGTTTGGGATTATTGACTATCGCGCGCGCAAAAGCAACGCGTTGCTGTTCACCGCCGCTGAGTTCCGACGGAAATACTTTTTCTTTGCCGGCAAGTCCGACTGCCTCGATGATGGCGGGCACGCGTGTGCGTATTTTTTTGGGATGAGCGCCGACGGCGCGCATGGCAAATGCAATGTTTTCATATACGGTCTTGCGTTCAAACAGTCTGAAATCCTGAAAAACTATGCCCATCGAGCGCCTGAGATACGGTATCTGCGATTTCGGCATATCATGCAGTTGATATCCGTTTACGGTCAGTTTGCCGGATTCCGGAACTTGCTCGTGAGTTATCAGTTTGGCAAGTGTTGACTTGCCCGAGCCGTTGGGTCCCGTAATAAACACAAATTCGCCGTCGTTTATGGTAAGATCTATGTTTTTAACACCATAGGTATCTTTGCCGTAGTTTTGTGATACGTTGCTGAATTTGATCATCTTTTTCCTCGGGTGACTATCAATACATCGCGGTCTTGCTCGAGAGATACTTTTTAACCATCAAAGCGACCTTAAACGTTATCGCGTGATCAAATTCGCGCAGGTCAAGGCCGGTGATCTTTTTGATCTTGTCAAGTCTGTACACCAGCGTATTGCGGTGTACAAACAATTTGCGCGATGTTTCGGATACGTTGAGGTTATTATCAAAAAACGCCTGTATCGTCGCCAATGTCTCTTTGTCAAGGCTGTCAAGCGAGCCGCGCTTGAATACTTCCTGCAAAAAGATCTCGCAAAGCGTGGTAGGCAATTGATATATCAAACGGCCGATGCCGAGATTTTCATAATTAACAACGCTTTTTTCGATATCAAACACTTTGCCGACCTCAAGTGCGACTTGAGCGTCTTTGTAAGATCTTGCAAGTTCTCTTACGCCGCTGACGACCGAACCTATGCCGACGACAACTTTAAGATAAAACTCGCTTTGTACCGTGTCGATAATAGAATTCGCCACCGCCTCAAGCTTTTTGGCTTCGGTGGGGGTGCGCAGTTCTTTGACCAATATGATATCCGATTCGGAAACGCTTATAACAAAATCCCTGATCTTTTCGGGAAACATATTCTGAATAATATCGTAAGGCACAACATCGGTGCTCTTGGTCATAAACCTTATAAGATACACCACGCGGTTGATATCGTTGTCAAAATGCAGCTCTTTTGATTTTATAAAAACATCGCTGGGCAAAATGTTGTCAAGCAATATGTTTTTTATAAAATTGATCTTGTCGTATTTTTCGTCATACAGTGTTTTGATATTTGCAAACGAGACCGAAAGCAACGATGTGATGCACTTTGCTTGATCATCTTCGCCTTCGACAAATATAATATAATCTATGCGCGCATGAGAACCCATGGGCTTATAGGTGTATCCGCCCGCTACTATCGTGTCAAACGAATAAGACACCTCGTCGAGGATATCTTTGCGCGATTCTCCTATACGGGTAAGACTGCTGCACGCTATGATAGAGCCCTTTTCGTCGATAATGCCGATGCTGCGGTCGACACTGTCTTTCATTTGATAAATCAGACTCTGAAAGAGTTTATTGCTCATGTTTTCCCTCCGAATATTTAATGATTAAACACGTTGCTATTATATATCAAACTTTTTGTTATTGCAATAGGTTTTGCTGATTTTTCACAAAAAAATAAGCCTCATTTTGTATATTGCAAACAAAATAAGGCTTAAAGTGTAAAAAATCGTATTGTGCAATCTTACCAATGAGTCAATATCTCAAGTGCCGACAACACAAACCCCGATGCCGTCTCGGTGCGCAATATGCGCTTGCCCAAACTGACGGTCGAAACCTCGGCTTTTTTTGCAAAAGTTATCTCTCGATCCGATATTCCGCCCTCGGGACCGATTAAAAACGATATCGTGCCCGCGGTGTGCTGAGATGTCCGGCCGAGCAGCTCGGCAATAAGTGTATCTTTTTCGTTTTCATAGCATATAAAGCGCACACCGCACATGGAATTTACGGCATCGTAAAAATCCGACAGCGCGTGCACCTTGGGAATTTGACATCTGCCGCATTGAGCCGCGGCAGATTCGGCAATGCGTTGCCAACGTTCGACCTTTTTTGCCGCTGTTTTTGCATCGGGACGCGAAATGCATCTCTCCGACAAAACCGGTACGATGTCGGTGGCTCCGAGCTCAACCGCTTTTTGTACTACCGTCTCCATCTTGTCGCCTTTTGGCAGGCATTGATAAAGCACGATAGGGCAGTATGGTTCCGTATCAAGTTCGCGGCGTTCGTCGACGGTCGCCTCTACATACAGATCGGATATATGAGTTATAGTCGCATCGTATTCGGCCGAAATGCCGTCGCATATACAAAATCTGCTGCCTTCGGTCAGCCGCATCACTTTTATCAAGTGATCGGCATCGCCGCCTTCGATTATCGCGATCCCGTTTGAGATTTTGCCTTTTTGCAAATAAACTCTTGTCAAACTCGACATATTTTTCACCTCATGCTTATTTTAAACCATTGCTCAAGAAATGTCAACAGTCACACCGCGTTGATTGTGCGTTTTTAAAGTATTCTTAAATATATAACATATATTGACAAAATTGCCATATCGTGTTATACTTGTATGCGGTTTAAAAGGCATTATCGACTATATCCGGTCTTTTAAACTTACTTATATAATCTAAAAAGATGTTTACATTAGGCGGAGAATGAATCATGATATGCATTTATGACTTATACGATTTGCACGCTATATTCACCGCGGTACGCGCCTCACCGCTAAGCAAAATTAACGCGGATGTTATATCAAAGTGTATCGGAGTTTTAAAAGACA